>NZ_CDRTCT010000049.1:0-3179 GCF_977054455.1 Parabacteroides sp. | reverse complement strand
TAAATCCGCTTTTCTTTGCGTTTTCCGCTTTTTCGGCTTGTCATCATTTGACACCGTAACAACTCTGATATTAAGTCGTTTAGTGTCATTTCACCCGTTTTTCGAGGTTATTCCAGAGATTTTTTCTAAGTTTGTAAAGTCAAAAATAATAATTTATTCGTTTAGGAGATAAAACACAGATAATATAACATGAAGAAAACAATCCTATTCCTTCAGGCTGCGGCACTTGGACTTTTGACAGCCTGCAGCCAACCGTCCGGCGAGGAACGACTACGCGATGAGATCCAGTATGTGAACCCATTTATCGGAACGGGGTTTCACGGGCATACTTTTCCCGGTGCTACCCGTCCGTTTGCACTTGTACAGGTCAGCCCCGATACGCATATCATGGGCTGGGATGCCAGCAGCGGATATCATTATGACGATAACCAGATATACGCTTTCAGCCATACGCACCTATCGGGTACGGGTATCGGCGACTTGGGAGATGTGGCGGTCCTGCCTTTCTCCGGTGGCGACTCGATCAAGCCGGTAGCGACCTTCAAAAAGGAGACGGAGAAAGCGACGCCGGGTTATTATGCGGTGCGTCTCGACAATTTCGGGATCGATGTGGAGCTGACCAGTACGGACCGTGTCGGATTCCATAAATACACATACGATAATCCGAAGGACCGCCGCGTCCTTCTCGATCTCGGCCATGTGCTGCAACCGAACTGGGGACATAAGTTAGTAGGGAACGAATATCTTTTTGTAAACGATTCGACAGTGGAAGGGACCGTCAAGACACAAGGATGGGCTCATTTCCATTCCGTCTCTTACCGGATCACGTTCTCGGAACCGATCGAAACGCTATACCAGTATATCGACGGGAATTTACGGAAGGATTCCTTATTCTTACGTCTCAACACTCCGGGCGACCTGAAATTCCATTACAAATTTGCGGAGAGCGACAAACCGCTGTATGTAAAAGTGGCGATCTCTCCTGTCGATACGGACGGTGCGGAGAAGAATATGCTGGCCGAACTGCCGGGATGGGATTTCGACGCTACACGAGCCGAATCCGCACATATTTGGAACAAGGCTTTAAACGACATCCAGATTGAAAGTTCCGATCCGAAAGTGATGGTGAACTTCTACACGGCTCTCTATCATACTATGATCGCGCCTTATGCCTATCAGGATGTGGACGGGCGCTATTTAGGGATGGACAAGAAGGTGCACCGGGCGGAACCGGGGTATGTAAACTATTCTGTCTTCTCGCTCTGGGACACTTTCCGCGCCTTGCATCCGCTGATGACGATCATCCAACCGGAACGGGCTGCCGACTGGGGAAAAGTACTCGTACAAGGATATAAAGAAGGAGGAATCCTTCCAAAATGGCCGTTAGCTTCCAGCTATACAGGTTGCATGGTAGGGTATCCGGCGGTCTCTGTGCTGGCGGACTTAGTGACTAAAGACCTGGCAGAAGGTGACCTGAGTGTTTGGGCTGAAGCAGGGGCCCGTTCTTCGGTCTACCGAGACGATCTGGCAGAGAAGTTCAAAGGGACGCGTGAACTGGATTTGATTACCCGCCACCCCTATTATAAGGAAAAGTATGGCTTTGTCCCGGCCGACTCGGTTCCTGAATCTGTTTCCTGGGGACTGGAGATGGCCTACTATGACTGGTGTATCTCCCAGATCGCCGCTAAAGCAGGTAATACGAAACTGGCCGAAGAATACGCAGCAAAGGCTGAATATTATAAGCGCTATTTAGACCCGGAGACCAAGATGATGCGCGGAGTGATGGGTGACGGTTCTTTCCGTACACCGTTCAACCCTCGTTATTCTTCCCACATGAAGAGCGATTATACCGAAGGAAATGCCTTTCAGTGGAGTTTCTTTGCACCGCATGATATGGACAACTTCATCGAAACAATCGGCGGTAAGAAGGAACTGGAAACGCGTTTGGACACATTGTTCACCACCTCTTCCCAGGTTGACGGAGAAGAAGCCTCCGGCGATATTACCGGCCTGATCGGCCAATATGCTCACGGTAACGAACCAAGCCATCACATGGCTTATCTCTATAACTGGACGGATGCTCCTTGGAAAGGGCAAGAACGCCTGGACCAGATTATGCAGAATTTCTACACCAACGAGCCGGACGGCATCATCGGGAATGAAGACTGCGGACAGATGTCCGCATGGTATGTGATGAGTGCGTTAGGCATTTATCAGGTTGCTCCGGGCATTCCGGTCTATACATTGGGCCGTCCGATGATCGACAAAGCGCTTATTCATGTAAAAGGCGGCATATTCGAAATCCAGGTAAAGAACAACAGTGCAGCCAACAAATACGTCAAAGAAGTTAAACTGAACGGCAAAATCTTAGACACCCCGTTCATCAGCCACAACGACATCATAAAAGGCGGCAAGCTGGAATTTATCATGGCCGATCAACCGGTAAAGTAAATTCATATAAAGAAACATAAAAACAAAGGGCGGATCAGTACACTGGTTCGCCCTTTATCTTATATTTGTCCCTAAACGATTAAATTAAAAAGCTATGTTACTTACAACAACTAACACGATTGAAGGAAAAGAAATTACCCAGTACTTCGGAATCGTATCCGGTGAAACGATCATCGGAGCAAATGTATTCAAAGATTTTTTCGCAGGCATCCGGGATATTGTCGGAGGACGTGCAGGTTCTTACGAAAGCGTATTACGAGAGGCGAAAGAAACCGCCTTGAAAGAAATGAGCGATCATGCGGCACAGATGGGTGCTAACGCTGTAATCGCTATTGACCTGGACTACGAAACCGTAGGAGGAAATGGAAGCATGCTGATGGTTACTGCCGCAGGAACAGCTGTACGCTACCAATAATTTCCAATATACAACATTTTTAGAATCAGATTAAGTGAATCACATCAAGAACTAAACAGGATTATCCGTAAACCGGAATTAATAAAGGGAATCAAGGAATTCTTTCTAAAGATCTAACGGATACAAAAAAGGAGTCAAATCCCTTCGGACTGACTCCTTCTCTTTCTTTCAGCTTTGACTGACTTCTAAAACGGCGGCTATCTACTCTCCCACTTTTACGCAGTACCATCGACGCGGTTGGGCTTAACTTCTCTGTTCGGAATGGGAAGAGGTGGATCCCCAACGCTATAACCACCTTAATACCTTACGATCT
>NZ_CDRTCT010000048.1:0-7166 GCF_977054455.1 Parabacteroides sp. | reverse complement strand
TGAAAGAAACACAAAAAATGTTGAAATCCAATGAAAAATAACTATATTTGAACCGTCTAATCAGACGCACTTAGTGGTATACTTTTCAATTACTAAGTGGAGTACTTTTCAGTTATTATCTACAACATAGAACTAATAGTCAACGATGCAGCAAGAAAAGCGTTGAAACAACACAGCAAAATCACAATGAGTCTTTTACTCATAGCCATACAAAGCACCCGTCCCTCATTAAGTATCGAAGAAATAAAACGATATGACATAATTAAAACAGAAATGAACGGAGATTTTTCAAGAAAACAAAATAAAGAACGCCCTCGCATAGGGTTTAAATAGAAATTATTATGATAAATCAAGAACTGTTTTTAAAGACAATGTTCTGTTGCATGGCTTGCGACGGAGACATTGCGCAAGAAGAGATAGACATGATAAAAAGCGTCTGTGTGCAGATGTCTATACTTGAAGGAGTGGATGTGGAGAATGTATTGAATGCCTACATTTCTGCAATTAACAAAAACGGAGCATTGTTTCTCAGGAAATATTTGAATGAATTATCGGCGGAAAAGTTGGCATTAGAAGATGAATTGCAAATAATAGACTTGTCCATAAGAATGATTGAAGCAGACAATCACATAGAATATACAGAAGTAAAATTCTTCAAAAAAATTCGTTCAAGACTATCAATTTCTGATGAACAAATTTTAGCGCAACATCCAAGCAAAGAAGATTTTCTTTTACCTGACATTGATATGATAGAAGAACCCACTTGGGATGATAATATTACATTTGCAGACATTCGTTTAACTTAAACAGAGAGAGTACCCACCTCTAAGTCCTCTTTTCAAACAAGTCTTAGAGGTGAAAATACTTTAATTGTTATACGAGGCTACTTCTCGCTGTTTACTGATAGCGAAGGCAACCGCCTCGGCCTGTATTCCGATCTGTAAACCTTTTGCCTGCCCGGTTGTTTACCTTACATCTTTATAAACACAGACGATTATGGCAACAACAAGCAGACACCTGAGTGACAAACTGACAACCGAAGAACGGGGCATGCTCCCTTCTTCGGATTTCGGTATTCCGGAGACCCGTGAGTTTCCCATCCCCGATGCCACCCATGTCCGGGCAGCGGAAGCCTATTTCAGGTATGCCTCAGAAAAGGAGAAACCGCTTTTGGCTCATCGGATATTAATGAAAGCGCAGGAGTTCGGAGTGGATGTAAAGAGTCCGACCGTTCTGGAATGGGCGGAAAGATATCAATCGGAATAATTGAGTTAGGAAATGCATTAAAAATTTGCTTTTTATGGAATATCGGATAGAAAAAGACACGATGGGGGAAGTGAAAGTCCCCATTGATGCCTATTATGGTGCACAGACACAACGCAGCGTGGACAATTTCAAGATTGCCCAAGATATTAACCGTATGCCCAAAGAGGTGATACGCGGGTTTGCTTATCTGAAAAAGGCGGCCGCCCTGGCGAATAAGGAGGCGGGTGTCTTGTCGGCCGAGAAATGCGACCTGATCGGGCGTGTCTGCGATGAGATATTGGCAGGCAAGCTCGACGACCAGTTCCCGTTGGTGGTCTGGCAGACCGGAAGCGGCACGCAGACCAATATGAATGTGAACGAAGTGATCGCCAACCGGGCCCAGGTCCTGAACGGCGGTAAGCTGACGGATGAGGAGAAGGTTTTGCTGCCGAACGACGATGTGAACAAGTCGCAGTCCTCCAACGACACGTTTCCGACCGCCATGCATATCGCTGCCTATATCATGGTAAAAGAGGTCACCCTCCCCGGACTTGAAAAGCTGCTTAAGACGCTTCAGAAGAAAAGCCGGGATTTCATGCCGATCGTCAAGATCGGGCGTACGCACTTTATGGATGCCACCCCGCTGACGTTGGGACAGGAGTTCAGTGGCTATGCCTCTCAGTTGGAGCATGGAATCCGCGCGATAAAGAACGCCTTGCCGCATCTTGCCGAACTGGCGATCGGGGGAACGGCGGTCGGAACAGGCATCAATACGCCCCCGAACTTTGACGAATGTGTGTCGAAGCGGGTTTCGGAAATGACAGGGCAACCTTTCGTAAAGGCGCCGAATAAGTTCGAAGCGCTTGCCACGCATGATGCCATTGTCGAAGTGCATGGCGCTTTGAAGTTGGTTGCCGTCAGCCTGATGAAGATTGCGAACGATATCCGTATGTTGAGTTCCGGTCCGCGTGCAGGCATCGGCGAGATCCATTTGCCGGAGAATGAGCCGGGTTCTTCCATCATGCCGGGCAAGGTCAACCCGACGCAGTGCGAAGCCTTGACGATGATTGCCGCCCAGGTGATGGGCAATGATGTCGCGATCTCGGTCGGAGGAGCTAACGGGCAGTTCGAACTGAATGTATTCAAGCCGATGATTATCTATAACTTCCTGCATAGTGCCCGTCTGATAGGCGAGGGTTGTCAGAACTTCAACGACCGTTGCGCCGTCGGTATCGAGCCGGTGAAGGAGACGATCCAGAAACATCTGGATGATTCGCTGATGCTTGTCACGGCCTTGAATCCGAAGATCGGCTATTACAAGGCGGCTTCTATCGCACAGAAAGCCTTCAGTGACAATAAGACATTGAAGGAGGCGGCTGTCGAGTTGGGGGTGCTCACCGCCGAAGAGTTCGACGAGTGGGTGGATCCAGCCAAGATGGTCGGCAAATTGGAGATATTCCCAGACTAAAAGACTGAATACTTAAAAGATTATTCTTATTTTTGTCTGGAAATCCTAGTATAATTATGGATGAAAAAGTGCTTGAGAAGTTGAAGGTACTGGCCGAATCGGCTAAGTATGATGTCTCATGCGCTTCCAGCGGAACGTCGCGAAAGAACAAGAGCGGCGGGATCGGAAGTGCGGCGGGGTGGGGTATTTGCCACAGTTTTGCCGAGGACGGCCGCTGCATTTCGCTCCTGAAGATCATGCTGACGAACTATTGCATCTTCGACTGCGCCTACTGCATCAATCGCCGCAGCAACGACATACCCCGTGCCACATTGACGGTGACGGAGCTGGTGAACCTCACGATCGAATTTTACCGCCGCAACTATATCGAGGGATTGTTCCTTAGTTCCGGTGTCGTGCGCAATGCCGATTACACGATGGAACGCCTTGTCAGGGCGGTGAAAGACCTCCGGACTGTGTACCGTTTCAACGGCTATATCCATCTGAAAAGTATTCCCGGAGCGAGTCAGGAACTGGTGAACGAAGCCGGGCTGTATGCCGACCGTATGAGCGTGAACATCGAGATACCGAACGAGAAGAGCCTCCAGATACTTGCGCCCGAAAAAGACTTTAAGAGTGTCTTCCAGCCGATGCGTTACATCCAGCAAGGCGTGTTGCAGAGTGCCGAAGAGCGGAAACGTTTCCGCCACGCCCCGCGTTTTGTGCCTGCCGGACAGAGTACGCAGATGATTGTCGGGGCGACGCCCGATTCGGATAAGGATATCCTTCGCCTTTCGTCCGCCCTCTACCAGCGTCCGACGATGAAACGTGTCTATTACTCCGGTTTTATCCCTGTCAACGAATACGACAACCGGTTGCCGGCCTTGAAGCAACCGCCGCTGGTGCGCGAGAACCGCCTGTATCAGGCGGACTGGCTTCTGCGTTTCTATCAGTTCAAGGTGGACGAGATCGTGAACGATGCCTATCCTGATCTCGATCTGGAAGTCGATCCAAAACTCGGTTGGGCGTTGCGCCATCCGGAACAGTTTCCGGTCGATATCAATAAGGCGGATTACGAGATGCTCCTTCGCGTGCCCGGCATCGGGGTGAAGTCGGCGAAACTGATCGTCGTCTCCCGCCGTTATTCCCGCCTGGGGACGGAACAGTTGAAGAAGATCGGGGTCGTGATGAAGAAAGCCCAGTATTTCATCACTTGCCACGAACTGCC
The DNA here is from genome assembly GCF_977054455.1 of Parabacteroides sp. Taxonomy (NCBI): domain Bacteria; kingdom Pseudomonadati; phylum Bacteroidota; class Bacteroidia; order Bacteroidales; family Tannerellaceae; genus Parabacteroides; species Parabacteroides sp. Next base: position 3,246 of record NZ_CDRTCT010000048.1, on the reverse strand, counting down.
TGTCCGCACGATCAACGAAGTGTCGCCTGAGGCTGTCCGTCAAATCCTCACCCGAAAAGCGGGACGGAAGAATACGGACGACCGCCAGTTAGTCTTTCAATTCAAGGATGAATCATGACGGTATTCGTGTACGATAAGACCTTTGAAGGATTGCTGACCGCCGTCTTCGACGCCTATTCGCGCCGCAGCTTTCCGGATCTGCTGTTGGCGGAAGGCGAACCTTTTCCCTTGTTTTACGATGAGGCGGTGACGATCTGCACGGACGATGCCAAGGTGGACCGTGTCTGGAAAGGATTGCAAAGGAAATTATCCGCTACGGCTCTGTCTGTGATCACTGTCACCTGGCTATCCGAACTGCCGGAAGTGGACGTGCTGCTTTTCCGCTATATCCGCAAGGCGATCGATGCCCCGCATACGATCGAGCTGAACTTCGGTGATCCCGATGTCCTCGAAGTCTCCAAGATATGGAAGAAGGTGACGAACGAACGCCTGCGTGTCATCCAGTTCCTCCGTTTCCAGAAAGCGGCCGACGGCACTTTTTTTGCTGCCGTCAAACCGATCTATAATGTTCTCCCGCTGACATTGACGCATCTGAAAGACCGCTTTGCCGACCAATGCTGGCTGCTATACGACCTGAAGCGCGAGTACGGTTACTATTACGACCGCAAAGAAGCTGTCGAAGTCCGTTTCGAAGAGAAGGAAACCCATCTGCTTTCCGGCTTGCTCAGCGAAGACCTGATGGATGCCGACGAGAAGCTGTTCCAGCAGATGTGGAAGACCTACTTCAAATCGATCGCCATCAAGGAGCGCCTCAACCCCAAGCTCCACCGCCAGCACATGCCCGCCCGGTTCTGGAAGTATATGCCGGAGAAGCTGTAAGCCCGGAGGCGTCACTCTTTCTTGTCAGCGGAACCTTGTATGTATCGCAACGCAAACTCCAACTGTGTGTCTTTTCCCTCCATATAATCCGAAACCGTCTGCCTGACGATATGGTGTGGAGCGATTCCTACTCCTTCGAGCGGGAAACCCTTCGGTGAGAGGGCGGGAGGATTGGTCGGGATGCGGAAGCTCGTACCGTGCGACGTTTTGAACGTTTGCGGATGGTTGCCGGTGTCGCCGCCTGTCGGTTCGCCGATCAGGACCGCATTGCCGCTTTCCTTCATGTCGATGACGAAACTTTCGGCAGCGGATAATGTAATGGTGCTTGTCAATAAAAGTATTTTCCCTTGATAAGCGTCCGCCATGGGTATCATCGGGATGTTGCTGAGGCAATGGGGCTGCTCCTTGCGTATCAGGTAACGGCAAAGGTCACGTCCGTTGTTGCTGTTGCCTCCTCCGTTCCAGCGGACGTCGACGATCAGATAAGGCAAATGTTTCACTTTCGGATAATCTTCGGCGAAACTCTCCATCACGCCATTCATCATCGAGTTGATCGCCAAGTAGCCGGTGCTGTCGTTCAGGATTTCCCAGGATGTCATGCGTTGGTTGGAGGCCGGAAGGCTTTCTTGTGGCAGTAAGGCGAGTTGCAGGTCGAGCGTGTCGGCTCCACGGCTGACCGTGTAGGTCCTGACTGTATCCGTGTAGCTTTTGTAAAGGCGCCCGGCCGCGAGTAGACGCCTGTATTCGGGGGTCGAGGCTGGAATGTATTTTTCGTTTCGGTCTATCCATTCCTTGACCGGGGTCCCGTCGACGGCGATGATCCGGTCTTTGTCGCTGAAGCCCGACTGTTGCAAGTAGCCGTTCGGTTTGTCCACGAAAAGCGTGTCTCCGATAAAGGCGGGAAAGCCTCCGATCCGGTATTCCTTGACATAAACGAAGGCGTGCCCGGCTTGTAAAGCCGCGAAATACTCCAGCAGGGCTTTCCCGTATTCTTCTTCGGTAGATGACTTCTCGATCCGTTCGGCATAGGAGGAGGAAAGGGCGTCTATGTCGATATGCTTGGAGGCGTAAAGGGAGTAGTTGTCTTTGACGATCTCGCTGATCTCCGCGAAATCTTCCGCGAACTCATCCGGGGAAAGCGGCAGCTCGGACAGGTAGTGCCTTTCTACTTCCACCTCCGAAGAGTAGAAGTATTTGACGTAGACGACCAGTCCGACAAATGCCAGACCTATGAGTAGAACGATTGCCGCCAGTATCCGGCCGATGAGTTTGAGTGCTTTCATTACGTTTGCTTTTATGTGAATTGCCGCAAATATAGGGATTTGGATGAGAATATTCCCCTGAAATTTAAAATATGTAAGCGGAAATTTTCTGAAATACAGTTATATGTAGTCTCTTTGCCCTGTATCAGTCTTTCTACCGATAACTATCGGACAGCTAAGCGACTGTTATCGGATCACTGACTGATAATTATCGGACAGTTGGTCGACAGTAGTCGGTCGAAAGAATGATTGGAGGGAATCGGGACTTTTTCAGTCTCGCTGAAATGTCCGCCGTTGACGGACGGGAGGAAGATACGATTTCTTCTTCTTCCTGCCGTGGTCTGAACGGTCGCTTCCCGGCGTGTTTCGTATGTCCGGTACGACAATCGCCTTTGCGATTATCTGAAAAGTTATTCGAAGTAGTACAGGAAGATCGCAACACCCTCCAGCGCTTTCTTCGGCTGGTCCTTGATTTCGATGGCAAACTTGATCTCCGCCTTAGCTACGCCGCGCAGATTCGTCAGAGTCTGGAGTTTGGCGATCAGGCGGATGCTTTGTCCCGTCAATACGGGTTGTCCGAATTTCATCTTGTCCATGCCGTAATTAATCATCATCTTCAGGTTGTTCACTTCGATGATCTGGTTCCATAGGTGCGGAAGGAGTGAGAGCGTCAGGTAGCCGTGGGCAATCGTGCTGTGGAACGGGCTTTCCGTTTTGGCGCGTTCGGGGTCCACGTGAATCCACTGGTGATCTAATGTCGCATCGGCAAAAAGGTTGATGCGTTCCTGTGTCAGTTCTACATAGTCTGAAATTCCTATTTGCTGGCCTACCAGCTTTTCAAAGTCTTCGTACGAGTTGATAACTACTTTTCCCATTATTCTTTTGTTTAGTGATTTATGATCTTATACGTCCACCGTCAGGTAACCGCGATCTGTTTTATCGCCGGTTACAAGGTGTCTCTGCAATTTTCGCAATAATTTGTAGATAATAACTGAAAAGTACTCCACTTAGTAATTGAAAAGTATACCACTAAGTGCGTCTGATTAGACGGTTCAAATATAGTTATTTTTCATTGGATTTCAACATTTTTTGTGTTTCTTTCACG
>NZ_CDRTCT010000047.1:0-15010 GCF_977054455.1 Parabacteroides sp. | reverse complement strand
ACAGCTTAATGATTTTGTCCATATTTTTGTTTGCACTTATAATATAGACTTTTATTTTTTAAGCTGTGCTCTTTTATTAATTAAATACACAAAAAGTAACCATACAGCAAAAGTGAACAAGACCCAAATAAAATACCCTGGCGGGTAATATATTTTAACATATCAATCCGACTGCAAAACACTTAAATAATGAACATTCTGATAATCTTACATTCGTATTCCTTTATCATGTCGGGAGTGTTCTAAGGAAACAAAAATTTAATGTTTTTACAACTTTATTGTTAGCAACGATATTGAGAAGGGCAACATCCTTTGTGTTTTTTGAATACTCGGTTAAAATATGGAATATCAGTAAAACCTACATGGTAACATATTTCCGATATGGACATATTTTTCTGTTTTAATAATTGGCAAGCAAGTTCTATCCTATATTCATTTAAATAAGTAATGAAAGTTTTTCCTATGGATTGTTTGAAAAATGTGCAAAAAGCCGATTTATTCATTCCAACATGACGAACAACATCGTCAAGAGAAATATCCCTATATGCATTACAGATTACAAAAATACGTATCATGTCCAGTCGTTCTTGTTTCTTATCTTTCTTTTTATATTTCCCCACAATACGAGTATTATCCACCAATGATAAAATAGCGAGTAATCTTATTATTGACGAAAGGCGTTCCACCTCATTTTGTTTATACATTGATTCTAAAATAGATGCGATGGCTATAGATTGAGAATCATTATACTTTAGAGCTTCTTGATTTTTTTTTAAATCTTCAATATATCGGTACAGTTCAGGAAAATTTAGTGAACAATGATTGAGAAATTCATTAGTAAATGACAGTGTGATGTTTACTATTTTACCGTCTATATCAGTATTATCGCCATTAAAATACCAACAATGAGGGATTTCAGGTGGTATTATCACGACTTCACCACTCTGAAACGGTTCTGTAGTATCTCCAATAAGTTTTATACCGGAACCTATAACAATAAGTGTCAATTCCCATGAAGACTGTCTATGTAACCCTATTTGCTCTTTGGGAGAAAGTCGAACGTAATCATACGAAAATGATTGTTTTTCCAATAGCATTGCTTTATATTTATATAATTCTAAATAATTTGAAAATATAACCAACTATGCAAATATAAGACAATCTTTATGGAAAATGAAACAAATATATAGATTTGCCATGAATTAACTTTGCCAACAAAAAATATAGCAATGATTAAATTAGATCACATGGCGATGTATGTGTATGATTTAGAGAATATGAAAAATTTTTTTGTTCATTTCTTCTCTGCACAAGCCAATCAAATGTATTATAATCCTAAAACAGGATTAAGAACTTGTTTTTTATCTTTTGCAGATGGTTCACGGTTAGAAATCATGAATCGTCCCGAGGTTTTCATTCAGGAAAAGGAGACATTTCTAAGTGGATATACTCACATTGCTTTTTCTGTAGGTAGCAAAGAAGTTGTAGATGACCTTACTCATATATTGAAAAATAATGGGTACGCAGTGATAAGCGGTCCTCGGAAAACAGGTGACGGATATTACGAAAGTTGTATACAGGGGCCTGAAAATAATCTTATTGAAATAACGGAATAGATATAAATTATGGACAGAAAAACTTTTTTACAAATATCAGGGTTGTTATGCGCAGGTACTTTTTTGAATACAAATTTTGCGGCAGAAAAGGAGAATTCAACAGGGAAAACAATGGATAAATTCAAGTTTCCCATGATGGATTTACATGTTCACCGTTCCGAAGATCTGACGATTGAGGATATTGTAGCCAAATCCCAACAGTTAAATATGAAAATCGGCATCATGGAAAATATTGCCCCGTGGGGTATTACAAACGATGCTCAATTAAAAGAATACATCAACGCAATAAAACCGTATCCAGTTTATATCGGCTTGCAGCCTATGAGTCCGGGATGGTCGAAAAATTTATCTCCCGAATTAATAGCGCAGGCTGATTATATAGCTATGGATCCGCAGATTGTAACAAAAGGAAACGGTTACGGAGAAACAATCATGTTATGGGAATATAATGCATACATAGATGATCCGGAGGAATTTATGAAACGCAACATGCAACATTACATGGATATTCTTACCGGAAGTGAGCCGTTGGATATATTTGCCTGTCCTCTTTTTCTCCCCTCTTGCATACAAAGGAAATACGACATTCTTTGGACAAAGAAAAGGTTGCGGCAAATTGTTGATGCTGCTCGTTCAAGAGACATTGCAATAGAAATAAACGATACGGTACATGTCCCGCATGAAGATTTTATTTTAATGGCAAAAAAAGCAGGATTAAAATTCGTTTTTGGCTCCGATTCACGAAACCATACGGTAGGAAGACTTGATTATTGTAAGCGCATCGCTCAAAGATGCAATCTTACGGAGGAAGATTTTTTTATACCTACGAGATATAGGTCATAGTAATTATTAATTCAAAATAGGATATGAAGAGAAATAGTATTAAAAAGCATGTGGGGGAAAATATTTCATCCTACCAAGTTATCAGGTAAATTATACGGAGACAGAAGTACAACGTATGTGCGAATACTTTAATCGAGTGGGAAAAATTGCAGCTGAATACGGGCTTAAACTTGACTATCATAACCATGCTTCAGAATACAACAAGTTAAAAGATAGCAATGATGTCATGTGGGAATATTTAGTTGAGCATACAGACCCTGAGCTGGTATGTTTTGAATTATTTGAATTAGATGTTTATTGGTGTACCATAGGTGGCAAATCCCCTGTTGCGTATCTGCAAAAATATCCTAAACGCATACAAATACTGCATATTAAAGATGAATTCGTTATCGGCGAAAGTGGGCTAATAGACTTTGAAAATATTTTCAAGCAATTCTATAAAAACAAGATGAATGATTATGCGGCCCAAATATAGGAAGACCTTGAAGTGATGAGGACTTTATCCGTTTTTCTGTTTATATTTGTCCGAAAATAAGATCTGAATTATGGATAGGATGGAAAAAGACCCGCTTATTCAGGAGGATAGGCGTCTTCCGGATGTGGTGGATGTAGACGGTTTGGTTTCTTTTATGGGCCGGTTGATGGATGGCCGGGAAAGTTTTTATCTTGATTTGCTATTGGCTTCGTTGGTTCGTCTGTATCCTTTTATAAAATCGGATGATGCGGAACGTATGAAGCCGGTTTTCGAGTGGGCTGGAACTGTAATGGAGAGGCCGGAAAATGAGATGGGAGGGTTGGATATGCTTACCGCTTCTGTTCTGCTTGATTGTGCCGATGTGCTTGCCGGAACGAAAAAACGTGCCAAAAGTTCGAAACAACAGCCATTTCAGGACTATAAACCCTATTTGGATCTCGTTAAATTGGCATTTAACCGGATAAAAGATTATAATACGTTGCCTTTGCTTTCGACACCGACTCATCGTCCGGCCTGGATTGATCCGGTCGTGCTTGTTTCCCGGCTGGCGGAATATCAAAAGAAAGGGGTGAAGCCGGACAGTCTGGACTTTCAAATTGCAGTTTCGCGTGTGGCATTGGATGATACGGACGAAGCTGTCCGGTTAGTCGAACAAGAGATGACGGGAGAATATCGCGAGTTGTTGCTTTTCCTGTTCAGGTCGGAAGCACGTCCTAAGGAGCCTTTTACGTTTCAGGCCGTTTGGATGACTGCTGCTTTGGTCAAAAGTCCCGATACCGTTTATGAAGAATTTAAGGACTTCCCTTATTCTGCTGTGAACCGGGCTTATTTGACAGGGGATATTCCTTGTGACGTATTCACCTTTGAAAAACCGTTTGGGAAAGTCGATCGTATTTTGCAGTTGATTCCTCCGGCAAGCAAGAATGTTGCGATAAAATGGAGGTTCGGGGGGTATGCTTTGTATATGGCTTATCAGCCTTGTTCCCGTATTCCGCTTTTGGTGGAGACTTTTTGGAAGGTTCCTTTGCGGGAGAGGGATCTGAAAAGGTTCTTGTTGCTTTCTCCGAATGCGCCTCGGATTTGGTTGGCTTTATTGGTACGGGATCGCGTAAGGGATGCTTATTGGAACGATTTGGAACTGGCCAGGCTTAATCTGGTTGCCCTTGAGACTCTGCGTGAACTTGATTTGGAGTGGAAAGGGGGAATGGCTTTGACATATTTAGCGGTGTGTCTGTTGAGCATCGATCGTCCTGTTCGTTTGTGTGCGGCGGATCTTTGGGGAGAACTTGTTGAAAAAGGCTTGATAGATAATGTGGTTTTAGGTAGGGTATTGGGCAAGCTCCAATCTTTGGAGTGGGCTCCCGTGCAGAGAATTTCAGGTTTGGTTGTTGAAATGTTGATAAATAGATCGCCTTTCCATAACAAGGAACTGTCTGTTCTGTTTGTCTCTTTTTTGTCTTGCCTACCCGAAAATCCATTGAAGGATTTAAAGCGATTATTGGAAGTCTTTTCGGAACTTCAGACTGTTAATAACTGGCCGAAAGTGAAAGATGCCCCGCTTCTTTCTTTGCTTGAGGCATGGAAGAAAAATAGTAAATTGACAGAGGTGATAGAATCTTTGTATTAAGAATGATGGAAAATAAGCCTATATTTGTGCTGTAATATAATCGTATATTTTAGATGCAGATGGAAGATAAAATCATATTGCCGGCGGAATGGTATCCGCAAAGCGCCGTCCAGTTGACATGGCCGCATGAGGAAACGGATTGGGCGCCTATGCTGGACGAGGTGATTCCTTGTTTTGTATCGATTGCCAAAGAAGTCATCAAACATGAAAAGCTCGTGATCGTCTGCCCTGACGAACAGGCAGTCCGCGGACAATTGGGGGATGTGGATTACAGCCGAATCATTTTCCGGGAGATGGCAACGAATGATACCTGGGCACGTGACCATGGTGGCATTACGGTATTCGACCAGGGAGAACCTGTCGTGTATGACTTTGTGTTCAACGGCTGGGGAATGAAGTTCGCGGCGAACCTGGATAATCTGGTTACGCGTAACCTGTCGGTACAGGGAACATTTGCCGACGGGGTTCCGGTCATCAATATGCAACCGTTTGTCCTGGAAGGCGGCAGTATCGAATCGGATGGCAAGGGGACACTCTTGACGACAGTCGAATGCCTTTCGTCTTTGAACCGGAATGAGTATCTGCAAAAGGAAGAACTGGAAGCCTACCTGAAGGAGGTCTTTGGTTTTGAACGCATCTTATGGCTGGAAAACGGTTACCTGGCCGGTGATGACACGGACAGCCATGTCGACACGTTGGCGCGGTTCTGTAGCGAAGATACGATTGCGTATGTGCAGTGTACGGATGAGTCGGATGAACATTTCGAGGAACTGCAAGCGATGGAACTGGAGCTACAGGCTTTCAAACAGGCTGACGGCAAACCTTACCGGTTGATCGCCCTGCCGATGGCGGATCCGGTGGTATGGGAGAACGAACGCCTCCCGGCTACTTATGCCAATTTTTTGATCATCAATGGGGCGGTATTGCTGCCTTATTATAATTCTCCGAAGGACGAGCTGGCGAAGGATGCTTTGCAACAGGCTTTTCCGGATCGTGAGATTATAGGGATCAATTGTTTGCCGTTGATTAAACAACATGGTTCGCTGCATTGCGTGACGATGCAGTATCCGGAGGGAGTCGTTGGGGAATTAAGAATTAAAAATTAAGAATTAAAAAATAAGAAACGGGAATGAAGGACGAGGGAAGGTTAAAAGTTGGGCTGGTGCAGCAGGCGAATACGGGAGATCGGACTGCTAATATTGAGAAACTGAAACAAAATATTCGGGCTTGTGCTTTGCAAGGAGCTGAATTGGTCGTTTTGCAGGAGTTGCATAACGGGCTTTATTTTTGCCAGATGGAGAATACCGAAGTGTTTGACCAGGCGGAACCGATTCCGGGACCTTCTACAGAGATTTTCGGGGCGTTGGCAAAGGAGCTGGGGATCGTGTTGGTTCTTTCTTTGTTTGAGAAACGGGCTCCCGGTTTGTATCATAATACGGCTGTCGTGATTGAGAAAGACGGTACTATTGCCGGAAAATATCGTAAAATGCACATTCCGGATGATCCGGCTTATTATGAGAAATTCTATTTTACTCCCGGTGATCTCGGCTTCGAACCGATCCGGACTTCAGTCGGTAAATTGGGCGTATTGGTTTGCTGGGACCAGTGGTATCCGGAGGCAGCCCGCCTGATGGCGATGAAAGGAGCGGAACTGCTGATTTATCCGACAGCCATCGGGTGGGAAAGCAGTGACACGGAGGATGAGAAAAAACGCCAGTTAGGGGCGTGGGTGACTGTCCAACGGGGACATGCCGTGGCCAATGGGCTTCCGGTCGTTACGGTAAACCGGGTAGGGCACGAGGCCGATCCGTCCGGACAAACGAATGGTATCCGGTTTTGGGGAAACAGTTTCGTCGCCGGTCCGCAGGGTGAACTTTTGGCCGAACTTTCCAATAATGATGAGGAAATACGAATAGTGGAGATTGACAAGACGCGCAGCGAGAATGTCCGCCGTTGGTGGCCTTTTTTCCGGGATCGCCGTATCGATGCTTTTGGGGGCTTGACCGAACGTTTTCTGATATGAGATTCTATAACCGTATAGAGGCCGTCTGCCGTATGAACCGATTGGGTGCGGAAAGGCGGTCTTTCCTGTTTGTGATCGATTATAAGCAAAACCGGGTGATTGTGGAAGAGCCGGATCAGATCGATCCGGAGGTGTTGCTTTACGACCTGGACGGTGTGACGAATGTCGCGATTGGAAGTCGTATGAATAGCCGGGGGAACCGGACTTCTGTGATTCGATGGGAACCATTCCCTATGACACAAGAGGCCTATGCAGACTCGTTTCATAAAGTTGTCGGACATATCCGGGCCGGAAACTCTTACCTGACCAATCTGACTTGCGCCACTCCTGTCCGGACCGATCTGAGTTTAAAGGAAATTTTTGTCCGTTCGGAAGCTCGGTATAAGCTCTGGATGAAAGACCGTTTTGTCGTTTTCTCTCCTGAGATATTCGTGAAGATACGGGATGAACATATCTATTCCTATCCGATGAAAGGGACGATCGATGCTACATTGCCGGATGCCCGCAGGCGGATATTGGATGATCCGAAGGAAACGGCCGAACATGCTACGATTGTCGACCTGATCCGCAATGACTTGAGTCGGGTGGCGACCGAAGTGACGGTGACCCGTTACCGGTACATAGACGAGCTGCCGACACATAAAGGCGCTTTGTTGCAGGTTAGTTCGGAGATCAGGGGTCGTCTTGTCGGAAACTGGCAGGCAAGGATAGGCGATTTGCTGTTCTGTCTCCTTCCGGCAGGTTCTATTACCGGGGCTCCCAAGAAGAAGACAATGGAGATTATAGCGGAAGCCGAGACTTACGAAAGAGGGTTCTATACGGGCGTCATGGGCTATTTTGACGGGAATAGGCTGGACAGTGCCGTCATGATCCGCTTTTTGGAACAACAGGCGGATGGCTCTTTGATCTTTAAGAGTGGAGGAGGCATCACCTCCCGAAGTGATTTGGCAAGCGAATATAATGAAATGAAACAGAAAGTCTATGTTCCCATTTATTGAAACGATCCGGATCGAGGATGGGCGGATTCATAATTTGCCCTATCATAACCGGCGTATGAATGAGACACGTCGGAACGTGTTGCATCAAACCGCCACACTTGATTTGAGTGACTACATCCGACCCGGAAACTACCGGGAACGGACAAAATGCCGTGTTGAATATGATAAAGATATTCTGAGGGTGGACTATGCCGCCTATCGCATTCGCCCGGTATCCTCTTTGCGGCTGGTCGTCGATGACGAAGCCGACTATCGGTATAAAAGTACGGACCGGGGTGTGCTGGACCGTTTGTTCGCATGTCGCGAAGCCGAAGACGACGTGCTGGTCATCCGGAAAGGATTGTTGACCGATACCTCTATTTGCAACATTGCGCTTTGGAACGGGAAACAATGGGTTACTCCTTCCGCGCCATTGCTGACAGGAACGAAAAGGGCTTCCTTGCTGGATCAGGGAGAGATTGTAGCAGGTAATATCCGCCCGGAGGATTTGCCGGGCTATTCCCGTATCAGGTTGTTCAATGCGATGATTGAGTTCGGAGAAATCGATCTTCCGGTTGATAAGATCGTGCTTTGACTCAGATAGTCCTTATCGTTGGCATAGATGTAGAGCAGGGTCCCGTTCTTGATGGTGTTGATGATCGGTTTGGCAAGCGACTGAGGCAGGGCGGGACAACCGAAACTTCTACCTAAGCGGCCTGCCGATACTGCAACGGACGGGCTGCAATAGTGGGCCCCGTGCACTACGATCGCCCGTTCTTTTGCCCGGTCGTTAATACCTTTTTCCAAACCGTTCAGGACTAAGGAATAGCCGTTTTTGCCCTGATATGTATTCTCCGTAACAAAAAATCCCAATGAACTTTTGTAGGAATTGACTTTGTTGGAGAACGAAGTGGCGTAATTCCCGCCGCTGTTTTTTCCGTGCGAGACAAGGGATGAGAACAGGAGCTTCTTATGTCGGATATCCAGGACGTAAAGCCGCTCTTCCGTGGAGGGTTTCGTAAAGTCGATCAGGGTAATGATATCCTTGTTACGCCGTTCGATCGCCTGTGCTCCGGTTATCGCTTGCTCGAAGGCTGTATAGTCCACCACATTGTCCAGTTGCATATCCGCATAGAGCTGCCGGCATACCGAAGACACAGCCACCGCGGGATCAGCCGGGATCAGGGGAGACGAACTTCTGGTTGCCGTATAATTAGCCGGTAGAAATAATAAAACCAAGTATAGACAGATGCGCAATAACATAAGATTGAATAATGTCGCACAAAGATAAGACTTTTAATCGAAAACGAAAACAATAGTCTCATTTACAGGTGCCCAATCATAAACGAACTTAGCGTGCGAGGTCGCGTTCCGGACACACATATGGGAGCGTGGAGTCGTTCCAAGCGTTGGACTGTATTCGATCAGTGACTTGCGTGGCGCGTTTACCGGAACCCCGTGGATATATCCCCCGTTGGTGAACCGGCTGGCATAGGGAGCGAATCCGCCTGTCTCTTTGCTGCCGTCTACGAGGTAGATCATCCTTGCCTTTTTTTCCTGGACGACAAATATGCCTAATGGCGTTTCCTGCGCGTATGGAGGGCGGTGCTGCCCGGTTGTTGCCGGATTCATGCTTCTGACCAGCCATTTGGAACCCGCATGTTCGAGTGTTGCGATGTTCTGGTTGGTGACATCGACGAATATGGCTTTGTCGAATGTGACGCTATCGGCTATCGGTTTGACATATTTTCCGGGAACCAGCCATTCCCCGTTTGTGTAGATCGTTTGGATGCGGAAAAGGCGGTTGTTGTCGTCAAGCAATTTCACAAGAGCCCCGTCACGGCCATAGCGTTCGGCAATCAGCGTGTCTTCCGGCAGATATAGCGGGACAGACTGGTAACGTTCGATACCTAAAGTGTCGGAAACCCGCTTGTAAGCATCGCGATGAAACTTCCGGACCAACGGGGCTTCCCCGTTCTTGTTCCTGTAATTTTGAAAGATCGCCCAACGGGACGGCTTTTGCTGGATCGAATCGAGCAAGCGAAGACCCGCACGGATCTTATCCCATTGGAATTCCCGTGTCGTGTCTTTATACGGATATGTGTCTGCCAAGGTGTGCTGGTCGTAGAGCAGTTCCTTTTCTATCACGATTTCGATGGGGGTAGGGAGTGCTACCGGTTCCGGGGGTGTTCCGGTGATGAGCGTGTCCTGTCCGAGGAAACCGGAATCCTGCGGCTCTCCCGGCTTTGCCGTACAGAAACTCAGTGTCGAAAGGCAAAGCAGCGAGAGCATGGGAATTATCTTCATTGCATCTATCATTCTGTTCATTATGTAAATATAAACAAAAGAATGGAATGATTGTTTGTTTTTCTTTTTTTATTCCTTTTTAGGCAAACGAAGGACAAAGCGGATCAGGGCGACGAATACCTTTCCGTATTTGTCCAACTTGAGCTGTCCGACACCCCGTATTTCGCTAAACTCGTCGAGCGTGACCGGTTTCTTCTGGACCATATCTTCGAGGGCGTCATCCGAAAAGATGATATAAGCCGGGGTATGTTCGCGTTCGGCAATCTGCTTGCGGAGTTGTTGCAGGGAGTCGAGCAACGTTTCGTCCACAGAGGCGGATTCGATCGGGCGTATCGGACGGTATTTGTAACCGCCTTTTTTGGTCGGCAGGGCAAAATCTTTTGTCTTTTGATAAATGGCCATGAGTGCCTGCTGTTCGCCGAAAAGGACTTTACGTCCTAATGGAGTCACTTTGAGGTGACCGGCCGACATATAGTCGATTTCGATATAACCGAGCTGAAGCATCTGGTATAAATATTCTTTCCACTCTTTATAGCTGAGGTCCTTGCCTACACCGTAGGTCTTTAGTTTGTCGTATCCTTTTTCCGTCAGTTCTTCCTTTTCGGCTCCCCTGAGTATATCGATCAGCAGGTGCATATTAGCCGTTTGACCGGTACGGAAAATGCCGCTCAAGGCCTTTTGCACCAAGATGCTCCCGTCGAAACGCCGGGGAGGATTCTTGCAGACGTCGCAGTTCCCGCAATCCTTGTCTGCCTCTTCTCCGAAATAGCTCAGCAAGATACGGCGGCGGCAAATGTCCGCCTCACAATACCGGCGCATCCGGTTCAACTTCTGCAAGCTGACGTCTTTCTGTCCGCTTTCCTCTGCAAAACGGCGAAGGAGCAGGATGTCGCCTACGGAATAGAAAAGAAGCGTGTCGCTTTTCATTCCGTCCCGTCCGGCACGGCCTATTTCCTGGTAATAGTTCTCGATGCTTGCCGGCATATTATAATGAATGACCCAACGGACATTGCTTTTGTCTATCCCCATCCCGAACGCGACCGTTGCACACACCACATTGACACGGTCGTTGATGAAATCGTCCTGTGCTTTCTCGCGCTTGTCGGGGCTGAGCCCGGCATGATAGGCGACTGCCCGGATGCTGTACTCGGATAGTTCTTCGGCTAAAGACTCCGTACTGTTGCGGCTCATGCAGTAGATGATGCCGCTCTGCCGGTGGTGCTGGTTGATGAAATGGACAATCGCAGCGATCTTTTCCTTTTTGCTTAGTCCGCGACGGATAGTGAGTGACAGGTTCGGGCGGTCGAAAGACGAGATGAATGTTTTAGGATCACGCAGTTTCAATTGATTCAGGATGTCCGTACGGGTGATTTTGTCCGCCGTAGCTGTCAGGGCGACGATCGGTACTTTCGGGAAATTCTCTTTCAGTACGGACAGTTGGGTATATTCGGGACGGAAATCATGTCCCCAATGCGAGATACAATGCGCTTCGTCGATGGCGATCAGCGAAATATCGATGCGGGGCAGGAGCCAATGCAGTTCGCTTATGATCCCTTCGGGCGAGATGTAGAGCAGTTTCACTTTCCCCTGTATGCAGAGTTGCCGTACCCGGTGGCGTTCTTCCTCCGGCATCATGCTGTTGAGCGCTGCAGCCGGTATGCCATTGGCAATCAGTCCTTCGACCTGGTCCTTCATCAAAGCGATAAGGGGAGATACTACGATGGCAGTTCCCGGCATATAGATTGCCGGAAGCTGGAAGCAGATCGATTTGCCACCACCCGTAGGCATCAGGACCAGCGAATCTTCTTTCTGCAAGATGCGCTGTATGATTTCGGCCTGTAAAGGGCGAAATGAAGTGTATCCGAAGAACCGTTTGAGTAGTAACAATAACTCTTTCATGAGAATTAAAAAAGAACTGAATGTTTGATAAAAGCACGCAAATATAACAAATAATTGCAGAGATGCCGGATTTTTGTGTACCTTTGTCACCATTATTTATTTAACGAGCCGTGACGGCTCATACTTATTATATGACATTTGAACAATTAGAACTGATCGAGCCGATACGCAAGGCTCTCAAAAAAGAAAAGTACACGACTCCCACTCCCATACAAGCCGAAGCCATTCCCGTAGTATTGGACGGATCTGATTTATTAGGTTGCGCACAGACCGGAACCGGTAAGACGGCAGCTTTTTCCATCCCTATCATCCAGAAGATCGAAGGACGGATTTTAAGTGGGCGCAAGCCGGGTATCAAAGCTTTGATCCTGACTCCGACACGCGAATTGGCGATCCAGATTGGTGAAAGTTTTACGGCATACGGGCGTTATACTCACGTAGAACATACCGTTATTTTCGGTGGCGTAGGACAGAAGCCGCAGACGGATGCATTGGAACGGGGCGTGGATGTATTGATTGCAACTCCCGGCCGTTTGCTGGATTTGATCAATCAGGGTTTTATCCACCTGAACACATTGGAATATTTTGTATTGGACGAAGCGGACCGAATGCTGGATATGGGGTTTATCCATGACATCAAACGCATCTTGCCTTTGCTCCCTAAGAAGCGCCAGTCCCTGTTTTTCTCCGCAACGATGCCGCCGGAGATCGAGCGTTTGGCCGGAACGATCCTCCATGAACCTGAGAAAGTAGAGGTGACTCCTGCATCTTCCACTGTTGATACGATCGACCAGTCTGTCTATTTTGTCGAGAAGGCGGAAAAGATCAATCTGCTGAAGAATCTCCTGGAAGACCGTTCGTTGGAATCCGTTTTGGTTTTCACCCGTACGAAGCATGGAGCGGATAAAGTGGCCCGTGTCCTGAATAAAGCCGGGATAGGTGCTGAAGCCATTCATGGAAACAAAGGGCAGAACGCCCGCCAGCGTGCCTTGACCAGCTTTAAGGATCATACGCTCCGTGTTTTGATCGCGACCGATATCGCCGCCCGCGGCATCGATGTCGACCATCTTTCTCATGTCATCAACTATGATTTGCCGAATGTGCCGGAGACCTATGTGCACCGTATCGGCCGTACCGGTCGTGCCGGCCGTAGCGGGATCGCTTTCTCTTTTTGCGATGTGGAGGAAGTACCGTATCTGAAAGATATCCAGAAGCTGATCGGCAAAGAAGTGCTGGTTGCCGGTGGCCATATATTCGAGACTGCCGAGGTTAAGGAAGCGGTTGCCGAGAAGAAAAAGGCGATAAAGGAAGAGTCCAAACGCCGGAATATGTTCGGTAGCAAACGCGATGGAAGTTTTTGGCGGAATAAGAAAAGAGCGGCAAGTAAATAAAACAGCCATTTATCCTTTGAAATGTTCATGAAATATTATAAATTTGCCCACTTAACATACAAATTCTAAATTGGAAAATGGAAAACACTCGTCGTTCATTCCTGAAAAAGATGACCGCTGCCGGAATCGGTACAGCCGGTCTTGCATTAAGTAGCAACGCCGCTGCTGCTACAGTTACAACAGAAACAAGTGCGGAAAAGAAAAAGAAACCTGCCGGCAAAGACGATGGCAAGTTGCGCTTCGGTTTTATCGGTACAGGCTCCCGTTGTCATGAACATATCAACAACGTATTGTCTATCCCCGGAAACAAGATCGTGGCTATTTGCGATATCCAGGCCGGTCCGATCCAGCGTACACTGGATCATATCGCCAAGTTCAATGTCCCGGCTCCGAAGGTCTATACAGGCAGCGAACGTGAATTTGAAAAGATGCTGAACAACGAAGAGTTCGATTGCGTCATCATCGCCAGCCCGTGGGAATGGCACGTGCCGATGTCGGTGGCAGCCATGAAAGCAGGCGTCCCCTATGTCGGTGTGGAAGTGTCTGCTGCCAATACGCTGGAAGAATGCTGGGATCTGGTTAACGTATCGGAAGCTACGGGAAGCCATCTGAACATCATGGAAAACGTTTGTTACCGTCGTGACTGCATGGCTGCTTTGAACATGGTTCGTCAGGGCCTGTTCGGCGAATTGCTGCATGCGACTTGCGGTTACGAACATGATTTGCGCGAAGTGAAATTCAATGATGGACAGCACTACAACTATGTGCCGGGAAGCGGCGACCTGCGTATGGGACCGACTGCTTTTGCTGAAGCCCAGTGGCGTACGAATCATTCCGTTCATCGCAATGGCGATATCTATCCGACTCATGGCATCGGTCCGGTTGCGAATTGTTTGGATATTAACCGTGGAAATCGTTTTATGTCTTTGTCTGCGATGGCTACTCAACCGCGTGGCCTGCATAAGTTTATTGTTGACAATGGCGGTGCCAACCATCCGTTGGCAAAGGTTAACTTCAACTTGGGCGATATCGTAACCTCCATGATTAAATGTTCTAATGGACAGACAGTCATTGTGACTCACGATACGAACTCTCCTCGTCCTTACTCTCTGGGTTTTCGTATCCAAGGTACTGAAGGCTTGTGGATGAACGATGGCGACCATGTATATGTTCAGGGCAAATCCAAACCTCACCGTTGGGATGATTCGGAAGAATGGTTCAAGAAATACGATCATACCTTGTGGTCCAAACATGAAGCCGAAGCAGCCCAGGCAGGACACGGCGGTATGGACTATGTGATGATGTTCGACTTGATCAACGCTATCCACAACAAGAAGCCGGCTCCTATGGACTGTTACGATGCAGCTGCATGGAGTGCCATTTCCGGTTTGTCGGAGATGTCTATCGCCCGTGGCGGCGCATTGGTCGATTTCCCCGACTTTACACGCGGACAGTGGATTCACCGTAAACCGGCATTTGCTTTGTCTGAATAAGAAAAACTGAAATATCCATGAAAAGGCTATCGGGTTCCGATGGCCTTTTTTGTGGGATCGGTACTATATAAATAACGTGAGTTCGATATAACCCGATAAATATCTACTTGAATAATAAAAACATAACGAGAAAAAGATTGAACACTCCAGACGCAGCTCATTCAACAACTTCGTGGCAACCGAACCAAAATTCGGAAATCGTATGAAATATACCAAAGGAAAAAGCAAGTTTTGGTTCTTCGTCACTTTCGGGGCAGTTCATGTGTTAAAGCTAGTAAGTTTATTGCAAAGCAAGGTAATGCTTGCCCTGTTGAACATTTGTCTTTTGATAGCTTTAGTTTTATTGACTGTGCCTTCCA
>NZ_CDRTCT010000046.1:0-18378 GCF_977054455.1 Parabacteroides sp. | reverse complement strand
AGTCCTATTAGAACTACGTCATAAAATTAAAACACAACAAGATAAAGTTAAACGATAAAATATATACAAGTATGAAGCTGAAAAATATATTATCAATGGTTTGTTTCCTCTGTCTGGTATTTTCTTGCTCGATGGAAGATGATGTACTGAACGGGCAGAATGGGAATGCGCAAATTCCTACAATAGAAGAGGGTGATGTTTATGTCGGTTTTAGTATTGATAGGCAGTCATTGGCAGCGACTAAAGCAAACACTACACAAGATCCGGATAAAGCAGAAAAAGAAATTAAGTCATGTTCGATCATTTTGCTTGATGGCGATAATGTATTGATTGCCGATGATAATGTTCATGTGAACAGTGATAATGTGATCGTCAAAACGGCTGCCGGCAAGGACACGGTAAAGTATATGGTAAAGGTTAAAACTCCAAGTCCTTATAAAGTGATGGTGGTTGCCAATTCTGATAAAACGTTTGCAGGACTTGCTAACTTAACCGCCATTAACAATGTATTGCAAGATGACAAAGATGCATTGGTTAAAGTGGGTACGGGAAATGTTGTTTTTGAATCAGGTTTTAAAGGATATACCTCTACCGTGGAATCCAGTAATCATCCGGTCATGGTTGATCCGGTTACTGTCTCTCAATTGAGCGCTCGGATAGATTTGAACTCATTTAATGTGGTTGAATTTATTGAAAATTCAGATCCGGTTGATGTGGTAGTGAAAAGCGTAACATTGACAAATCTGAACACGACAATTTACACAGGCAATACTTATGTTGCAACTCCTCAGTTGGAGACAGAAACATATACCTTTGAAAATGGCGGATTTAAAGTTTATGATGCAACAGCAAGCGAAGATAAACGGAATATCGCTTTAACAGAAATACCACGTTTCTATACTTTTTCTAACCAATTAGAAAATTCTCCGATTACTATGAGCATTACTTATACGGTTGGTGATATTGAATATACAACAAAAACACCTTACGTAATCAATAAGCCGGGTAATAGTGCTGATCATGAGTATGTTAAATCGTCCTGGTTGTATAAAGTGAATGTAGATATGTCTTTGAGAAGCGGTATTACATTTACAACGAACGTATTGGACTGGGTTGATGTGAATTTGGATGTAGAGTTTTGATAAAAGAAAAAAATAAATAATTAGGGATATGAAAAAATGGTTAGGGTTAATACTGGTTCTATTACTAACTTCGTGTGTGGACGAAGATTTGATAGATAAGCCGGCTATCAGCGGAGAAGCGGTAGTTGCTGAGCTTAATTTGTGGACGCCTGCGTTGTCTAATTCTTCTCTTACAAAAGCGATGGGAGAGGCCGATGAAGCAGCAGTGAACAATTTGTATGTGTTAGTCTTTGATAGTGAGGGCCGGTTTCTGTATGGAAATGAAGCACAGTCTATTACGGATACAGAAGATGTGAACAAAAAAACGGCTAAGGTACAATTGAGAACAACAAGCGAAACTGTTTCTGTTGTTGCTTTAGCAAATATGACGCAGGAAGGACTAAGTTTTTCTCTACCGTCTGCGAATGAGGATAAAACAACTTTTTTACGGCGTTTAGTTTATACAGTAAGTAGTACGTGGCCTGCTGTTTCTAAAGGAGAGGATGGCTTTCGTCCGTTCCCGATGTGGGGCGAATTGAATGGCCCTGTTACGGCATCGATGGAAATGAATTTGCTGCGTGCTTTGGCGCGTGTAAACCTGACTATTGCGGCCGGACAAAACTTTAAAATGAATGGAATAGAGGTCTATAATTCACGTACGGGCGGTTATTGCTCGCCGATAGGCGATGTGATAACTTCTACTGGCAACGTAAGCGTACCTTCTATTCCTGTTTCCGGAGCCGGTATATCGAGTGCTCCGTTGAGTTATTCAGTGAATGATTCCGAAGCCGATACAATCCGTTCTTATAAAAATGAGATTTATGTGCCGGAAGCATCTGTTCAAGATGGTTTTTATCTGAAGGTACGGGGTACGATAGATGGTATAGCCAAATCATATAAAGTAGAGTTTAAACAAAATAATCGGCAATTGGCCGTTCTGCGTAATCATACGTATAATGTAAATGTAAAACGCGTCGGCTCGGGCGAATCGGATTGTGATGTAACGATCGAAGCCTGGAGTGACGTGACGATGAAAAATCCGAATTCACAATATTCACTGACGGTTGATAAGAGTTCGATTGCTTTTGTGGCAGCACAAGGAGCATCGGAAAGTGTGAAAGTTACAACTGATCATGAAGATGGATGGAAGATAGACGAGACTGTTGGCAATTGGTTTACTGCAGAAATTGATGGTGAAAATTTGAAAATTACGACTACGGAAAGAAATGTCGGAGCTAAAAAAGAAGGTTCTGTCAGTATTCGTGCCGGCCAGTTAGTGAAAAAAATAATAGTAAGACAAAAGGAAGAGGCTACGGCAAACTGTTATATCGTTTCGGAGGTTGGAACTCAACAGCTATTTGTGAATTTGAAAGGAAATGGATCGGATGGTTTGACAGCCGAAGGTTTGTCCGGACAGTTTAGTGCAACTGCGGAATTGAATCCGGATAAAGTTGCGATTATTTGGGAAACAACGGAAGGGTTGGTGACTATTGAGGGTAATGGAATACCTAATAATGGGATTATTTCTTATACAGTCAACCCCGTTGGGGAAGATAAAAGCTTTATTGGTGGCAATGCATTGATTGGGGCATATCAAAAGAGCGAATTGATATGGTCATGGCATATTTGGGTTGTTCCGGATTTTGACGATGGAATGGAAAAGCATGAAGAAGAATGGATTACTGGATATACATTTTTGGATCGCTATCTTGGAGCAACTTCCAGTAAACCTGGAATCGCATCTTTAGGACTTTTATATCAATGGGGACGTAAAGATCCCTTTATAGGAGCCGGTAAAATTGATGGTGCTAACAAGAAAGGACAGCCTACAGAAAAAGCATATACAAAAATGTACAATGCACCTGATGGAACACTTTACGAGTGGAAAGCAGGAAATGGCGATTTGAATTTCAGTATAAAGAATCCTACAATAATATTGACTAATGGCTTATGTCAAATAGATGTAAATGGGCATTATCTGTGGGGTACAGATCAAGGTATGACTTTAAATATTGGTAATAGTGCAACAAATGCCGGAAATAAAACCATTTATGATCCTTGTCCTATAGGTTATAGAGTTCCACCTGTAGATGCATTTATTTTTAAGACACAAAATCAAAATTCTTACAAAATTAATTGGGGGGCAAATAACTGGTATATTCCTAATAATATTGGAGATCGTCATGGAGCGAATGGTGGTGGAAATGGTAGTGCTAAATATATTGAAAATGCAGAGTATTATGGCTTTTGGATAAAATATGACTCAAATAATAATGAACCTGTAGGAATGACGTCTGGGGGAGGATACTACCAAGAGCCAACAGATAACTCTACTTGGATGCCTTTAGGCGGTGTTTATGATGGAGATATGAGTAAATTTGCATTGGTAGATAGGCATAATTCGTTAAGTGTAAATAGTATTGTATGGACAAATTCGCCAATTAAGATTGATAATGGTAATCAAATACGTCCTGCTGCAATGTTTCTACATGGAACGGAAAGCAGTAGTGGTAATGGCCGCCATCTCCATCAACTGAATGAAACGGGTAGTTTGGCTGCTAAAACCCAATACGCCGGTTCTGTCCGTTGTGTGAAAGATATCAAAAAGAACTATAGCGATTTGAGTTCAATATCTCCGTCTACTGTTACATTGGCCGGTACTGCCGGAGCGAGTCAAACGGTTAAATTGACTTCTATCAATGAAGATTGGGAAGTTGTCGATCCGGGAGCAAAATGGTTCTATGTAACACCTCAGGAAGGAAAAGCGGACGGCGGTTCCGGGCAGACGCTTACATTGGTGGCACCGGATAACAATTATGACGATGTCCCGTCTGCAACGTTAGTGATTCGGTTGAAAGATACCGGAAAGGAATTGCCTGTAACGGTCAATCGGAATAAGTTGTCTTCGAAGTTTGTCGTTAATCCGACTTCCCTGAATTTCACAGCTGTTGGTGGTGCACAAAATGTTTCGATCGAATCAAGAGGAGGTTGGACTATTACTCAGTTGCCGGATTGGATTAGTGCAAATATGACAAGCTCATCAAGCGATGCTGCCCAAACAGTGACATTCACGGTTGCTCCGAACCCGTCGATAACAAGTTCACGTTCATATAATGTTGTTGTTAAACAGAAAAGTACAGATTTGACAAAGACAATAGTTGTAAAACAGGCTGCTTCCGTATTTGAAGTATCGAAGAGTACTCTGACTTTTGCCGCTGCTGGTGGTAGTCAGACTGCAACGATAGAAGCGACAAATGGTTGGACCATTACGGAATCTCCCAATTGGCTTACAGCTTCTCCAACATCCAATAGTGATGCGTCCAGAAAGATTGTAACATTTACCGCGGTAAAGAATACAACGTACGATACGAAGTCTGGTGCTGTCAGGGTTTCAAATGGTTCTGAAACAAAAGTGATTAATGTTACACAAAGTGGAAGAACAAGCCCGAGTGTGTCGCCGAATCCGTTGAATGTGGATAATTATAATGGTATTTGGTCGAGTCTTAGTGGAACTATTTCCATAAAATGTGAATCGGATGTGACGTGGACTGCAACGGTTAATAATTCTGATAATTGGGTTAAAATTAGTGCTAATTCGGGGCAAGGTAATAAAAAATTGACAGTCACAGCAGGTTATCACGTCTTACAAGGCTCTCGAGATGGTTTTATTACATTTAAATTCAGTACAGGTGAGACTGTTGTATTGACTGTTAAACAAGGGTATTAAATAATATAAACTTATGATGATGAAACGATATAATATACTATACCTATTAACATTTGTTCTTGCCTTAGTTGCATGTACAAATGAAGACCAGCCTTCTCCGGTATTGCCGGAGAAAGCCCAGGTGACGATTAATCTGCAGATGCCGGGTTTAAGCCTTCCTACAAAGAGTGCGGCTACTGCTGATGAGAACCGGATCAATGATTTGTATGTATTGATGTTTACTTCAGAAGGGTATCAAACGTCTGCAAAAGCCTCTTCTATTACAAATAAAGATGAGATCGGTGCAGAAAAGACCGTTGCAGTGAATTTGCCTTTTGTGGAACAACAAGTAGATTTGGTCTTTCTGGCTAATATCGGGGAAGAGGGTAAAGAACTTTTGGATAGAGCCGAAATCGGAGTATCTAAGGAGGCTTTCCTTTCTTCAATGATATTCACTTGCCCGGAATCTGCAAGTAGCGTGCCGCTTATACCTATGTGGGGAGAATGCACGGTGGCAGAAGTATCGTCTTCAGCTTCTATTTCTGTAACAATGCTTCGGTCTATGGCCGCTGTGAAGCTTAATATTACAGATGAAGTGTTGAATTTTACATTAGAGGAAGTTTCATTCCATAATGCATCTTCTATTGGAAAAATTGTTCCGAATGCAGATGTTTGGAATGGCGTAAACAAGGTGACAGGCCCGTCCATCCCTGATGGAGTTGGTCATAATCTACTGCAAGTGGAAACAAATTCTACAGCCACTTTCTATGTCCCGGAAACATCGGAAAACGGAACGGGAGCTACAAATGCTTATTTGATTATCAAAGGCTCTTATGAAGGTTTTGGTACTTGTTATTATCGATTAGATATGTTGGACAGAGACGGTGATCCAGTCAGTTTGCTGCGTAACCATATATATACGTTTACGATTTCCGGTGTACGCTCTATCGGTTATACCAGTTCCAGTGAAGCTGCAGCTAATCCGGCGTCTAACGGAGAACAAGGAAATCTTCCGACTACAATCCAAATTACGGATGCAGCATCTGGTATGAACGAAGCTACGACGGATGGAGAACATTATCTGGCTGTCAATGCTTCTACTTTCCAACTTCCGGCAAGCGGCAGCAAAGCGGTTTTGTTGAAAGTTTATACGGACGTACCCGGAGGTTGGGCCTTAATCGATTTGCCGGCAGGCGTATCTGCATCACCTTCGAGTGGAGAAGCTGATAAGGTAGGCTTCACTTGGGTGTGGGTGGATACGAATAGTGTTTCTGGCCGTAGTATAAAGTTTTATGTGAAAGCTGGGACTTTGTGGAAGATCATAACGATCAAGATATAGTTGGCAATGCCGTTCGACAAAAATATTTTATCGATTGTGTCAAAATGATTTAAGCCTATATTTTTTCATTTAACTTACATACACCAATCCTTAACGGGATATAGGTAGCTTAGGGCGCGGAGATTTTCTTCGTGCCCTTTGTGATATAAGGGAGGTTGTGTGTGTCTTTCCGGACAGGGAGGTGTTTTTGGGGGCAAAATATAACTTTTTGATGCATAGCCTATGGGCTGTTCCAAATAAATGTTATCTTTGCCGGTAAGGAAAGAGGGAATGAATCTTCTTTCTTTTTTATAATCAACAACTAAAACCATATAACTATGGCTATATTTATCAATCCTTTTGTGGATCGTGGTTTTAAACTCCTTTTCGGAAGAGAGGACAGTAAGGCGCTTCTGATTGATCTGTTGAATGACCTTTTGGAAGGTGAACGTGCGATCGTTGAACTGTCTTTTATGAACGTGGAAGCTCCTGCTGATTGCCCCGATGGGCGCAATGCCGTGTTCGATCTGAAATGTAAGGATAAAGATGGGGCTGTTTTTATCGTTGAGGTCCAGAATTCACTGCAAACTTATTTTTTTGAACGAGGATTATATTATCTTTGTCGTATGATCTGTGATCAGGACAGGAAAGGTGAACAATGGAACTTCTCCTTATGTCCCGTCTATGGCATCTTTTTCCTGAACTTCAAGTCGGGTAAAAATGATAAGGTGCGTACGGATATTGTGCTCGCGAATCGTGAAACAGGTTGCCAAGCCAGTAACCTGCTGCGCGAAGTGTTTATTGAGATGCCTTTTTTCGATAAGAAAGAGGAGGAGTGTAAAACGGGTTTGGATTATTGGCTTTATACATTGAAATATATGGAACAGTTAAAAACAATACCATTCAAAGGTCAAAAGGCTTTGTTCGAGAGACTTGAAAAGTTGGCTAAGATTGTTAATCTCAACAAAAAAGAACGGATGGAGTATGAAGAATGTCTGAAAGTCTATCGTGACAATCAGAACACGTGGGATTATGCAATAGAGAAAGGCTATCAGGAAGGGGTGGACAAAGGACTGGAAGACGGATTGAAAAGAGGACTGGAAGACGGATTGAAAAAAGGACTGGAAGACGGATTGAAAAGAGGACTGGAAAAAGGACTGAAAAGAGGGCTGGAAAAAGGTGTCCGCCAAGTGGCCCTTAATATGAAACGAAAAGGCATGGAGGTCACTGCCATTATGGAGTGTACCGGCCTGGATGCCCGGACGATTGCGGAATTGTAGTTGGAATAATCGTTTGCAGAAGATTAATAGGCGAAGGTCCGGTAGCTTGCAGGTTGCCGGACCTTTTTTTCCTGTAATTGACCTACTTGTGTAAATTCTTTCTGCGAAAAGTTTTGTGTTTTGCGGAAAAACCGTACCTTTGCAAGCCGAATATTATCAAAATTGTACTAAGAGTTTAATTCTTAGCACGTTGTTGCGTCAAGTGTCCGTAGCGACAGCGCACGCGGGGATTGGATTCTTGTTTTTTAGAGTTATTAATTTATTAATTTTTTAAGCAAGTGGATACTTTAAGTTTTAAGACCATTTCTGCAAACAAAGCAACTGTAAACAAAGAGTGGGTCATTGTTGACGCCGAAGGACAGACTTTGGGACGCCTTTGCGCAAAGGTAGCGAAGCTTTTGCGTGGTAAGTACAAACCCAATTTTACTCCGCACGTTGATTGTGGTGATAACGTAATTATCATCAATGCAGACAAAATCGTTCTGACAGGTAACAAATGGAACGATCGTATTTATTTGAGATATACCGGATATCCCGGTGGACAGATCGCTTACACGCCGGCTGATTTGCAGGCTAAAGGTGACGACCGTCTGTTCCGTAAAGTAGTGAAAGGTATGCTTCCGAAGAATCGTCTGGGTGCCAAACTGTTGAAAAATCTGTATGTATATGCAGGAACAGAGCACAAACACGAAGCTCAGCAGCCTAAATTAATCGATATAAACTCATATAAATAATCACAATGGAAGTAGTAAATGCAATAGGAAGACGTAAGGCAGCAGTTGCTCGCGTATTCGTAAGCGAAGGTACAGGAAAGATTACTATCAACAAACGTGATCTGGCTAATTACTTTCCTTCTACAATCCTTCAGTTCATTGTTAAGCAGCCGCTCGCAAAGCTGAACGTTGCAGAACAATATGATATCAAGATCAACCTCGATGGAGGTGGTTTCAAAGGACAGTCTGAAGCTGCTCGCCTGGCTATCGCCCGCGCACTGGTTAAGATCAATCCGGAAGACAAATCCGCTCTTCGCGCAGAAGGTTTCGTCACTCGTGACCCGCGTGCTGTTGAACGTAAGAAACCGGGACGTCCTAAAGCTCGTAAGAGATTCCAGTTCAGTAAACGTTAATCTTATTTGTGAGTCCCTTACAAGTATAGCAAAGCGTTTAGTATCTAAATTATCAGGATTCTTTTTATATGCTGACATACGGGAGGACTACCTGATGATTGAGTTAAACAAAAGAAAGTAAACGATTTTAAGAAAAAAACAATGTCAAGAGTTAATTTTGATCAGTTATTAGAAGCTGGCGTACACTTCGGACACTTAAAAAGAAAGTGGAACCCCGCAATGGCTCCTTATATCTTCATGGAGCGCAATGGTATTCATATCATTGACTTATATAAAACAGTTGCTAAAGTAGACGAAGCGGCAGAAGTAATGAAGAACCTGGCAAAACAGGGTAAGAAAGTACTTTTCGTTGCTACTAAAAAACAAGCTAAACAAGTTGTCGCCGATAAGGCTTCTTCAGTAGGTATGCCTTACGTGATCGAACGCTGGCCGGGTGGTATGTTGACCAACTTCCCGACTATCCGTAAAGCTATCAAGAAGATGGCTACTATCGATAAGATGACAAAAGATGGTACATTTGATAATCTTTCCAAGAGAGAAAAACTTCAGATCACTCGCCAGCGTGCTAAGTTGGAAAAGACTTTGGGTTCTATCGTGGACCTGACTCGTCTTCCGTCCGCTTTGTTCGTTGTTGACGTAATGAAAGAACATATCGCAGTCCGCGAAGCGAACCGTCTGGGTATCCCTGTATTCGGTATGGTTGATACGAACTCCGACCCGAACAACATCGACTACGTGATCCCGGCTAACGACGACGCTACAAAATCTGTAGAAGTGATCTTGGGCGCTATCTGCGAAGCAATGAACGAAGGTCTGCAGGAACGTAAAGCTGAAAAGATCGATACGGAAGCTGCCGGCGAAGGCGAAGCTCCTAAAAGAGAACGCAAAGCGAAAGCGGCTGTAAAGAAAGAACGTACTAAGAAGGAAGACGACGAAGCGCTGAACGCTAACGTTGCTGACAAATTCGCTAAGGACGAAGAGTAATTCAATTGACAATTGATAATTGACAATTGAAAATTAAGAGAAACATAAAATGAAACGATGGGCAATTGGCTTTTGACTTGAATTGTCAATTGTCAATTGTCCATTGTCTATTAATAAAGTAAACATTTAATAAATAAGGAAATAAGATTATGGCTGTAACTATGGCTGATATTACCAAGCTGCGCAAAATGAGCGGAGCCGGTATGATGGACTGCAAGAAGGCTTTGACCGAATCTGACGGTGACATCGAAAAGGCAATGGAAATTATCCGTAAAAAAGGACAGGCTATTGCTGCTAAGCGTTCTGACCGCGACGCTGCTGAAGGTTGCGTATTGGCAAAGAAAGACGGCGAATTCGCTGCTATCATCGCTTTGAAGTGCGAAACTGACTTCGTGGCTAAGAATGAAGATTTCATCGCACTGGCTCAGGCTATCCTGGATGCCGCTGTGGCTAACAAGTGCAAGACTCTGGACGAAGTGAAGGCTTTGCCGATGGGGAAGGGCACTGTGCAGGATGCTGTTACCGACCGTAGCGGTATCACAGGCGAAAAGATGGAGTTGGATGGCTATAACGTAGTGGAAGGCGCTTATACCACTGTTTACAACCACATGGGCAAGAACCAGTTGTGTACGATTGTCGCATTCAACAAGGAATCTGAAGAGGCTGCTCACAACGTCGCTATGCAGATCGCTGCCATGAACCCGATCGCTATCGACGAATCCGGTGTCCCTGAATCTGTAAAAGAACAGGAAATCCAGGTGGCTATCGAAAAGACAAAGGCTGAACAGGTGCAGAAAGCTGTTGAAGCTGCCCTGAAAAAAGCCGGAATCAATCCTTCGCACGTAGATAGCGAGGACCACATGGAAAGCAACATGGCTAAAGGCTGGATCACGGCTGAAGATGTTGCCAAGGCAAAAGAAATCATCGCTACTGTTTCAGCTGAAAAAGCTGCAAACCTGCCTCAGCAGATGATCGAGAACATCGCTAAGGGCCGTCTTGGCAAGTTCTTGAAGGAAGTTTGCTTGCTGAACCAGGAAGATATCATGGATAGCAAGAAGACTGTAAGAGAAACGATGAAGGAAGCTGATCCTGAATTGCAGATCCTGGCATTCAAACGCTTCACTTTGCGTGCCGAATAATTTTTGCTTCGGCAGAACAGAATAAAAAAAAGGAGGTGTTTTGTGATGAACATCTCCTTTTCTATTTTTAGGCACGGATTCCACCGTGCCTGATTTGTATGTAACGCTTATTTCAATGCGGCCAAAGCCTCTTTGATACGCTTGATGGCTTCCACAATGTTTTCATCGCTGGTAGCGTAGCTCATGCGGATGCATTCGGGGGCGCCGAAAGAGGTACCGCCAACGCAAGCGACATGGGCGACTTCCAACAGGTACATGGCCAGGTCGTCGGCATTCTCGATCGTGCGTGTGCCGTCGGTCTTACCAAAGTAATAGCTGCATTTCGGGAACAGGTAGAAAGCGCCTTCCGGCTGGTTTACTTCGAATCCCGGAACTTCCTTCGCCAAGCCGACGATCAGGTTGCGGCGGCGTTCGAATGCCTGGCGCATTTCTTCGACCGGAGCCTGTGAGCCTGTGTAGGCAGCTTCTGCCGCTTTCTGCGATACGGAGCACGGGCCTGAAGTGTATTGTCCCTGCAATTTGTTTACTGCCTTTACGATCCATTCCGGTCCGGCGATGAAACCGATACGCCACCCGGTCATGGCATAGGCTTTGGAAACACCGTTGACAATGATGGTACGGTCTTTCATTCCGTCTACCTGTGCGATGCTGTTATGCTTACCGATGTAGTTGATATGTTCGTAGATCTCGTCTGCAATCACGATGATTTCCGGATGTTTTTTCAGGACTTCGGCCAGGCCTGCCAATTCTTCCGCGCTGTAGACCGAACCGGTCGGGTTAGACGGGGAGCAGAGGATCAACGCCTTTGTTTTCGGTGTGATAGCCGCTTCCAGCTGTGCCGGGGTGATCTTGAAATCTTGTTCGATACCGGCCGCAACGGTCACGGGTTTTCCTTCGGCCAATTTCACCATTTCCGGATAGCTGACCCAGAACGGAGCCGGGATAATCACTTCGTCGCCCGGATTTACCAATACCATGATTGTATTACAAACGGATTGTTTGGCACCATTTGCGCAAGAAATCTGGTTGGCTGTGTATTCCAATCCGTTTTCGTTTTTCAACTTGGCAACGATGGCGTTGCGCAAAGCCGGATAACCGGCTACGGGAGAATAACGGGAATAGTTTTCATCGATCGCTTTTTTGGCCGCTTCCTTGATCGGTTCGGGGGTGTTGAAGTCGGGTTCTCCGACACTCAGGTTGATAACATCAACTCCCTGGGCCTTTAATTCATTGCTCTTCTGGGACATCGCCAATGTTGCGGAAGGCGACAAACTTGCTAAACGTGCTGATACTTGTGTCATGATAGTGTTATTATGTAATTATGAATTATTTGATATTGTGTAAGACGTGTCCCATGCGTTCCTTTTTCGTCTTCATGTAAAATTCGTTGTAAGGATTCGGAGCGACTTCGATAGGAACGTTTTCTACGACCGTCAGCCCGTATGCTTCCAGTCCGACGCGCTTGACGGGATTGTTGGTCATCAGGCGCATCTTGGTGACGCCCAAGTGGCGCAGGATCTGGGCCCCGACGCCGTAATCGCGTTCGTCGGCCTGGTGTCCGAGATGCAAGTTCGCATCGACAGTGTCCAGACCGTCTTCCTGAAGTTTATAGGCTTTCATCTTTTCCATCAGCCCGATGCCGCGTCCTTCCTGGTTCAGGTAGACGATTACTCCCTTGCCTTCTTTTTCGATACGTTGCATGGCTTTGTGCAACTGCTCGCCACATTCGCAGCGCATGGAGCCGAAGATATCACCGGTTGCACAAGAAGAGTGTACGCGTACCAGAATCGGTTCGTCCGGCTCGAACTTGCCTTTTATCAGGGCGATATGTTCCAGTCCGTTGCTTTTCTGGCGGAAAGGGATCAGGCGGAAGTGGCCATATTGGGTGGGGAGGTCTACTTCGACGCCATTTTCTACGATCGATTCTGTTTTCAGGCGATACGAAATCAAGTCTTTGATACAGATGATTTTGATATCGAACTTCTTGGCTACCTCGATCAGTTGGGGCAGGCGGGCCATGGTCCCGTCTTCATTGATGATTTCGATCAGTGCACCTGCCGGATACAGACCGGCGAGGCGTGCCAGGTCGACAGCAGCTTCGGTATGTCCGGCACGGCGCAGGACACCACGCGAACGGGCGCGGAGCGGATTGATATGTCCCGGACGGCCCAGGTCGGACGGCTTGGTTTTCGGATCGGCAAGCGCCAGGATGGTTTCTGCGCGGTCGAACATCGAAACGCCTGTCGTGCAGCCGCCTCCTAATTTATCTACTGTTATTGTAAAGGGAGTCCCCAGCAAAGAGGTGTTGTTTGCCACCTGCATGTCGAGCTCCAATTCCTGGCAACGTTCTTCCGTGATCGGTGCGCACAGTACGCCACGACCGTTTTTCAACATGAAGTTTACTTTTTCGGGAGTTATCTTTTCGGCGGCAATAATAAAATCACCTTCATTTTCGCGATCTTCATCATCGACAACGATTAAGAATTTTCCTTCGCGGAAGTCTTCAATAGCTTCTTCAATGGTGTTTAATTTGATTTCGCTCATATATTCGTTTTACTTATATTTCTTATTTCACAAAGATACGGGTAATTTTTCAATTATGTCAATCAGTTCATTGCTTGTCTTTTGTACCGTTTTGATATCGTGCCGCAAAAGTTTGCGCTGGTACGTGGCAAGCAGATAAACCGGAAGCCCGATCGGGAAAAAGAGGCCGATTGCCAACCCTGCTTTTC
This sequence comes from Parabacteroides sp., assembly GCF_977054455.1. Taxonomy (NCBI): domain Bacteria; kingdom Pseudomonadati; phylum Bacteroidota; class Bacteroidia; order Bacteroidales; family Tannerellaceae; genus Parabacteroides; species Parabacteroides sp. Next base: position 4,972 of record NZ_CDRTCT010000046.1, on the reverse strand, counting down.
CGTTTATTTTTGCATTTATCTGGTTGTAGCCGCTTATGACCGGGTAGTCCATCAGCTTGTTCAAGACTAAGTTCTGGTCCGAATTGGACAGCTCTTCGATGATGCCGTCCATTTCTGCCGCCAACTGTTCGGCCGTATGGTCGCGACCGCCCTGTTTCCAGAAACGGAAATAGTTTGTCCACCGTTTATGGGCGGCCAGATAGGCATTGCTTTCTTCTGCCAGTTGTTTCAGGCGGGGGATGATCTGCCCGTAATCCGGGTTGAACATGATCACCTCTTTCATTTCAACTTTTCTGCCCGAACGTTTCCCGAATATATTTTTCAAGGCATTCAGGTATGTATCGGCATTCAGGATGACGGAGTCGTTGACCGCTTTATAAGTCAGGAAGATACCTAACGGGGCCAAAACGGCGGAACTCAACCACATTCCCTGCCATGCTTCCCATACGCCGTCGCGGGCCATCTTGAAGCCGATGTTGTTGATAACATAATAGAATATGAAAAGGAGAACGGAAAGAACCACCGGAGTCCCCAAGCCGCCTTTTCGTATAATGGCCCCAAGCGGTGCGCCGATGAAAAAGAAGACCAGACAAGCAAACGAGATGGTGAATTTGTTGTGCCATTCCGTCAAATGGCGGCGCACCCTGTAGGCCTCGTCTCCGATAGTGGCTGCTTTGAAGAAGTAATCGGCCTTCATATTTTCGATGCTCGATTTCGCACGTGTCAGGATAGTCGCCTTCTTTCCGGGATTTTCTGCCTGGTAGAGGCTGTCGAAGTTCATGACGATTACCGGCTCGTCCCTCTTGGCCTCCGGTGTCGCCTTTGTATCGGATTTCTCGCTATTCGGTGCGTCCTTTACGTTATTCTGTTTTATGTCTTGCGGCTTCTTAAGCGTCTTTTTGTATGAAGTTTCGTAAACGTTCTTGGCATTGACGTTTTGTATGCTGTCTAAACGTACGGAAACGGAGTCAATGAAGATTTGCAGGTCATGCATGTTTTTACCCATAAACTGGTTTTGCATGAACGATTCGTCCGTCCGTGAGAAGTTTGCATCGAATTCGATCAGGATATCCCGGCTTTTGAAGGTCTCCCTCTGGTAGGGAACGGAACTTTTTGTGCCCGTAGTGCTCGATTGCTTGTCCAGGCTTCTGAAAGATTCTCCGTTAAATAAGGAAAGGACCAGGAACATTTTGTCCGCCGAAGTTTTCAGGCGACCCGAATCCGCGACCATCACGCTTACCTTGTTGAATCCCTCGGAATAGTCATAGATCATCATGTCGCGAAGAAGCCCCGTTTTGGTGTCTTTATGCTTTACATATACATTATATCCGGTGATTTCGCTATAGAAAACCCCTTCCGGAATATCCAACTCCGGCGATTTCTGACGCATGGACCAAAGCAGCGTGTAGAGTTTGACCTGCACGACAGGCATGGCATAGTTCTGGAAGAAGAAAGCCCCGATACTTATAATACTGATGGTGATGATCAGCGGACGCATGATATGGACCAGTGAAACGCCCGCCGATTTCATAGCCAACAATTCCAATCGTTCGCCGAGATTCCCGAACGTCATAAGCGAGGCAAGCAAAATGGCCAGCGGGAGTGCCATCGGCACAAGGAATAGGGCGGCATACAGAAACATTTCCGCCAGAACAGGAATCCCCAGACCTTTCCCGACCATGTCGTCAATGTACCTCCACAGGAACTGCATAAGCACAATAAACAGACAGATACCGAAGGTCATCAAGAACAACGGCAGGAAAGTCTGCAGCATAAATGTATATAATCGTTTTATTTTCAACATTGCTTATCCGGTTGACGGCGCAAAAGTAGTGAAAAAACGATATGATCGCTAACGGAAATCACTAAAACAACCTAAATACCGAGCGTACGCCTCAGTTCTTCTACTTGCGTGTCCCATAAATCGATAGAATCCCTTTTTTCATCCAGCTCGGCAAAATCCGTTATTTGCAAAGAAGTCGATCCTGTCAGTTCATGGCTGTGGATCTGGAATTCGAAATAGGCATTTTCATCCTCTTCATCCGTCCAGCGGTAACGAACGCTCATTTCCGGTTTCATAGACAGTACTTCCGCTTCCTGTTCGGCTTTGTTCCATTTAAAAACATACATGTTACCGTTGATAATAACATCATCGGCGAACCAGGCGGATAACCCTGGAGGAGTAGTGAGGTGATTCCATAAGCTTCGTCGTGAAACTTTATCGAAAATGTATTCGATATGAAATTTCTCTTTTTTCATCTTTCATTGTGTTTATTGGCAGCAAGATAATAAAAGAATTGATATCTGCCAAATCTGTTTCAAAAAAAGCAACTCTGAATTAAGATCTTAACAGGAAGCTCCCGAAAATAATTGAATTTTTTTTCATGAAAGTGTTGCACAATATAAAAATAAGCTCTACTTTTGCAGCGTCAATCAAGGAAATGATGACAACATGATGGCGAGATAGCTCAGCTGGTTAGAGCGCATGATTCATAATCATGAGGTCCCCGGTTCAATCCCGGGTCTCGCTACAAATTTGACACTTCTGCAATATTGCGGAGGTGTTTTTTTTATGTGGTTAACCGAATAACCGGTAATCTCGAAGCGGTGTCGAGCAAAATTTAAACAGGCTCTAAGAAAAAAGTAGACAATAACCCCCATTTTGCCTCTTTCGGCTATTTCATCTGAAAATCCGATTCGTATTTTTTGTTACATTTTGTTCGGCTCGGAGGCTTGTTTGATGATGATAAGCATTATGGAGTTGGCATTTTGTCCGGATACTTGTCCTGTATTGTCGTTTAAGCAAGGAAATTGTGACAATGTGATAATCCTTAACTCCCGGAGAATCGAATATTTCCGGGTAAAGCCGGAGGATGTCCCGATTATGCTCCTGGATTTTCCTGTCTATTTCACATGAGGTGCGCAGTTTTTCGCCATGAAGACGGTCGTCGTTACCGTGGCGACCGTCTTCATGGTGGACGGCGACCGTCTTCGTGGGCAATGGCGACCGTCCTCGTGGCAATGAAGACGGTCTTCGTGGCGAAAATCCGGCAAATGACTGAAAAAAGCTTTTTCTTCCCTTCCAAAAGCACCCTTTGGAGCTTTCCTTTATTGGCTTGTTTAAATGTTAAATAATAATTTATTTACAATAAGTGGTAATATGAGGGTGTGTATTCGCCTACCATAGACGGGCGCAGATAAATCGGTATTCACCTGTTTCACCTTTGAAAATATCCGGAACATTCTTCCCGATCCGCACTCCCGTTCATAAATAATATGTATATTTGTGGATTAAGTAACAACTAAAAAACAGTAACTATGAAAAAGGAAGAATCGGATCTGAAAATCATAGAAGAGATGGAAAGAAGAGAGTTGCAGGACAGGTATATCCGTTTTGATTGGGCCATCAAGCGTTTGTTGCGCCAGAAGGCCAATTTCGACGTGCTCGACGGTTTCCTGACCGTCATGCTGAACGAAGAGATCAAGATCGTCGAAATCCTCGAAAGCGAAGGCAACCAGGAAAGTGCCGACGACAAGTACAACCGCGTCGACATCAAAGCTTTGAACAGCAAAGGGGAGATCATTATCGTCGAGATTCAGAACACACGCGAACTGCATTACTTGGAACGCATCCTCTACGGCGTGGCGAAAGCCATCACCGAACATATCTCGCTTGGCGAAGGCTACGAGAAGATAAAGAAAGTCTACTCCATCAGCATCCTCTATTTCGACATCGGCATCGGGACGGACTATATCTATCACGGCCAGAACCATTTCGTCGGCGTGCATACGGGCGACCACTTGCGTGTCAATACGCGTGAACGCGATGTGATCGTTTCGCACCTTCCCGCCGAAATCTTCCCCGAATATATCCTGGTCCGCGTGAACGAGTTCGACAAAGTGGCCCTCACGCCCTTGGACGAATGGATGGAATACCTGAAAGACGGCACGATCCGTCCGGATACGACCGCACCGGGACTGAAAGAGGCACGCGAGAAGTTGAAATACTACTCCATGTCGCCCCAGGAACGCCTTATCTACGACCGCCATCTCGACGCCATCATGATCCAAAACGACGTGATCGACACGGCCAAATTGGAGGGGAGAATAGAAGGGAAAGCAGAAGGCAAAGCGGAAGGTAAAGCCGAGGGAATCGTCGAAGGAAAAGCCATAGGTCTTGCTGAAGGTGAGGCGAAAGGAAAAGCGGAAGGCCTTGCCGAAGGCATGCGCCAAGTTGCTGCCAGGATGAAAGATACGGGTGTGGACATGGCTACCATTGCAAAGTGCACCGGCTTGAGCGAAGAAATAATCCTGTCTTTATAAGGGAGGCTATCCGTCTCTTGTACGCAAAAGGCACAGATCTCTGTGTAATCTGTGCCTGAATTATGGCTATCGGTAAACAGGAAAAAGTCCAGATTATCTGTTCTCGTTAAAAAGAAACAGAGAGTCTGGACTTTTATGATAATTATGTAACCTCACGGTTATATTAATTAGGTTTGCTTGCAGAATTAAGGGATTCGTGCAAACAGAGTATAGGGTAAAATTTCACAAATTGTATTGTGTTATTTCTTGCTACAAAGTTACATGATCAATCGCTTTTTTATGCGTGGTAAATATGTCATACGGGTGCTGTATTCGTATTATTTGTGATATCGTAAAATGCTTATAATCAGCTTAAATACTAATTAACGATTGTATTTGTATCATATTGGTTGGTATTCCTATCACGGAGAATCGCCTATTTGTAAAAAAGCGGCGCACACTCGGAACCATCCGAATGTGCGCCTATTGCATATAAAAAATTGAGGGTCGAATTATCCGACTGTAACGTACTGAACAACAGTGCCCCAGTCTGAAACGTTAATATTGATATTGTTGCGTGAAAGGTCAAAAACGATATTCGTTTGTTCTCCTTCGTTTGCAGCCACGTTTTCCGAATTTTTGACATTTTCGGAAGAAAGCACCAAAACGT
>NZ_CDRTCT010000045.1:0-23454 GCF_977054455.1 Parabacteroides sp. | reverse complement strand
GGCCGCGGTTGCCGGTAGTGCAACGGCCATGGCCGCGGTTGCCGGTAGTGCAACGGCCATGGCCGCGGTTGCCGGTAGTGCAACGGCCATGGCCGCGGTTGCCGGTAGTGCAACGGCCATGGCCGCAATCATGGAAAACGACGCTGCACAAGAAGTTTTCTGGAATGTACAATATTCGTTCGGTCGAGGCCTGGCAACTTATGCAAACATAAACAACTCAACATTAATTGGTTTACAATCATTGTCGGCGGTAGCCGCCAGCGCCGTAGCGATGTCGGCGGTAGCCGCCAGCGCCGTAGCGATGTCGGCGGTAGCCGCCAGCGCCGTAGCGATGTCGGCGGTAGCCGCCAGCGCCGTAGCGATGTCGGCGGTAGCCGCCAGCGCCGTAGCGATGTCGGCGGTAGCCGGTTCAAAAGCAGCCGTTTCTGCTCTAAATGCCAGCCCACTTGTCAAGAAAACGACAAAATCAGGCTCTGGATGGAGCAATGGAGTCACTGTTGTTTCGGGAAAAGCTATCATTTTGGCAACTTACTGCAATAATAGTGATAATGCACTGGGACATTTCAAATTTGATGGGACCTACGATTTTACAGATCAGCAAACATCAGGGCAATATCGATTGATATCAGTCTACCCCAATGAATACAGTGTTTTAGAAAAAATCACATCTAAAGCAAGTATAAAAAGTTCCTTTATTATTGACTGGTACTATGATGGCTCTTACGTGAAATATATACCAATAAATTAATAACACAATGAAAATCGAAAACTTAATCTGTCACGATTACAAGGTAGTAGGCGATACGCTTACTACAATTATCGAAGCATCCGGAACGGATGAAATTAAAACAGCTTTATTTAACAAGGAAACCCTATCTATCACTACCGATAATGATGGTACGGCGGAAACAGTGGAAGAGTTGATCGGCTTTGAAAAAGGAAAATCAATACTGGTTGACCTCGAAAAAGAACTTTTTACCGTAACCATTACCCGGAAAACAGATGTTGAAAAAAGGCTGGAAGCTCTCGAAAAGATCCTGCTCAATACAGGGGGAAATTCTAAAACCGCTTTAACTGTAACAATGCCTAATTAGAAACGGATGCAGTGCATTTCGACGGAGCCGTCGGGCCATTCGTTCCAATCGCTTTGCGGATTTCCCCTGCTATCCCTAACGCGAAAGGTGTCCTTTTTTATAAAGGCACCTTCCTTTTATTTTGCATCAGAACGCTAACCCTTAACCTTTAAATATGGAAGATTTAAGAACTATTATTGTTGTTTCTCTGTCATCCCTGATGGCATATTTAAGCCCGATCAATGGCATACTGTTTGCCGTGACATTGGCTTTCGTACTAAATTTTGCTGCCGGCTACCTTTCTGGAATGCTGGTTAACAAAGAAGATTTCGACTTCAAAAAGGCCTTTTCCTGTTTCTCTGAAGCATGTGTATTCGTCGTTTTTGTCGCCGCCGTTTTTACAATCGGCGAACACATGGATAACGCCGGTGAAGCCCTTGTCTCTATTTCCATTGTGACACATGTTGTTTTATACTTCTATGCTGTCAATGTTTTTAAGAACCTCAAACGGATATTTCCACAGTCTCAATGGATTGCTTTCTGTTATTGGCTTATCAGCTTTGAATTTATAAAAAAAGTACCGTTCCTGGAATCTTTTCTAAAGCAAAGAAAGGGGGAACAGAATGGCTAAAATTGAAGTGTTGACCCCTATTATCTTCCAGTGGGAAGGTGGCTGGGCGGATGTCAAAGAAGACAAAGGCGGTAAAACAAACATGGGTGTGACTCTTGCCACCTGGAAAAGTTGCGGGTATGATAAAGACGGTGACGGCGATATAGACGCCGACGACTTAAAACAGATTACCCGTGAAGATGTGGTAACCCTTCTCCGGACACACTACTGGAATCGCTGGAAAGCCGACAATATCCGCAGTCAATCTCTGGCGAATATTTTGGTCGATTGGGTTTGGGCATCTGGGAAATGGGGTATCGTAATCCCGCAACGTCTCTTAAACGTCAATCCGGATGGAATCGTCGGTCAAATCACATTGGCAACGCTTAACCAGGTTAATCCCTCTGTTTTCTTCGAAGTGCTAAAAGCAGAACGTATCAAGTTCTGCCATGACATTTGCAAGAAAGACCCTACACAAACCAAATTCCTGAAAGGTTGGGCTAACCGTATTAATGACTTTAAATTCGTCGGTTAATGAAATTGATAATCATCACATTATTGGCTCTAATATTAACCGGTTGCCGAACGACAACGGACACCTTTTCTCGGAGAACTGAAATTAACCGGGAAATGTTAGAACGCTTAGAAGTCCAAAAACAGACAAATACGTCTGTCCTGGACTCTCTTCTTTCCCACTATAAAGCAACTATCAAGAAGACAGAACGCCACTATGCCCCGCCTGACTCCACCGGCCAGCAACCAATCATTTCCGAAACGGAATACGATATCGAGTTAGAAGGTGAAGAAACAGCCATTTCGAACAAAAACACAAATAGCCAAACTAATCTAAGTGATGACAAAAAAAAGATCGACACCGGCAAACAGATTGAAAACCAAGATAAAAAAACAGATAACAGACTATTCAGGCCCCCTAAGTGGATGATTATCGCATTCTTCATACTATTAGTAATAGGAATTATATATAAATGTAGAAAAATGATTGTTCATAACTAATCCCGAACCGCCCCTACTGTGAAGTCCGGGCGGTTTTTCCTTAAACAGACAGCTAATGCAAACTAACCCAAACCAACCAACCGAAACGGCCATAACTGTTGAACAGTTTAACAAACAGGTCAAAGACTGGACCTTCCAGGTAAGAGGAAGGGCGAAGGGCCGACTACGGCAAGCCACAACCGGCGAAAGTTCCGGTAAAGGCCTGCGAACTATTTCGCCATCTTTTAAATCACAGTATGGCGAAATTTATTCCACAGGTTTTAAATTCAGCTTTTACCTGGTATTTATTCATTACGGCGTAGGGCGTGGCTATATCCGTAAGGGCGGTTCCGTTATACGCGGCCATCGCGGGGACAATGATAAATTCAGGATGTATCGGGGCCGACCCGCTAAAACCTGGAAAGAGTACGCCGGAGATCATAGGCCCGTAGCCCGTCACGGCTTCGACTGGCTGGATATCGAAATTCGTGGAAACATTGAACGCCTGGCAGACGTTGCCGCGGCCTATCACGGGGATAAAGCTGCGGCCGCTGTACTAAAAGAAACGAACAAACTTTTAATCGATAAAACACCTTAACCATGGCTGATGACAAAATTGTGACAAAAAGAGGTATATACCTTTATATCAATGGACAACAGATAAATAATGATCTAAAGTCTGTACAAGGCGAATTTAAAAAACTCCAGAATGAACAGGCTAAAATGACAATAGGGTCTGAAAAATATATTCAAACCGGAAAGAAAATTCAAGCCCTTGACTCCATTATACAGGAACACCGGAAACAATGGCGTAACACTAACGCTGAAATTGAAAAGACTAAGACCAGCATTCTTTCCCTGGGAAAACTAACAGATTCTTTCAACAAATATTTTGGAGTAATAACCGCTTTTATCGCCAGCTTTACCGGCCTGACCTTTGCCATGCGCAAATGCGTTGATGATTTTGCAAGCCTGGAAGAAGAAGAAGCCAACGTCCGCAAATATACCGGCATGACAAAGGAAGAAGTTAAGGACCTTAACGAAGCCTTTAAAAACATGGACACACGGGCGGCAAGAACAAAATTGAATCAATTGGCCGCAGATGCCGGCCGTTTGGGTATTCAAGGGAAAAAAGACCTGTTGGAGTTCGTCGAAGGTGCCAATATTATTAATGTGTCGCTTGGGGACGATCTGGGAGAAGATGCAGTTAAAAATATTGGAAAGCTGGCCCAAATGTTCGGTACTGCTGACGAAAAAGGATTAAAAGCCGGTATGTTGTCCGTTGCTTCAGCCGTAAATGAAGTCGCACAAAATTCATCCGCAGCGGAAAAATACCTGGTTGAATTTACCGCAAGGGTTGCCGGTACCGGAAAACAGGCCGGTATCGCTATTCCTCAAATCATGGGCTATGCTTCTGTTTTAGATCAAAACATGCTACGTTCAGAAATGGCGGCTACCGCTGTGCAAAAGGTTTGGTTGAAAATGTACCAGGAACCAGCTAAATTCGCCAAACTTGCCGGAAAAAGTGTTCAGGAGTTTACAGACCTGGTTCTCTCCGATGCAAACGAGGCCTTTTTGCAGTTAATGGAAAACCTTAGTAAATCCGGCGGCCTTATCAACCTGGCCCCCATCTTCGAAGAAATGAAGCTGGACGGAACGGAAGCGATCGGAGTGCTGAATACGATAGTTGCCAGTGTTGGAAAAATCAGGAAAGAGCAGGAAGTCGCTACAAAAGCATTCGAGGCAGGCACTTCTGTTATCGATGAATATAACGTTCAGAACAACACTTTACAGGCTACTATTGAAAAGGCCAAAAAGAAATTTCAGGAATATTCATATTTATTGGGTGAGAAGCTGGCCCCGTACATGGGTATGGTGGTTTCTAAATCCAGTTCACTACTGAAAATAATTGCAGTACTCATAGAGTTCTTTATTAAATATGGTGCTGGACTCACTAAAATCACTGTCGTCTTACTGGCCTACATTGCCGCTCAAAAGCTGCATGTTATGTGGGGCCAACGAACCAATGCTTTAACAGCCGCCGGTATTGCCCTAAATACTACTTATCGCACGGTATTAGCCGCATTGGCTGTCGTTTATAATCTTCTCCGTGGCCGCCTCTTTGCCGCACAAATTGCGATGATAGCATTTAATAAGGTTGTACAACTCAATCCGATCGGTTTACTGATTTCCGCACTAACAGCCCTGGGAATGGTTATCGCCAATTATATCAACAAACAACGTGAAGCCAACAAATACACCCGACAGATGAAAACGGAAATACTCGAAGAAGAAACAGCCGCAAACAAGCTGTTTACCGCTTTGAAGTTGGCCGGACAGGGTACAGACCAGCGCAGTCGATTGATTGAAGCTATAAACGAAAAATATGGCGATTATCTTCCAAACCTATTAAACGAAGAATCCAGCCTGAAAGATATCAAGAGCGCACAGGATGCCGTTAATACTGCCATCCGGACAAATATTGCATTGAAAACACAAAAGGAAGCTGTAGACAACATCGAACGTGAGGCCCTGGAAGATAAGGCCGAACAGATCGACGATATCCGCGCTAAACTTGCGAAAAAATTACCGGCCAGTGAGGTCGAACTGGCACTTTCCCGTATCGTCGCCCAGGCAGACAAGGCCGTAGAAAAAGGTTTCAACGCAAAACAAGCCCTTGCCGGTGTATTCTCCAATCTGAAAAAAGACTTTTTTGGGGGTAATGCGAAGAACATGGACCTACAAACCGCTAATGAAGTCGAAGATTACATCGACCTTGTGTATAAAACCGCGGCAAAAATGGCAAAGGAAAAAGCCAAATACCAGCCGTTTATTTCTCCATTACCGGCTAAAAATGTTCTTCCGGAAGTCACGATCACCGCTAAGAAAGTTGTGTCAACCGTCACTAAAGACGAAATGACCGATAAAGAACGTAAAAAGGCCCTCAAAAAAGAAACTGAAGACCTGGAAAACGCATACAAAGAACAGACTGTCGCAATCAAACGGGAATATATCAAACGCAATATTTCAGAAGAACAGATGCAACGGCAACTGTTTTCCGCTGAGACACTTTTCCTCTCTGATAAGATCAACATTTATAAAAAATATAAGGAAAACACTGCCGATATCGAAGTCGAACTAACCGATAAGATCATAGCCGAAACCAAACGCCGGGAAGCTGTACAAAAAAAGTCAAAGGTCAAACCCGAAGAAGAGAAACCGGACGAAAACCCACTTTGGGCCGAACTGGCAAAAGGTACTGAGATACAAATAGCCATGAATGAAGCAATGTACAATGCTGGCCTGATCTCTCATCAAGAATATTTGTATAAGAAAGGTATTCTCGATGAAAAATACCGGAAGGAAAAAGCGGCTAAAGACAAAGTTTCCGCTGAACAAGAAAAACAAATTCGGGAATCTATATTAGGTACGATTTCCAGCCTGGCTAACTCTGCCGTTTCCGTTATTCAAGCGGCACAATCACGCGAAGAAGCCGCCATCGAAAAGAAATACAAATATAAATTACTTCTGGCCGAAGGAGATAACGAAGCTACGGCAGAACTGGAAGAAGAGAAAGAAGCCGAATTACTGACCGTCCGAAAAAAATATGCAGACAAAGCATTTGCAATGAATGTCCTGGCTATTACTGCCGATACTGCCGTAGCTGCTATGCGCGCTTATTCGGCTATGGCCGGTATTCCGATCGTTGGCCCTGCCCTGGGTATTGCCGCCGCTGCTGCTGCCGTTGTTGCCGGTGCTGCTCAAATTGCCGTAGCCAATCAACAACGGGAACAGGCGGCCAACATGTGGGATGGTGGCTTTACCGGTGAAGGTGGTAAATATGAGAAAAAAAAACTCATACAGACACATGGTGGTGAGTTTGTTGCAAATAAGAAAACCGTTCAAATTTTGCGCCCGGTATTTGATATCATGGACTATGCACAAAAGACCGGCAACGTTACAGCCTTAACCGGTCCGGACATGGCCCGTGCATTGGGTAGTTCTTCCACCCTATCGGCCAGTACACCGAACAATCAGCCGGTAGCCATCGGACAAACAGCATCTACCAATCCGGATATCATCCGGGCACTCGATAACAATACTCGGACGATGGCCGCTTTAAAGAAGAAATTGGAAGAACCGTTCGTCGGTGAAGTGTACATCGATGGCCCCAAAGGAGTAAAGCAGAACTTGACTGATTACGATAAACTAATTAAAAATGCGACACGATGACTGATTTAATAATTGATGGGAAACAAGTTGTATTACCCAAAGGAATGGACTTAAAAGTCAAACAGCAAAACCCGCTCATTACAAAAAATGGTACTTTTACCCTGGACCTTTCTCTTTCTTTGAAAGAACGGAATAATTCTATCCTGTACAAACACATCGAACGGCTACAATCAGCAGCCGTTATCGAAGGCAGAAGCGCCGTACTCATTTCAAACGGCCACATCATTTTGAACGGAACGGAAGCCTTTATCAGTAATACCAATGAAGAAGTAAAAATCCAATTACTTTCCGGAAACTCGGAACTCAATTATTTCATCGGTGCAGACTCTTACATTTCATCACTCGATTTAGGCAAAGAAAATGATTTAAGCAACGAACATTTCAACAAAGCCATTAGAAATAATTTTCCTGATTACAATTTTACTTGCCCCATGGTAAAGATCGGGAACATCATTTACAACAAATACTATGAAATGGCCAGGATGGAAAAAGAAAATTTAGTTTATGATTTCACTAACAGAGCCATCCAACCATACCTATTGGCCATGATTGAAAAAATACTCGGAGCTTTGGGATATACCATTGAAATAAACGAAGCACGAAATGACCAATTCCTATCCCACATTTTCATATTGAACAACGATACCAGCGGAGAATATAACAAAATACTACCAGGATGGACTGTAAAGGATTTTTTGGAAGAATGCGAAAAATTAATGAACATCGTCTTTGTCATTAACGATACCAATAAAAGTGCCCGCATTCTATGTGCTTATTCTCCCAATGATATGGGAACCTATACGATAAACAATGTCTTAGATACATTTGAAAGAACGGCCGTAGATTCAGAAGAAAGAATCTCTTACAAAAACGTTTGCTATGATTTCCCCAATTCCACCGAATATAAATACTTGGATATTGACGACGCGATCATAGAAACTGCCAATGTCATTGAAGTTGAAAACTATTCCGAGCTAATCGAGAAATTTTCAGATGCTGATGGATATTTTTTTCCTGATGAATTATTTGAGGAACAAATACAGACGCTAAATATTTGGCACGTAAAAGAAACAGATTGTTATTATATACCGGAAAAGAGAAAAGATCACATAGACAATCTACCGCAAGACCCAATAAAGAATAAATTAGACCAGGGATATTTATTTAAAGTCAATACTTTCAAAAAGTACACATCCGAACCTGACAATGATTACCTAAAACTCAGTTTCTTCCCTTGTACTTTTACAAGAATGGCTTATGCTGTAGCATATGGAGCCCTACAAATAACATATCCGGCATCTCTCCCCTATCAACCAGGAAATAACCAATCTGAAGCAGATAATGATATAAAAACAATCAAGTCTCTGATAGAAAAAGGGGGCATTGATTTTGACAAAAACAAAAAACAAGTTACGATCTGCGCATGTTTTCCAAAACCAGATGATTATGACAAATACGTCGTTTTCACAGATCACACGCCCGCCCATATTTTCCGTAAACATGATTGTACCAAACAGGATATTGGTTCTTTCAGATTGGATGGACCAAACAGTATGATCCAGTATTTTCGGCCTAATCAAAATATTGACACTACTAAAGAATACACGATAAAATTCATTATCAGTACTATGCCAAATATACAAGCGCAATTCCTGTTAAATAACAAGCTATTTATTTGCAAAGAACTGGAATACAGGATTATCAACGACGGAATACACCCGGAAGTTACCGGCACATTCTACGAGGTAAAATAAAAAAGAACAAATTTGTTCCTTTTTTATTTGGCTATTTGGAACAAATATGTTACTTTTGCAGTGTTCAATTAAATAATAGTTCTTTTACACAATGAAGTATTCCGAGTTCTACAAACTGATTGAAGCCGCAGGCTGGACAATCAGAAAAGGGAAGAAACATCACAAGTATGTTCACCCGGACTTCGACTATTTCATTCCTGTCGGACGTCATCCGAGTAAAGAAATACCGAAAGGTACACTTGAATCGATGATGAAGGATTCCGGACTGAAAAAGTAAAAGTTCTGCCACTCCCTTCGGGGAGTGGCTTTAATTGGACTAAACCTCAAAAAATCTGTTGTATGAAAACAATTGTAGCAATTATCGAAAAAGCAGAAGACGGCGGCTATGGTGTTTACACCAAATCTGTACAAGGTGCGTACGGGTACGGTCTGACTGAGCAGGAGGCTAAAAATGACTTTGTAGACGTGCTAAACGAACAAGCCGAATTTTACAAAGAAAAGAAAGGTGTGTTCCCGGAATGGTATACGGAAAATCTATCGATAGATTACAAATATGACTTTTCCGGATTTTTCAAAACCTTTCCTTTTTTCAATGTATCACAATTTGCGCAAGCTGTTGGGATAAATCCTTCATTGATGCGTAAATATAAAGAAGGTCTGGCCTTTGCTTCCGAAAAACAAAAGGCGACCATACAAGATAAATTCAATGAGATAGTAACTAAAATGAGTCTGGTCCAGTTTTAAAAAGAGCTATTTTTAATTGAACACCTGTACCGCTCACATAACTAAGGGGAACCGATTGGTTCCCCTTTTTCGTTAAACTGTGTTACAGTACGAACGCACTGGATAATACTTATTTTACAATAGGGGTCTTAGACTTATTCACCTTACTTTTGCAGAAAGTAGTAAAGCATAATTATTCAAGCTATTTGCAAAGTGATACAAACTGCACCTTAACACCACCTGCCGCCCGGTTCGAGAGAATAGGACGGTTTTTATTTTATATCTTTGCAGTGCAAATATTAAACTCAAAGGATATGAAAAAAATTTTATTCTTCTTATTAATCTCTTTCAGCCTTCCTTCCGTGGCACAGGAAAACTTCAAATGGGATATAATAAAAGAGTCCATAAAAACAAAAGAACAACTCTATTCTGATACAAAAATGTTTATAGCCGAAGCCTGGAACTCCGCTCAAAGCGTTATCCAAAACGACGATAAAGAAAATGGGCTTATTTTAATAAAAGGGACTTCCTCTCAGTCTCTTGTATATCAGATGAATAATCATGTTTGGACATTTACATATACAGTCAAGTTCTACATGAAAGAAAATAAATACCGTGTTGTTATTGATAATGTTCATTGCGAATCAGCACAATGCGGTATTTATCAATGGCCTTTAATGCCTGTTGCAGATAACTATCCAGAAAGTAAAGGAATGAACATCACAGGAGTCAACAAAAAAAGATATGAAACTCTAATGACAAACCTAAAGCAAGAATTACAAAAAATGGTTGATGGCTATATCACATACATGGAAAATACCAATAATACAGGTAGTGACTGGTAATTCTCTGATATTTTCTTTTGCACAGCTCAAATATTATACTCATATTTGCAGTGCTAAAAGTCACAATGGTTAGTCCATTCCGCAGAGCGCGGTTAATGCTCAGACATACGTCGGGCTTTTTTTATGCCCTTTCTTTTGCTATCGACATTTATGTCGTGAGCAAATACATAATATAAGGCGGTTGCCTTTCCCTACATTATAGGCTCTTTGGAGTGAACTATCATGTGACTTTTAGCGAAGCGGGAAATGGCAGCCGTTCTTTTTTCTGCCTAAAAGCTAAAAGTCACATGATATGAAGTCAAATTCATTAACCGTATCAACTTCCCAAAGTCGGGAACTTGTTACAATCACAATCCGTAACCCATTTACATGGGAAAATGTCGCCGCCTTTTATCGCCGCGCCCTTCCTTCGTTCCTGGAATTTAATCGTGCAACCGTGCAGGATGCTAAATTTATCACACAGGCACTTTCTCTTATGGCCCTATTGGGCTGTTTCGTTTTCTTCGTATTCCCGATATTAATTGCAATTTTCGGATGAAAGGAGGCCTAATATGAAAGTTGAAGGAATCGAACTAACACCTACATTAATTGATAATATCAAATGGTATCAAACGAATGAAGATGTAATGGCCAACTCTCTGAAAGTATTTGATAAAGCAATTTCCTACATAGCCAAAGATTGTGATGGGGTTAACCCCGAAAAGGCAGTGAGTGCTTTACGTTTAATTTCAGAACTATGTTATATCAAAGAAATATTTGCAACTTTAGAAGGAAAGGACATATCAAATGAGTGAAGAAAAAGACCTTACGACAGACCTGGCAATTCGCTATATTGCTGAGAACTATACCCCTGTCGGCGATAGTGAAAAGAAAGACTATATAACCAGTGCGGATATAGTCAGGGAATTATCAGAAATGATAACGATCAGTATTGCACAAGTAACTGAACTGATGGATAAAGCCGGTTATAAAACAGAATTTATCGCAGGTAAACCCCATTGGGTCGTTTACGATAAATAAAATGGAAATGGCAGCCGGATAAGCTGCCATTTTCTATACTGTAAAACGATTGAATGTTTTTATTCCTTCCTGTCGATCTTCGTCCAGGACGTGAGCGTAGATCAGAGTTTGTTTAATATTAGAATGTCCCATGATGGACTTTAACGTATTTAGGTCCCGCGTTTCTCTCAAAAAAATTGTAGCGAAAGTATGCCTACCCACCTTTGCCGTTAAGGTCGTGTCAATTCCGGCCATTGGGCCAATCTCTTTCAAATACTTATTTACCCGAACATCACAAACAAGCCCTTTAAAGATCAGCCCTTCGGTCCTGGCTCCCATCCATCTTTTTATAATCGCTTTTGCCGGTTCAGATAGCGGTACCGATATAAATTTTGGCCGGGTATTCCGTAACTTCTTTCGCATATAAACAATTTCGTTTTCCCGGATTTGGTCTATTTTCAGTTCTCTGGCATCACCTATATGCAGAGAAGTAAACGCCATGAATAAAAAGAACTCCAACACATTTTGATATGTTTCAGACAATATATGCTGGTTAAATAAATCAACTAAGGCCTGTAATTCCCATTCAAGTAAATATTGTGCGGTTGTTTCATTATAGCCGCGTCGGGGAATCTTCTTTACTGGATTCTCTTTCAAATATCCCATCCGAACAGCCTCATTCAAATAGATTGAGATCGATTTCAATGTCTTTCCGATAGTTACTTCTTTATTACCCCTTTTATTCCGGAGATACAAAACGAAGCGTCGAAAAAAATCAGGTGTCAGTTCGTCAAAATTGATCGTATGCTTAAATGACCGTAATATCTTTAAACAACTCCTGTGGTGTCGTTGCGTCCCGTCTGCGAGTTCCTGAAAGCGTAGTTGCTGAGAACGTTCGCAGA
This sequence comes from Parabacteroides sp., assembly GCF_977054455.1. Lineage (NCBI taxonomy): Bacteria > Pseudomonadati > Bacteroidota > Bacteroidia > Bacteroidales > Tannerellaceae > Parabacteroides > Parabacteroides sp. The sequence continues at coordinate 11,322 of NZ_CDRTCT010000045.1, read as the reverse complement.
AGTCAAAAAAGCTCGTGTAATCGCACGGATTACGATATTCGCACCAAAAGGCCGTTTCTGTTAAATCCAAATTTTTCAAACGATACTTTACAAAGATATCATTTGCCCGGGCTATGATATTTGTAATTATCAAATTGACATCTTGATGAAAAGGGCACGACTGTTTGACCCGTTTCTTTCTCTTGTCAAAGTCACCTGGAGCAATACTATATTTGACCGGTATTTCTATTTTTTTACTATCAACCCGGAAAGCAACGTACAAAGGCCCTTCCCCACGTTTGTTGATTTTTCGCTGCACAACATTAAAAACTGGCATCTTTTATACTTCATTTTGTTCCCCAAAAACGATTTATTCCCCGAAAATCGCCGTGAAGATTTGTTAAACAACTCGTATTTAAGCAGGCGCGCAATGCGTTGATACACATATAAAACGCAAAAGGCGACACCTCTAATAAGAGGCATCGCCATTTACAAAAATACTTTAAATCGTGACCCGGGAGGTATTCCGCCACGGGTTGATATTCAGAACCTTAGAATAGGGATTTCCCTGTTTTTTCCCCGCCACGCATTCCAACGTATTGGGTAATTTGAACTAAAACTTTCGTTTCTGCCCGAAAAACAGGGCAATTCTAAAATTCTTTTAAAATGTGACCAGGGTGGGATTCAAACCCACGACCTTCAGAACCGGAATCTGACGCTCTATTCAGCTAAGCTACCCAGCCAAAGACAGTGCAAAAGTATATATAATCTTGCAGGAAAACAAATGAACGGGCAAAAAAAGATCACTTTTGATATTTTGCAAGCATCTTAATGACAAACACTGCCATTTTGCAAATAAAAAAAGGCACACAATTGTTATTTTGCCATTAATTAGTATCTTTGCCACGCATTATTTACAAACATAAAGCACAACAAGTATATGAGTTACTTAATTAAACCAACAGGATATAAGGCTTTATTGAACTTATCGCAGACCGAGATGGGTATCAAAAAGATCAAAGACTTTTTCCAGCAGAACCTGTCTTCCGAATTACGGTTACGGCGCGTCACAGCTCCGTTGTTCGTTTTAAAAGGGATGGGGATCAATGACGACCTGAACGGAACGGAACGTGCGGTCACGTTTCCGATCAAGGATTTGGACGATGCCAAAGCAGAAATCGTCCATTCGCTTGCCAAATGGAAACGTCTTACTCTCGCCGATTATCAAATCGAAAAAGGTTACGGTATCTATACCGACATGAACGCTATCCGTTCCGACGAAGAGTTGGGGAACCTCCACTCTTTATATGTCGACCAATGGGACTGGGAGCGCGTCATGGGAGCCGAAGAACGGAATGTGGATTTTCTAAAAGAAATCGTACGCCGTATCTATGCAGCCATGGTACGTACCGAATACCTGGTCTATGAGATGTTCCCTGAGATCCGTCCGACATTGCCGCAGCAAATCCATTTCATACACTCCGAAGATTTACTGCAAAAATATCCGACCTTCACTCCGAAAGAACGGGAAGATGCAATTACGAAAGAATACGGAGCCGTTTTCATCATCGGCATCGGTTGCAAGTTAAGCAACGGAGAGAAACACGACGGACGCGCCCCGGACTACGACGACTGGTCGACAATAGCGGAAAACGGACAAGTCGGACTAAACGGCGACCTGCTCGTCTGGGACGAAGTGCTGAACCGTTCGCTCGAACTGTCTTCCATGGGTATTCGTGTGGATAAGGAAGCTTTGCTCCGCCAACTGGAGATCTGCAACGCGGAAGAAAAGAAAGAACTATATTTCCACAAACGCCTGCTCAACGGCGAACTGCCCCTAAGTATCGGAGGAGGTATCGGACAAAGCCGCTTATGTATGTTTTACCTCCGCAAAGCCCATATCGGAGAAATCCAGGCAAGTATATGGCCGGAGGAAATGCGCCGTGAAGCCCGTGCTGCCGGCATGTACCTGATTTAATCGACAATTAAAAATTGAAAATTGAAAATTAAGGATGGATTATTGATAATTATTTCAGATATTCGCGTGACAAAGATAATTTTCAATTTCTAATTTTCAATTTTCAATTACCATTATGGACGTCAAGATAGAACAGAGCTGGAAAGAACGATTAAGTACAGAGTTTGAAAAGGATTATTTCAGTCGGTTAATCACATTTGTAAAAGAAGAATACCGTCAAAGGACCATCTATCCTCCCGGTCCCTGCATCTTCAGCGCGTTCGAGCACTGTCCGTTTGACAAGGTCAAAGTTGTCATTCTCGGACAAGATCCCTATCATGAACCCGGACAGGCACACGGACTCTGTTTTTCCGTTCAGGACGGGACACCCTTTCCCCCGTCACTCGTCAATATCTTCAAAGAAATAGAAAGCGATTTAGGCAAACCTGTTCCTCAGACCGGCAATCTGCTCCGTTGGGCAGACCAAGGTGTCCTGCTTCTCAACGCGACCCTGACGGTTCGTGCACACCAAGCCGGCTCACACCAGAATAAAGGTTGGGAAGAATTCACGGATGCCGTGATCCACCGCCTGGCAGAAGAACGAAGCCATATCGTTTATATCCTGTGGGGTTCGTATGCACAACGGAAAGGCGCTTTCATCGACGCCTCCCGCAATCTGATATTGAAATCGGCCCATCCGTCTCCCCTCTCCGCTTACCGCGGGTTCTTTGGAAACAGGCATTTCAGCAAAGCAAACGATTATCTGATCGCAACCGGGCAGGCTCCTATCGAATGGTGATTCATCAATCCCACTTCTGCCCGTCACGATAGTTGCTGCTCTGGCGCCATTTCAGGTCTTTCAGCAAAGACGAACTTACTGCGATATTGAAGGTATAGGACTTATAAGGTCCCACCGGCACAAAACTGGCAGTCATTTGCCAGCAATGCAGGTCGCGGGTGATGTTACAAGTCATATAGGATATCTTATGCGTATCGAAGTCATAGGTGGCATTAAAGTTAAAACGCCAGTTCTTCGTCGGCTGGATATTACCGTTAAAGCTCAGTGCATGCGTCAGTTTATACTTATATTCGAGCTTGCTCGGATCAAAGTCCCCATAACGCAATTGCATGCTATAGCTGAATGAAAGGCTCCAGGGCACCTTATTGATCATATAACCATACGAATCGAATTCACCCGTATCTTTCTTGGCGCCACGCAAACGGCCACCTTCCGTTTTACCCTGTTGGTCCCCTTCTTCTCCCGGAGAAATCTGTTCGAACTCCGGATCGTTCGATGCATTGGGGTCTGCCGGAGGATTGTTGGAATCATCGTTGTTACCTTTCTTGCCGAACCATTTGCCGAACGTATCATTATTAAAGGTATAAGAGAAACTCGTACCGGTCTGGCGCAAACGGCCTAATCCTTTACCGGCCTGCCAGCGCGGAATATCCAACCGGCGAACGGTCTTCGTCGCTTCATCGTAGCCATAGGTATAAGTATCGAACGTACCGTTAAGGTTCAAGGTATAGCTCTTCGAGAACTTGAGACGCAGGCCAACGCTCAAGTCACTCCACTTGAACGAGTCGGCCGCCATATTATAGCTCATCCCCAACGACAACTTATCGATCAGGCTGATCTTGCGTTCTCCCGTCGAATCCCGATCCGACTTAATCTTCATCTCAAGGTTGTTATCCAACTGGAAACTCAAGCTCCCCGATTTCCCGTTAGGAGCATACCCGAACATTCCGCTTTCGAACGGAGTGTAAGAAACATGTTGCTCTTGTCCATACTGGTCTTCATACATGAGATCTTTCCAAAAACCATATTTGGAAGCTCCGAAATCAGGCGTATAGCTCAAAGTCACCGAAGGTTCGAAACGATGGCGGATCATCTTGATCTTGTCACCTAAAAACGGTAACGGCTTATAGAAACCATACAGCGTGGTGGAAGCCGAAACCGACGTGCTGTAATCGAATACACGATAGAAACCGTAAGTCGTATCACGCGCAACCACCTGCTTCTTCTGCATATCGTATGCTTTTTCCACCTTATTAGTGTACCACCGTTCGGTATAGTTGAACGACGGCGAGATATTCAGATACTTGAACAAAGAGAATGTCGCACTCACCGGGATCTGGTGCTGCATGGCATTCCGCCAGTCCTTCACCAAGCTCGATTTGAACAATTTGTCTTCTTTCGTATCGATACTGTTACGCAGGTAACCGTTGTAACTCATGGAAATCTTCTCATACCAACGTTCTTTGCCGACTGCATTCTTCCGTTTGAACGGGAAGATACGGCTCATCGTAATCGTAATATCAGGCAACGTCAACGAGATCGTCGAGTCTTTCGAACGCTGGTTCACATTCATGGTAGCCGAAAGACTGAACGGATTATTCGGGAAACGCTGTGTTATACTGATACTGGACCCTTTGGTATTCTGGTTCGCATCCGCAAACCCCTGCGAGCCCGGATAGAAACTGTTCAGGTTGTTACGATCGTAACTGCTGGTCGCGAAATTCACACTTGCCGAGAAAGTCCGGTACGGATTGGCCTTTGGGTCCTGCGAATGTGTCCAGTTCAGCTTGAAGTCCTTAGACAAGCTATAATCAGGAAGCCCCTTGTCCCCCAAACGGGTAACCAAGTAGGAAGCATTGAAACTGCCCGAAAACTTATACCGTTTCCGGTAAGACGAACGAGCCGACAGTCCCCAGGAACCTTTCGTATAGATTTCACCGGTAAGAGCCAGGTCCATATAATCGCTCAATGCAAAATAATACCCGCCGTCACGCAGATAGAAACCACGCGAACTTTCATCTCCGAAAGTAGGCATGATAATACCCGAAGAATAAGAACTCGAAAACGGGAAGAAACAAAAAGGCAAGCCGATCGGATAAAGCGGGACATCCTCAAACACCATATAGACGGGGCCCGTTACGATATTCTTCTTCGGACGGACTTTCGCCTTCGTCATCTGAATATAGAAGTGAGGATGATCGTGCTCGTCGCAAGTCGTATAACGTCCCCCTACCATATTCAGGACATCGTTGTCCATCTTCTTGGTACGGCCGGCCGTCACATAGCCTTCCCCCTGTTGCGTGATCACATCCGTGATGTATCCTTTTTTCGTACCGAAATTATAGCGCATCGTCTTGGATTCATACTGCTGGTCTCCATCTTTGAAAAGAGGATAGCCGAATTCCTCCCCGATCGAGTCAAGGCCGAAAGTAGCATACACCAGGCTACTATCCATATTCATCTCGATTTTCTCGGACTGGAGCTCGATCTGCTGATATTTCACATCGCTTTCCCCGAACAGATAAGCCCAGTTCGCCCCCGTCATGATAATGGAGTCTTTTGCCTGATAAGAAACCGGAGCGTCCAACCCTGTCTGCTTCTTCGGTACGCTGTCCAACGCAAGCACACTATCCTGTCCTGCGGGTACGATCGTATCGCCCACAACAGCCATCACGGTATCGGTCGGGGCAATAAGTTCCTGCGCCTCAGTCATCATGTTTCCGGTGAGGAAAAGCAACAAAATAATCAGGCATTTGTATTTCAAAAACATTCCGTCGTTATTTGCAGTGTGTTACAGCGGGCAAATGTATAACAATTTAGTGAGCCAATCCCTTTTTATTCCCCTAAAAAGAGTTTACACCAGTTATCAAACCGTTCGACAGTTTCGTTTCCATACTTGGAAAGGCCTTGTTTTACCTTTTCGACAGATTTTTCTTTGTCCAGTCTCGTTTTGCTGTAGAATTTGTCGGCGAAACAAATCAGTTGTTCTTCCAAGGTTTCCGGCATAAAGTCCCGGTGCGGAAGAGGCAGGCCGCGTTCTTCAACCATTGCCAACGTGATGCCTGTTCCTGTATGCCGTTCACATACACGGGCATGGCGGGGATAGCCTTCCGCCCGCATCAGTTCGGCCCCCAGATAGCCGTGGCAAATATACTCCGCATCCCCATGACAACCGATACCGGGAGCATTACAACGGGAAATACCGATATCGTGCAACATGGCTGCTTCTTCTATAAAGGTAAGGTCGAGATTCATCTCCGGATGCATCCGGGCTACAGCCAACGCTTTATCCGCCACACTTCTACTATGAATAACCAAAATCCGCTGCACCTCCGAGCCTGCCGGATAATATTTGGCAATAATATCTAAAGGGTTCATATCATTCAATTGCTTTATTGAGAGACAAAGATAGGCAATAAACAAAAAGAATCGTTACTTTTGCAGAAACAAATAGTAAGGAATGAGTCTATGAGAGCAGTTATCAGGTGTGCCTTCTGGCTGTTAAGCCTGTTCTTAATGTCCGAAATCCAGGCCGTCACTCCACAGAAAGAGCCTCTGAAGTTGGGGGCCGAACGTATGGACGTCGTTACCCGTCTGTTGAAAGGCAAACAGGTCGGATTAGTCGTGAACCAGACCTCCATCCTCGAAAAGCAGCAGAAGCATTTGCTGGACGCCTTGCTGGAAGAGGGTGTCGACGTCAAGAAAGTATTCGCTCCCGAACACGGTTTCCGCGGGACGGCCGATGCGGGCGCCGAGATTAAAGACAGCCGCGATGTAAAAACAGGAGTTCCCATCATATCCTTATACGGAAAGAACAAAAGACCGACAGCCGAGCAGTTGGCCGGCCTGGACGTAGTCGTGTTCGACATTCAGGATGTCGGAGCCCGTTTCTATACCTATATCAGCACCATGCACTATGTGATGGAAGCCTGTGCCGAAAACGATGTCGAGTTTATCGTCCTGGACCGCCCCAACCCGAATGACTTCGTCGACGGCCCTGTCCGTCAGAAAGGATTCGAATCGTTTGTCGGTGTAGATCCGTTGCCCATACTGCACGGACTGACAGTTGGCGAACTGGCTTGGATGATCAACAGGGAAGGCTGGCTGAAAAGCACGCCCGACACTTGCAAACTGCATATCGTCAAGATGGAGAACTGGCGTCACGGCGATCCGTACTGGTTGCCGGTAAAGCCCTCTCCCAACCTGCCGAACGACCAGTCGATCCGCCTCTACCCTTCGCTTTGTTTCTTCGAAGGGACCAATATCAGCGTTGGCCGCGGGACCTATTATCCGTTCCAGATATTAGGAACTCCCGATCCCAAATACGGTGATTTCACTTTTACGCCCGCCTCACTGCCCGGCTTCGACACAAAACCGCTGCATAAGGATAAGGAATGCTACGGCACAGACTTGAGGGAATATCCTTTTGCCGGAGGGTTGACGCTGAAATTTCTCCTCGATTTCTATAATAAAGCCGGCAACGACCAGGCCTTTTTCTTCACCCGCCCGCAATGGTTCGACCTGCTTGCCGGGACGAAAGAGTTGCGTTTCCAGATTGTCCGCGGCCTGAACGAAGATGAAATACGCGCAAGTTGGCAACCGGCATTAAACGAATATAAGAAAATCAGAAAGAAATACTTGTTATATCCCGATTATCGCTAACTTTGGACGATTTTACAAAACAACGAGGGTAAACATTGATGGGTGTCTATTTCTTGAAAACATACATATACACAGCAATATTGATCTTAACCCTTTGCCTTCCGCATGAAGCAAAGGGTACAACTGATAAAAATGGGAAGGAAATATTTAAAATCCTTGTCATCCATTCTTATAATCAGACTTTGGGCGCCTATTCCCAATTTGACAAACTATTACACGAGAAGCTGGAAAAAGAACAAATATACTCTTCCCTCCAGACCTTCTACCTGGACTGCGAGCGTTATGACGCAGCCGATGAAGAAGCCCGGATGTATTCTTTTCTCGACACTTTAAGTTTCAAACCTGATATCATCATTTCAAATGACGACCAGGCGACTTATACTTTGATGGCTTGCAACCATCCGCTGGGCAAAACCGTTCCGGTCGTCTTTTCGGGTGTCAACTTTCCCAACTGGGAACTATTGAAGCAACATCCCAACTTCACCGGCTACTGGGACAAGCCGGAATATCTTAAAACCATCCGACTGATCGAACAGATATACGGCCAATCGAAGATATTGATCTTCAAAACAAAAGAATTTATCGGCAGAAACGCTTTCAAAACATTGATGGAGAATATTCAAGGACACGGAATAGCCGTATATGAAGGATTATATCAAACAAGGCGTATGACGACCTCCACTGAAATCCAGCCCGGCAAGGAAGGAGCTTCGGCATTGTACACCACCGCCACCGCCAACCTGACCGCCCGGCAGATTCTTTGGGTATTCGAAGACAAACCCTATACCGCCTGCATGCAGATCATCCTCGACTTCAATGTCCTGACAGTCGGTCGTTTGGCCAATGTCCCGAACTTCACCGTCATAAACAACGGGTTCAACGATAACCGAGGCATCACCGGAGGCTACTTCACCACCCTGCAAATGCAAGTTGAATGTGTAGCCAAAACCGCAACCCGCATTCTGAAAGGGACTTCGCCAAGCAGCATTCCCATCAAGGAGAGTCCCAAGGCGTATGCGTTCGACTGGAAAGAAATGCAACGCTTCAACATCAAGTTGGACGATCTGCCACAAGGCAGTATCATCTATAACATGCCGTTGGAAGTCCGTTACAAAACCTATATCATTATCGGGGGAATCCTGGTTGTCATGCTGGTTACCTATGTCATCCTGCACCTCATTTACATGTACCGGCGCGAAAGCGAACGGAAAAAGCAGGTACAACTCCGGCTGATTGAAGAAAAAGAGCGGGCCGAAGAAGCCAATAAGATGAAATCGGCGTTCCTTGCCAACATGAGCCATGAGATACGCACGCCGTTAAACGCGATAGTCGGCTTCACCAACCTGCTACAGGACGAAAAGGACCTGACCGATGAAGAAAAAGACCTTTTCCGCGATACGATCAACAAAAACAGCAACCTGCTGCTGAAACTGATCAACGACATTCTGGAACTCTCGCGCATCGAGTCGGGACGGATGTCCTTCACTTTCGATAACTGCCCCTTGAACGAGCTGTTGGAAGAGATTTACCAGACACATCATCTGCTTATGCCTTCGAATATCCGTTTCCTGAAAGAGTTCCAGGAATCGGAACTTGTCATTCATGTAGACCGTTTCCGGTTTACGCAGGTGATTACGAACTTCATCAACAATGCCGTCAAGTTCACCGCCAAAGGACACATCCTGTTAGGATATGTCTATAAGAAGGAGGAGAAAGAAGTTCATATCTTCGTCGAAGATACCGGAAAAGGCATGTCGGAAGAGGCCCAGAAGAAAGTGTTCGAGCGTTTCTTCAAAGCGGACGAATTTGCACAAGGTACCGGGCTGGGCCTATCGATCTGTCAAACCATCGCCGAACGCCTAAACGGACGGATCACCCTCTCTTCCCAGGAGGGAAAAGGCAGCCGCTTCACTCTGATCATTCCTTGCAGGCCGAAATAAAAAAGGCGGCCCGTCAACCGGAACCGCCTTTCAAACATTTCACAATGAAAATCATTTCTTTTCGATTACCATCAGTTTGGTATTGTCCGTGCCATAGAAGGCGATTTTATCGACAGGTTTCGTATCTCCTTCCGCTTCAAAACGAACGACTTTATCCAAAGCCTGCAACAACTCACGCTCACCGCTCATATCCGGACAAGCCATACGCGTTGTCGCAACCTGCGGAAATTTAATGATATTCTTATGGGAATCGCTGTATTCGATCTGCCCCATCATCCGGTTGCATCCGGCCTTTCCGGAAAGAGAATGGCGGGCCACGTCAAACTCTATGACTTGGTTCGTCTCGGCAGGATTCAACGCCTTGCCGTTCAACTCGACAATATTCCAACTGCCATCCAAGTCGGAGAAAGTCGCTTCCACACCCTTTTTCGCCTTACAGGAAGCAAAGATACCGATGCTCAACATGGCAAGGCAAAGATATATGTACTTCTTCATTTCCGTCCAATTAGTTTTTTGACAAAACCAACAAAACATTACCGCCGGCATCCACCAGCAACATTTCATTTTCGGACCGGCCGGCTTTCACGCCTTTCACGTCTCCCATAGCTTTCAAGATCGCATCCTCGGTTTCCATATCCGGGCAAGCCATCATGGTTGTAGCACCGGGATTGATCGTGATGGAAGAAATATCCTGGTCATCCAGTACGACAGTCGAATTGAAGATATTACATCCGGCATTGCCGTGGACCTTGTTATCTTTCATATCAAACTCCATATTAGGCAAACCTTCTTTCAGTATTTTTTCTCCTTTTACTTCCACAATATTCCATTTACCTTCCAACTTCTTTGCGTCTGTCTTGACTTCAGAGCAAGAAAACAACATCCCTACAAAAGCAGGAACCATCAAAAGTGTCAAAATAGCTTTTTTCATCTTTACTTTTCATTTATAATTATCATTCGTAAGGATAAGACGTCGAATCCTTGCAAAAAGTTCCCGATGAAGTTGTTATTTAATATACCTTAACACAGAAGATTCCGGATAAAGCCGGTTTCATCCATCCCTCCAAGACATATTATCCTATCGGTTCGTTATTCCTATAAACGGCTTTTCCCTTGCAAGCATAAGCCTCCTTATAAGGACCGGATTGTTTCCTCGCTCAAGCCGGTACACTTTACGATGGTAGCCATATCTACACCCGTATCTTTCAGTCTGGTAGCGACTTGGCGCATGCCTTCGGCAATTCCTTCGGCTTTCCCTTTCGCCTCACCTTCAGCGAGGCCTTCCGCTTTCCCTTTGGCAAGGCCTTCCGCTTTCCCTTCGGCGATTCCTTCCAGCCTGGAGGTGTAGATCGCGTTGTTCTGGATGTTGATGTCTTCGAGGTGGCGGATGTAGACGAGGCGTTCGGCGGGCGACATGGAATAGAATTTCAACTTTTCGCGGGCTTCCTTCAGGCCGGGGACGGTCGTGTCCGGGCGGATCGTGCCGTCTTTCAGGTATTCCATCCATTCGTCCAAGGGCGTGAGGGCCACTTTGTCGAACTCGTTCACGCGGATCAGGATATATTCGGGGAAGATTTCGGCGGGAAGGCGCGAAACTAAAACATTGCGTTCGCGCTCATTGACACGCAACTGGTCGCCCGTATGCACGCCGACGAAATGGTTCTGGCCGTGGTAGATATAGTCCGTCCCGATGCCGATGTCGAAATAGAGGACGCTGATGGAGTAGACTTTCTTGATCTTGTCGTAGTCTTCACCCAAAGAGATGTGTTCGGTGATGGCTTTGGCCACGCCGTAGAGGATGCGTTCGAGGTAGTTTATCTCACGTGTGTTCTGGATCTCGACGATGATGATCTCGCCCTTGCTGTTGAGCGCCTTGATGTCGACGCGGTTGAACTTGTCGTCGGCGCGTTCCTGGTTGCCCTCGCTTTCGAGGATCTCGACGATCTTGATCTCTTCGTTCAGCATGACGGTCAGGAAACCGTCGA
>NZ_CDRTCT010000044.1:0-29623 GCF_977054455.1 Parabacteroides sp. | reverse complement strand
CTGACATTCCTGAAAACATTAAAGAGCAGTTGATCGTAGAATTGTATTCTAAATAATAATTGATTTCCATGGCGATATTAGCATTTCAAAAACCCGATAAAGTATTAATGTTGGAAGCGGACAATTTCTTCGGAAAGTTTGAATTTCGTCCGTTGGAACCCGGCTATGGTATTACTATAGGTAATGCTCTGCGCCGTATTCTCCTGTCGTCACTTGAAGGTTTTGCTATTACATCCATTAAGATCGAAGGGGTTGACCATGAATTTGGTACAATCCCCGGTGTTATGGAGGATGTGACAAACATTATCTTGAATCTGAAACAAGTCCGGTTCAAGCATATTGTAGACGACATAGAGAATGAAAAAGTAAGTATTACTGTTTCGGGTTCGGAAGTGTTCAAAGCCGGTGATATAGGTAAACAGCTGACCGGATTCGAAGTGTTGAATCCTGAGTTGGTTATTTGTCGTTTGGATCCGAACGCAGGTTTCCAGATCGAGCTGACGATTAACAAAGGTCGCGGATACGTTCCCGCCGATGAAAACAGAGACCCGAATGCAGACATGCACGTGATTGCAATCGACTCTATTTACACACCTATTCGCAACGTCAAGTATTCGATCGAGAACTTCCGTGTTGAGCAAAAGACGGACTACGAAAAGTTGGTTCTTGAAATAGCCACTGATGGTTCTATTCATCCGAAGGAAGCGTTAAAAGAAGCAGCCAAGATTCTGATTCATCATTTTATGTTGTTCTCAGATGAAAAGATTGCTATCGAGACAGTTGATACTGACGGTAATGAGGAATTCGATGAAGAAGTACTCCACATGCGCCAGTTGCTGAAGAGCAAGCTCTCGGATATGGATCTTTCCGTTCGCGCGTTGAATTGCTTGAAGGCCGCAGATGTTGAAACATTAGGTGAACTGGTTAAATTCAACAAGAATGATCTGTTGAAATTCCGGAACTTCGGTAAGAAGTCACTTACAGAACTTGATGAACTGCTTGAGAGTCTGAACCTTTCATTCGGTATGGATATCACTAAATATAAATTAGATAAAGAGTAAGTATAGCGATGAGACACAATAAGAAAATAAATCATTTAGGTCGTACAAATACTCACCGTGACGCAATGCTTTCAAACATGGCATGTTCTCTTATCAAGCATAAGAGAATCTTCACTACTGTTGCTAAAGCTAAAGCGCTCCGCAAATTTGTAGAACCGCTTATCACTAAGTCTAAAGAGGATACAACTCACTCAAGACGTGTGGTATTCAGCAATTTGCAAGACAAATATGCTGTAACAGAATTGTTCAAGGAAGTATCTCAGAAGATCGGTGACCGTCCGGGTGGTTACACTCGTATCCTGAAGACCGGCAACCGTCTGGGTGACAACGCAGCCATGTGCTTCATTGAACTGGTTGATTACAACGAAAACATGTTGAAGACAGCTACAACCAAGAAAGCGGCTAAGACAAGACGTTCACGTAAAAAGTCTACAGCTGCCGAAACGGAAGCTCCTGTTGCAGAAGCACCGGTTGCAGAAGAAAAAGCTGCTGAATAATTCCGGCTTATTCAACAAACAAATAAAAAAAGCCTGTCTGCCTTTCGCGGACGGGCTTTTTTGCGTTTTACCAGAGCCTGATCCTAATGGACAGCCTCAAATAAAGGTTCATCCCCTTCCTCAAAATCCTGAGGATCAGGGCGAGGATAAGTTTCAGCGTTGACGGGAGGTTTTTCATCCGGTGCGGGTTTAAAGTGGAACAAGAAATTCAACAAAGCCAGGACAAATTCAAGAATCTTTCTGATTTTCTGCATGATAAGAGCTTTTAAAGGGTTGTAACGGAAGGGGGAGCAATCAAAGCCATCACCGCCTGTATCGTCTGTGCGATCTGGATGATGCTGTGCCGGTAGGTTTCCCGGTTATCGCCGTTCAGTTCGCTGATGTAAGGACTGTAGGCGATCTCCTTTGCATAAGCCTGCGGATCGTTGCTCACCAGCCAGGCGGAGCGGTAATTGTTCCGTATCAGGCGGGCGAAATCGAGGAAGGAATTCTCTCTCGTGTCGTAGCGGCGGAAATCCAGCGAATAGGAGGGACCTTTTACGGTCGTCTTCCCACCGTGCCAATAAGCGTTGCTGCACCCGTATGCGGTCAGTCCGAAGTAGTTACGCGACTCCCGTGCCAGGCTGCTCGTGCCCCAACCGCTTTCGAACGCCGCTTGCGCCAGGATGACCAACGGATTCATGTTGAAAGCAGCCCCTGCCGACAAAGCTGTAGGCAGGCACTCTTTTACGAAGCTGATTTGTGCTGGTTTCATAATTCTCCCGGTCTTTCTTCTTCGCCACCTGCATTGGGCTTATCTGCCTCTTGTCCAATGCGTTCGACATTCACTTTGGCGATCATTTCGCGCAGTTTAACTCCCGGAGAATAGATTATTCGCGGCTTCCTGATCAATGATGCGTGAAAATCGTCCGCATTTACCACTCCGGAGCTTCCGAGCGAGATGCGGAAGTTGCCCAATGCACCCAACTGGACCACTTCGCCACGTAGCAATGCTTCCTGCATACAACGGATCAGACCCAACAAGACGAGCGCTACGTCGCCATCGCTGGCCGTCGAACGATCTGCCACCACATCGCAGATCGTATCGAAATCCATCATGCCTGTGACATTGGCCGAGGCATAATACCGTTTGGCATCGGCTGCCGCATCTTTGGTCAAGTCTTTTTTCAAAACAAGTTTGTACTTTACTGACATACGATTAATAGATTAAGGGTTAGTGAATTATTACATTACAAAGATACGACGCACGGCAGCCTCGCGGGAAAGGTATATACGGCTATCGGAAGTTTCGACAGCATTCTTTGTTTTTTTATAAAATAATTACCGAATTCCTTGTGTAGTACCAAAAAAAGCGTTACATTTATAATGTATTAGAAAGCTTAAATAAAAATTATTATGGAAGACAAAAAAATAGACCTTGTGTCGGCAAAAGGCGCTATGGGAGTTACCGAATTCGCACTCCTGTATTTCCCGGACTGTACCCCTGAGATCGCTTATAAAAGGATGTGGGTATGGATACGGACTTCACGCGGTTTGAAAGAAAAACTCTTGGCTGCGGGGTGGGTGAAATTCCAGAAACTCTATACGCCGAAGCAGGTCGCCTGTCTGGTAGATCATTTGGGGGAACCTTAGAAATAACAAACAACTGAAAGAGCCGCACGAAACATTCAGAAGCGGACTGTAGCCTTTCATTTAATACACAATAATATGGTAGTACAAAAAGACGTCGAAGGCACTTACTTCGACTCGGCGTTCCAGACCGGGAGCGCCTGTTCACTGTCCTTGAAGCGATACATCGACAAAGTGAAAAGTAATGATTTTGCATCGCAAATCGCTTATTTGCGTGGACTGCGCACTGTCGGCAAGACGGACGAAGCCGATGCTTATAAGAAAAATCTGCCCCTCTATGTCGCCGGCGGAGTGATGGAGGGAGGTCGTAAACTCGAGCACATGGTGCGCTATAGCGGCTGCGTGGTGGTCGACATAGACGATTCGCCCATGCCCGTAAGCGAGTTGCTCCTCCGGGCAGCCGCGCTCCCGTACGTAAAAGCCGGCCACGGCAGCCCCACCTATACCGGTGGCAAGCTCTTCGTTCTGGTCGACAGCGATTTGGGACACCATAAACTGGCCTTTGAAATCGTCCGCCGCCACATCGAAGCGGATATTCCGGGCGTAGTGGTCGACATCACGGGCAAAGACCCGAACCGCGGCTGTTTCACCAGCCACGACCGGAATGCTTTTTATAAGGAAGAGTCTGAAGTTCTGGAAATCCCTGTCGCCGAGGCGGAACCTCCGGCTGGTTCCGGACACTCCTCCGGCAACGTGTGCCCCGGCACGCGGCTCTCGAACTACATCGACAAGTACGAACAAAGCAATGCTTTTGTCCCCGGCTACCGTCATTCCTATATCGTGAAGTTGTCCTCGGTTTTGAACAATGCCGGTTTTTCACCCTACGACGCTGTCGCCGAATGTGTCCGCCGCTACAGCTCCGCCGATTTTCCGGCCATCGAGATTGAAAAGACGGTGACGGATATTTACCGTCGCTACAGCGCGTCGCACGGCAGTTGCCCGTACCGTCCGGAAGAGGCTGCCACACCCCGGAAAACTGTCAAAACTGTCAAAACTTCGTCCGCTATGCCTAAAAATGCAGCTTCGTCGGTAGGTGTGGACGAAACGCCTGATATTGAGCCGGATGATACCCTTTTGCCCCACTTCGACAAGGCTGTTTATGACCACTTGCCGCCCCTTCTCACGGACATTCTCAAACGGGCGGGTAGCCGCACGGAGCAGGACGTCTTGCTGATCTCCGCGCTGACGTTGTTGAGCAGCGTGATGCCCGGCGTCAAAGGGTCGCTGGACGAACGGGATTATTCACCTGCTCTTTATACGATTGTCACAGGTAGTTCGGGGAGTGGGAAAGGCTGCATGGCCGGACTCCAGAAGTTAGTGGATCCCTGGCAACAGTACGTCTACGACAATTCGCGGCATTATGTCGAAGAATATGAGGCTGCCAACGAGGAATATGAAAGCTACAAGATGCGGAAACGCCAGAACCGTACCTGGAAAGAACCGCTCGGTCCGGCTCCGTCGAAACCGAAAGTCGTGAAGCAGATGAATCTCCATCTTACCGGTCATGTCACACAGGCCCGCCTGGTGGAATTGCTCGACATCAATTCCCCTTATACATCCTGCATGATGGATACGGAGATGGAGACCATCGCCACCATGCTGTCGCAGGATTTCGGAAATTACAGCGACATCCTGAATAAGGCCGCCCACCACGAAACGGTCGGAAGCTCGTCGAAGAATAACGGCACGTTCCTGGCGCGTAGGCCGAACCTGGCGTTGCTTTGGAGCGGTACGCCCGCCATCCTGCCCCGTCTGATCCCTTCGACCGAGAACGGTCTTTTCAGCCGTATGCTGATGTACAAGATTGCAGGTGGCGGCGAATACCGCCCCTTGACTTCTGCTGACGACACTTCGGCGGCATCCGAATATCTCGATTCCTTCGGGCAGCGGGTACTGGACATCGGCGTCTTTCTCGACGGATCGCCTACTTGGGTGAGGTTCAGCGATGCCCAGCGTAAGCGCTTGGACCGTTTTTTTAGCCGTGAATATTATAACGTCCGCTTTTTTGGCAATGAGGACCTGGAGTCTACCGTTCTGCGTTACCGTCTGGCTATTTTCCGTCTGGCCATGACCTTGACCGGCTTGCGCAAAGGCGAGAGCGGTTGCACGGAACGTACATGGACGATTGGGGAGGAAGATTTCGACACTGCCTTCCATCTCGGCAAAGTCTGTTTGCAGCACGCTTATATCGTGGCCACATCGTTGCAGCGTGCCTCTGCCGAAGTCCATTTCAAGTTTCCGCATCATCTGCAGAACCTCTTTGCCTCCTTGCCCGATACCTTCAAACGTGCCGACCTTTTAGCCGAGGCAAACGTCCGTGGAGTGTCGGAGTCTTCGATCGATCGTTTCCTTCGTAAAGCGGAAAAATATAAGCTAATCGTCTCTGAAGGAGGTGGTTATTATACGAAAACAGATACTGGAAAGGAAACTGTTACCGTTTGACAAAGCGGGCGAAGTTTTGACAGTTTTGACGGCTTTTCCGGGTAAATTTCGACAAAATCCGAAAAACAAACGAATAGGCATCGGATCAAAAACGAATAAGCACCCCTCTGAAACGCAGTAAGCATCGGATGTTTCCCTAAAAAGCACCGATTTTTGAACGAGAGCGGCGTTGATGATTTTTTAGAATGTCGTTTTTGAAGATAAATATCTGTGGATCAGAAATTTGGGTGGCGGGAAAATGACTAAAAAAAACGATCGTTTTAATTCGTCATTTTTACAGCACAAAAATACACATACTTTTTAAAACCACAACTCTTTTCTTGAAAAAAAATCCTACCTCTATATCCTTTCTTATCAATCAGATAGCAATTCGAGGACGAAAAACCACCTTTTCAATACGAACTTTGAATATAGGCGGAAAAAATGACTAAAAAAAACGATCGTTTTTGCTATCAAGATACAAATGTTAACACGTGTACATTATAAATGCGTGTACATATATAGAACGAGCATTTCAATTATTGTATTATTAATATTAAATTTTAGATTATGAACAAGAAGATTTCTACTCTTATGGCAGCGGGCTTGTTAGCTACAAGTTCGTTGTGTAGTAGTGCTTGGGCGCAAACCCCTCTTACTATTAATGGAATTGAATTGGAGGCTGTGACAGATCCTACTGCTAAAGCTACGTGGAAAAGCGGTCCCTATTTTGTTATTGCTGACGTGGATAATAGTGGCACGGCTACTGCAAATGATGTTTTATTGAAAGTCGTAGCTTCACAAGATGGCAAAACCTTGACTTATTCAGGGGTAACCTTATCTGCCGGTGACCAGTCATTGGATTTGGAAGAGACTGCTTGGAATTTCTTGGAATCTCCTCAGAAAGATGCTCTTGGTAAAGCTGATGGATATCTATATTCATTGCAAAACATTGGAACTGGTAAGTTTTTAACATTTGACAACTCCAATGTACTTATAACTGACGCTTCTAAAAGCTCTCACGATGCAGATAAAAATCAGTTTGCTCGTTTTGCTGTTGATGCTTCTGATAATCATGACTCCCAGTTCAATCAGAAAGATAATTTGTATCTTTATACAGGTGGAGCATCTGGTAATCCTTTACAAATTGATGCAACTGTCTCACTTAATGCTTCAGGAAGCACGATAATTCTTTGCAAACTCAAAACAAAGACATTAACCAATGTTGAAGTTGCTGCATTGAACGACGTAATGGGTGGCGAAGGTTTCAACTTGGATTTCAAGGCTGATAACAAGTTACCTTGGAAGAACGACAATTTGTCGAAAGTAAATCTGAAAGCTTTCTATGTTGATTCTGAAATCGATTTGGGGAATGACATGGCTATCCCTGCCGGTGTTTATTTCGCAACTGCCTATCCGGAAGAATTGAACGGAACAGATGTCGAGATCACTGATGAAATGGTAGACCTGTTCAATCAATGTACTTTCCTGGCAATCGATCCGAAAGGCAATTATGACATCAACAAGGCTGATCGTACTAATGGTATAGGTTACGAATTGACAACCGTTCAAGGTTCTGAAATGAACTTTTTTACAGGTGCTCGTACATCAGATGATTATTCTTCCGGTGAGGAAGTTTATGTCGGAAATGCTTGTTTCGCAATCGAAGTTCCTGATCCAATGACAGCTCCGGAAGCTTACAACATTGTTGCAAGCGATATGCATGTGTTTGTTTCTGCCGATAAAAACCCGACAGAAAAACATGACGCTAAAAATGGTTATATCGGTGTAGTGACAGACCAAAAAGAAAATTATCTGGTAACAACAACAGTTGCAGATGCTTTGAGTTTCGCAACTACCAATTCAACATTGATGGATGGTGACGATCTGGCGACGTTATTGCAGAAAGAAGATGCTCCTTCTATCTATACGATCCAGTTCGTAAGTGGTGAAAAGAAAGAAAATGAAACAGAATATAAGCAGTATCTGACCATAATGGAAAGTTCTTCTGCTTTTGCTCTGGCTTCAACTGTCGAATACGACGAGGCTGACCCGATGTACCAGTTTGTTGTAACTGCAATTGATAAGACCGATAAGACGATCACATTCACAAACCGTCAGACTCAAAAATCGTTCGAAGTTTCTTTGTATGAAAACAAAGAAGGCGTTTATACTGTATATCCTGCAACTCAAACTTCGGTAAATGTAGAATGGGTAGATGCTACAACAACAAATGAAGAAGTAGAGTTCAAACCAGTTGATTTGGCCAATACGAAGATCGTTCTGACTCCGTACACTGTTGAAGACAAATTCGCTACATTCGTAAATAGAGCAGACGGCATGGGCTTGGTTCAATTTGAATTGTCTAAAAACAGTGATGCTGCAACTGCTTTCTATGTAGGTGGTACGAGAGATGATGACGGTGCTCTTCAGGCAGATGAAATCCTCGCTTATGTAGATGCAGATAACATGACCCAGTTTGAACTGGTTAAGAGCGAAAAGCCGGTTAACGTATTGAATAAATACATCTACCTGAAAGATACCCGCATCCTGACTTCTACAGCAAGAGATACGGTTGCTTATTATACTTATGCAGTAAAAGCATTTGATAATGAAATTGATAATTATTATCTGACTTACTCTTCTAATTATGCGTTGGCTAATAAGACAAATACGACTGCTGATAAATTCATCATCAAGAATAATCTTGACGGTTCTGTTTCATTGATTAAGAATGCAACTAATGCTCTTACAACTGCGACTACGAATTATGCGGAGGTTGATGGCAATCTGAAGGAAGACGAAAAGGCTGCTTGGACTGCCGGTGTTAATTATGATTTGTCAGCTAAGATCAGTACAGGATTGAAAACTTTCATGGTGGAAGAAACTCCGGCTGTCAGCCTGGAAGCTATTCCGCAGCACATCTCTATTGAAGTAGCTCGTGGCGGTTTCATGACTATGGATGAAAACAAGGACGCACGTTTGGCTATCGCAAGCGAAGCTGGCGAAGATTTGACATTCTGGGTTGATACTGTCCATTCAGATCGTAACATCCCGTCGTTCTATATTGCTAAAGGTGGTAACTTCCTGTACAATTCTTCAGACTCTGCAACATATTATGCAGCCCGTAAGAACTACCGTTTCAATATGGAAAATCAGGCCAGTGGCGAAGCTAAGTTGATCTTCAAGGCCGGTGAATTGGTTTCTTCCGATACTTTACGTACAACGGTTGACGGTAAGTCCGTATTGGTAGCTGAAAAAGATAATGCTCCGAAAAAGATCAAAGGCAACTTAGCTAAGTTCCAATATCAGATCATTCTGGATGAAAATGGTGGTGACGAATATGTAATTCGTCAGGGTAACAAATATGTTAGCCAGTATAATAACTACTTCTATATGGATGCTGATAAGAAGAACGCTGTTCGCTTCTTTATCGAATCACAGTCTGCTCCTACTGCAAACGAAGGTGTAGCAGTATCAGAAGTAAAAGTTATCGCCGGTGACGGTAACATACAGATCGCTGGTGCTGCCGGTAAGAAAGTTGTTGTAAGCAACATCTTAGGCCAGGTAGTAGCTAACACGGTTATCTCTTCTGACAATGCAACGATCGCTGCTCCGGCAGGTGTAGTAGTTGTAGCTGTTGAAGGTGAAGCTGCTGTAAAAGCTATCGTTAAATAATTGGTACTAAAACAATACTGAAATGTGGCGGGCGGTCATAGAGGATCGTCCCCACGTAGATGACATTTTATAATCAAATAATTCTAAATATCACCGTGCGGCATTCCCCGAATAGCCGGCTTTGCTGCCGATTGCTTGGGAACGTCCAACTACCCCGCGAGGGAGAACAAGCGGTGAATATTAATACTAAAGTTAATGAAATTAAAAAAGTTCTTCTGTCCTTCCCTCTGTGAAGACCGGAGGCAGACAAAAAACAATCCCCGGAAGTTCAGGCTTTCGGGGATTCGTTGGTTATAATGATTGATGGTGACAGGTAAAAAGGAAGAGTACTTTGTTGTATAGTTGAACAACGTTTTGTATATTTGCAATATGGAAGTCAAGCGTAAAATACAAACTTATGGGGGCTATTTCGAGGCCTTTATGGGAACACAAAAAACTCCTACTAATGAAATAGAGAAAGCTTAAAAAATAAAAGAGGCATATTATGCAGACAAACAATCATCAGGTATTTGATTATGATACTGTACTGGATGCCCGTTTCGGAGCACCCGGAACTTCCAGTCGTATCGAAGCTGAAGAAAAAGCCTATGCTTTTTATACCGGGCAAATTATAGAAGATGCGCGGAAAAAAGCAAAGATCAGCCAAGCGGAACTGGCTCGCCGTATAGGTTCGGACCGTTCTTATATATCGAGAGTGGAAAGCGGGCAGACTGAACCGAAAGTCTCGACATTCTATCGCATTATGAACGCTTTAGGATGCCGGATCGAGTTGTCGATGTCTTTGTAACCATTAAAGAAACAGGCGATGGTTATGGAAGAGACAAAGAATAAAGTGATCTACATTGATTACTGTATCAGTGCTTTTGCTGATAAGTATGACTTGACAAATAAACAGGCATATGCCTATTTATCTCGTTTTAAGGGCTTGGAGTTTTTGGATGAGTGTTATGAAGCTGAACATTTGTTGTCAATCCAAGATGCTGTAGATGATCTTACCCAAATATGTAAAAGCAATGGAGGAGCAATAGAATGATTTTGTATCATGGTTCAAATATGAAAGTCTCGTCGATCGATTTAGCCAAGTGTATGTCCGGAAAAGACTTTGGGTGTGGATTTTATCTGACAGATATCAGAGAGCAGGCCGAAGATATGGCTAAAAGGCGTTTGAAGATTGCCCGTAATGGCGAAGCCATAGTTTCTTCATATTTTTTTGATGAACGATTTCTGTCGGATAAATCCTTATCTGTAAAGATATTTGATAGGCCTTCTGAAGAATGGGCTCTTTTCATATTAAGGAATCGGAATAATGAAAATAGAGAAAATGTTCACGACTATGATATAGTTGCTGGTCCTGTTGCAGATGATGGTGTAGCCTTTCAACTGGAACGTTATGAGCAAGGAATGATATCATTGGAAATGCTGGTAAAAGAATTGACATATAGAAAATTGAATAAACAATATTTCTTTGGAACATTAAAAGCAACCTCTTGTTTGATTGTCTTATGAATAAGGAATATAAATTTTTAGTGCAGTCGGTCGTGCAGAAATTGGTAATGTTTCTGATGCGTGATTATAATCTGACAATGTTAGACGCATTTGCTACGGTTTACAATTCTGAATTGTATGAATTGTTGTTGGATAAGGAAACAGGATTGTATTACCAGAGTCCGCCTTATGTTTATAATTATCTGTGTCAAGAGTTGAGCACAGGTAAAATTGCTTAAAGAAACCCCGGCATACCCGAAAGGTCGATTAACTGATATGCCAGGGTGAGAAAACATGAAGATAGAGAAAAAGTCTTTATTTGATGTTTTTCAGTGCTTCTAAAGCCGTCTTGTCGGTGGGGGCGATATCGAGGATTTTGTTCCAGTACAGTTTTGAGCTGTCCATGTCCTGCTTGAGGTAATAGTAGTAGCCCAGGTAGCGGTAACATTCGGATAGTTCCTTCCGGTATTTGTCCTGATTCTTTTCGAGCATCGGGATGCATGCTTCGTAGTACGGTTTAGCCAGCCCTTTCTCCGTCTCCGGGTCCAGCAGCGAATGGGTACGAGCCTGCCACAGGACGCCCAAGTGACTTGACGGCACGCGCTCCTTCACAATGGCGAAGACACTGTCCGCTTTCGCCAGGTAGCCGGCTGCAAGCGTGCTGTCCTTGACCGCCGCGCCATAGTAATATTTCCCTAACTGGTAGAAATCCGAGGCCTCTGCCGCTTCGCCCGCCTGTTCGATATATTTCGTATAGGCTTCGATCGCCGCATTGTCGTTTCCACTGTTCAGGTTGACATTGGCGATGTCCTTATATATTTCAGGATGCGTATGGTTGCCGCTAAGCGCTTGAGCCTGCTGCAAGGCGGCTAAAGACTGGTCATACTGCTTGGCTTCGTTCAGTAAACGGCCGTAATACAGATAGTCCTGCCAGATAAATTTGCCGTCCGGAATCCGGAAGAAAGCAGTCGCCTCGTCCAATCCCTCCTGGTACTTGCCGGTTTCGCAGGCGTCATAGAAACTGAGACGTTTCAGCAAGAAGTTGTCCGGGTCCATAGCCTTGCCTTGGGCAAGTACTTCGGCCGCTTTGTCATACTGTTTGTCGAAGAACAAGGCGGAAGCATAATGAACCAGATTGTCGGTGGAGTATAACCCGCCTGCCATATATTTGTCGTAGGCGTCGACCGCTTTGGCATAGGCGCCCTGCAAGGAATAGACGTTGCCCAACGTGCGCTGGGCGAGCAAGTACTCCGGATGGTTCGCTATGACCTTCTGCAACATCTCGACGGAGAGGGAAGGAGTCACAGCCTGATAGACCTCGGCATACCGGATGTAGGCGATCCGGCAGTCCGGATCGAAATGGATCGCCTGTTCGTATTTGCCGGCGGCATCGCCGGGCTTGTTTTGTGCCAACAGGCGGTCACCTTCGTAGAGGAAGATGGCGGGAGCGTTCGGATTCTGTTTCCGGGCGCTTTCAAGGGAGGCTGCGGCCTCTTCCTCCATGCCGTTTGTCGAGTAGGCGGAGGCGATGGCAACGTAGGTGTCGGTGTTTTTCTTGTTGACCTTGATCGCTGTGTCGAATGCTTTCTCGGCTGACGGCCGGTCTGTTTTCAACAGGATTTTCCCTTCGCCGACTTTATTGAAGGCATATTCGGGATCGGTTTCCCATCCCTGCTTGTAATAGCCGAGTGCCTTTGCCGTTTGTCCGGCATCGAAGGCGATCTCGCCTAAATAGTAGAGAGCTACCGCCTTTTCGGCAGGGGAACTGTTCAGCTGTTCCTCGAACAGCTTTTTGGCTATGCCCGGTTCACCGGCTTTGTAAAAGTCGATACCTGGATTATTGTCTGCATAAGCGATGGTTGCCAGCAGGCTGATGATGAGGATATAGATAGTGCGTGTCATACGATTATATTGTTTATTTGATGTTTACGATTCGCAGCGGCTGTGTCACCGGAAGCAACCCCGATTTGAGGATGATCCGTTGTCCGCGGTCGCTTGCTACAAAAGAGGTAAAACCTGAAGCCAGTCCCGTCCGGGGTTCGGAAAGGAGCAGGTAGACAGGTCGTGTCATCGGATAATCGTCCAAGGCGATATAAGCCTGGTAAGGCTTGAAGCTGTTTGCAGGAGTCGCCTCCCGGTAACGGCTGACGGCCATCACGCGGATATTATCGATAAAGCTCATGCTCGTGGAATCGACCGGGTTGCTGACCCAGTTGACCCCGATAATGCCGAGTGCCCCCGGAGTTTTCGAGACATAATCGAGTACCGCCCGGTTGCTCTGTTCCGCTTGCAGGTGTCCGCTTAGCTTCTCACCGCCGCAGATCGAGTCGATCGCATACCGTACCGTACTTGAATTCGGGTTGTCGAACACTACTTCGATGGGCATAGCCGGGTTGCGGGGCGACAATTCGTTCCAGTTGCGTATCCTGCCGGTCAGGATCTCCTTCAATACGGGCATCCCGATCAACGAGTCCCGGTTCGTCCGGTTGATGATCAACGCGATCGCATCGGTCGCGACCTTGACGGCTTTCGGAAACAGCTTCTTTCGGTTCATGTAAGCGGTTTCCTCCTGCGTCAGCGGGCGGGTGGTTACGGCCAGCCAGGTACTGTCGTGCAACAGCCGGTTGATCGTCTCCGTCTCGCCGGAAAACCGGGGGACGATGCCTGCCTCTTTGTAGATGCTTTCGAATACGGCGATCTCCTCCTGCACGATCGGGGCAAGCGATTCATCTACCGCAATCGCTATCACGCCGCTTGTGGGAGTGTCGTCGGGTTCCGTCCGCTTTTTAGAGTTGCAGGCTGCTAAAAACGCGACAGCCAAGAGGGATATGATAAGAGTCCGTTTCATATTATTTCCTGCATTTAAGTAACCTGTAACTTCGGAAAATAGTATAGCAGAAGAATAGGACGCCGAAAGTGATCCGTAACCTGAACGACATATTCTCGTTGAACAGGTCGGTGAAAATCAAAAGAAAAGACATGCCGAGGTATATCGCTATAATGAATATACCCCAGACAATCCTCATATTTATATACTTTTCCATCATGATCATTGCAGTTTAAACCGTACTGGAACCGTGAAGTAGACGGGAACAGCCCTGCCGTTCTGCTTGCCCGGCATCCATTTCGGGAGTGATTTGATTACACGTATTGCCTCTTTGTCGCATGAAGGATCGAGCTTGCGGAGTATTTCCACATCCGTCACTTCGCCGCTCGGACTGACCACGAAGCGGATCGTCACGCTTCCCTGTATGCCCTGTTCGGCGGCGATGACCGGATATTTCAGGTGGTTGGCGATGTACTTCAACAGTTCTGTCGTGCCACCCGGAAATTCCGGCATCTGTTCGACGGCCGTATAAGGCTTCGTCTCTTCCTGGATCACCTCTTTGTTGTCTTTCAGGTCGGCGATGTCGATCGCGTCTTCACTGTCCGTTCCTTGTACGTCGGCTACCGAGATGGCCATCTTTGAGGTCGTCAGTTCTTCCTGTGTCTTGATCTCTTCATTGTCGTTCACCTCCTTGTCCGCCTTGATGACGGGAGGGGTGAATTTGATGGTGCTTTTGAGTTTGGGAGGCGGCGGGGCTTCGATGTTGCGCACGACGTTTTCCTCCGGCACTTTCGTATCCATCGTCAGGTCGGAGAGGGCGGTCACTTCGAGCACCTGCTCCTTTGCGTGTTGCGGTACGACCGAATGGATGATGGCGGGCAATACCATGAGCAGGATCGCCCCGGCCGCTACGATCAGAAGGGCGCGGATATGGCGGGAGGAGGAGGTCTTACGTAACTCGTAGGCGCCGTACTCCTTATTCTTTCCGGTGAAGACCAACTCGCACCATTCCGGTGAATTCAAGTTTATATTCTTTAGCATAACCGTCATTTTTTAGGATTGGACCGGGCAATCTGTTTGGCCAGCTCGCCGCCGCTCTTCAGGTTGTCGATCAGAAATTTATCTCCATCCGTGATATCCACGATTGCGTATTTGCCGATATTGCATATCTGCATTTCGTCCAGTGCGTCTACCAGGTTCCGGTAGGAGGCGTCGTCGGTAGCCTTTATCAGGACGACGGGAGCGTCTTTGGATCCTTTTATCTCGGCGGCCTGCTTCTTGAAGTCGTCTTCGGAAATCTCCTTGTTGAGCTTCTTCAGCTTGAGTTCCTTCATCTGGCGGACGACATCGAAGTTGCGTTCCAGCAGGATGTCGCGCAGTCCGGCAGGCGAGTAGCCGGTCTGTTGCAGCGACTCGGCGTGCTCGTAGTCCGGTTCGCCGAAATAGTAGTATATCTTATCGTCTTCGCCAAGCAACAGGGTGATGGCCTTGGAGGCTTTGACCTTCGTCTGCTCCGCTTCCGTTACCTGGTCTTTCGACGGCATACTGATCTCCATTGTCTGTGGCTTGCTGAGCGAGGTACAGAGCATGAAGAAGGTGATCAGCAACATGTTCATGTCCACCATTGGCGTGAAGTCCACGCGGACGGTCATCTTTTTCTGTTTGCCTTTCTTGCCGTCGTCTTTGCCTTTGTCTGTATTTACTTCTGCCATGACTTTAGTCGTTGTTAGACATTGTCGGGCATCTTTTTGAGCGAGGTAATCAAATTATACCGGTTCTCTCGAAGGTCCTGCAATGTGTTCATGATGTTTTTAATCTTCGGATAAGGAGTGTCCTGGTCCGCCTTGATGGCGATGACGAGGTCACGGTTCACTTCCCGCGCATGTTGCACCCAGAGTTTGAACTGGTTGTCGGTGCTGTCGGCGGGAATGCCGTAGTCCTTCATCAGCCGGTCCTGTTCGCCGGACGGCATGCCGAGGAACTCCTGCATGTTCTGGATGGGGACACCGAAGGAAGGTTGCAGGCTGAAGGCGTACACCTCTTTGTCCGTGAAGTTGATGCCGAAATCTTTTCCCAGCAGCTTTAGGACGTTCGCCTTGTCTTCCTGTTTGTCCAGGCTCATGAATACTTTCCCGTCGGGGTCCACCAGGATGGAAAGGATGTTCGTTTCCGGTATCTTGATCTCGGAGACGGACGAAGGGGTGGCAACCACCACCGGTTCTTTCTGGATAAAGGTGGACGTCAGCATGAAGAAAGTAAGCAGCAGCACGGTGACATCACTCATCGCCGTCATGTCGATGAATGTGCTTTTGCGTTTTACTATCAGCTTAGGCATAGGACTTAATGTTTAGCGGCAAACGTCTGGACGATGGAGAAACCGATTTCATCAATAGCGTAGGTGATATTGTCTATTTTACTGGTGAAATAGTTGTATGAGATGATGGCCAGCGCACCGGTAGCGATACCAAGTGCGGTGTTGACCAGTGCTTCTGAAATACCGGTGGACAGGGCCACCGAG
The DNA here is from genome assembly GCF_977054455.1 of Parabacteroides sp. Classification (NCBI taxonomy): domain Bacteria; kingdom Pseudomonadati; phylum Bacteroidota; class Bacteroidia; order Bacteroidales; family Tannerellaceae; genus Parabacteroides; species Parabacteroides sp. The sequence goes on along the minus strand of NZ_CDRTCT010000044.1, from coordinate 13,507 downwards.
TCGGGTGCTCCGGCGTTGGCCAGGGCGGCGAACGAGCGGATCATGCCTAATACCGTCCCCAAGAGCCCGAATAGGGTTCCCAGCGTGGAGATCGTGGCGATGACCGGAAGGTTCTGCTCCATCGAAGGAAGTTCGAGGGCGGTGCTCTCTTCGATCTCTTTCTGGATGATCAATATCTTTTGTTCTTTGGTCTGTCCGGAAGAACTTTCCACGTCGCTGTAGCGCGACAGGGCCGCATTGACGACATTCGCGACGGAACCTTTTTGCTCGCTGCACAGTTTATGGGCGGCGTCGAGGTTGCCTTCCTCCAGATACTTCTTGATGGTCTGTACGAAGTGGACTAAATTTTTTCTCCCTTTGGAGCGGCTGATCGCGATCATGCGTTCGATACTCAGGGTGACGACGGTGAGGAACAGGGTGATCACCACCGGGACGATGTAACCGCCTTTATAAACCGTACCGAAGTAATTGCCGGGCAGCGGATGGTTGGCGGGATTGTTATCCATGAAGTTCGCCGGGTTGCCCAGGACGAATTGGTAAAAACATACGGCAATGATGAAACATGCCAGGATAACGATGGCTGCGGAAATGCCGTTGTATGCTTTTTTATTATTTGTTTTTTTAGTTTCCATACTCTTGAATTATTTGATACACACCCTTATGTCCCCTCTCCAAGAGGGGAGACGATTACTCTCAGCTACTAAAACCAACAGTATGGACTATCAAATAATAATTTTTCGTAAGACGTAGACCCAATGGCCCGCCCGTATACGAAGGGAAGAACATTTTAAAGAGTGAGTGACTGATACTATTTCCGATATCTTGTTGAGGGCATCTTGTCCCTTTTGCAAGGACTGTTCGAGCTGGCGGGAGACGGTTTTCAGGAACCGCTCGCCTATCTCCGTAGAATGTTGTACACGGTTGCTCAGACAGGGGGCTGCATTAGGGCATTGGTTCAGTTCGAAGTATTTTATCTTATGTTGCAAGGAGAGGGCTTTCTCGTTGGATGTAACGGCCGTTTGCTTTTTGTCCGCAGCGGATTCGCCTGTCGCGGCCATGATTGCCTGTCCGGTGATAAGCAGGAGAAGAAGTGATAATATGGATAATAACCTTTTCATCATGGCCGATTTAAAAACTCTATCGTATAAAAGAAACAATGCGGTTGGAAAAAGGTTGAGGGATTTTTAGAGAAAAGTGGGATAAAGATGCTGTTTCTCCCCCAGGCCTCTATTGTCAATTGCGTAAATGACATGATAAATAAATTCGATCTTGTTCTCCCAACAAAGCCCCGCCCTCTTTTGTTATATTTGTACGAAAGATAAAACTCAAATATTAGAAGTATGGAAATTGTAAAAGTAGTAGGACGAGAAATCCTTGATTCACGTGGTAACCCGACTGTTGAAGTAGATGTACATCTGGCTTCCGGCGCTTTTGGCCGTGCAGCCGTTCCTTCCGGCGCTTCTACCGGTGAAAACGAAGCGATCGAACTTCGCGATGGCGACAAGAAACGCTATGGCGGCAAAGGGGTTCTGAAAGCTGTCGATAATGTCAATAACGTAATTGCTCCCGCTATCCTGGGCATGAGTGCCTTGAACCAGCGTGAGATCGACCATAAACTGATTGCCCTGGACGGCACGAAGACTAAGTCCAACCTCGGCGCCAACGCCATGTTGGGGGTTTCCCTGGCTGTTGCCAAGGCGGCTGCCCACTATCTGGACCAGCCTCTTTACCGCTATATCGGCGGAACGAATGCGTATGTATTGCCTGTTCCGATGATGAATATTATCAATGGCGGTTCGCATTCCGATGCTCCGATCGCTTTCCAGGAATTTATGATCCGCCCGGTAGGGGCTTGCTGTTTCCGCGAAGGGTTGCGTATGGGAGCCGAGGTGTTCCATGCCTTGAAGAAGGTGTTGCACGATCGCGGCCTGAGCACGGCTGTCGGCGATGAAGGCGGTTTCGCTCCTGCTTTGGACGGAACGGAAGATGCCCTTAACTCCATCATGGCTGCCATCAATGCTGCCGGATACGAACCGGGCAAGGACGTGACGATCGCAATGGACTGCGCCGCCTCCGAATTCTATCACGATGGCATATACGATTATACGAAGTTCGAAGGCGACAAAGGTGCCAAGCGTAACGCCCAGCAGCAGGTGGAGTACCTCTCCGGCCTGGTTGCCAAATACCCGATCGACTCTATCGAGGACGGTATGGACGAAAACGACTGGGCAGGCTGGAAACTGCTGACTGCGGCGTTGGGAAGCAAATGCCAGTTGGTCGGTGACGACCTGTTCGTGACGAACGTTGAATTCCTGAAGAAGGGGATCGAAGAAGGTTGCGCCAACTCCATCCTGATCAAGGTGAACCAGATCGGTACCTTGTCCGAAACATTGGATGCGATCGAAATGGCGCACCGCAACGGCTACACCTCCGTCACTTCCCACCGCTCCGGCGAAACGGAAGATGCCACGATCGCCGACATCGCTGTGGCGACCAACAGCGGACAGATCAAGACCGGTTCGTTGAGCCGCTCCGACCGTATGGCCAAATACAACCAGTTGCTCCGCATCGAAGAGGAGTTGGGCGACTTGGCTGTTTATGGATATAAGACTTACAAGAAGTAAGAATCCCGTTAATGATTTGGATGTAAGTGAAAGGAGATTGTCCGCGGATGGGCAGTCTCCTTTTTTGTAATTCAGGCGCCTTTCCTGAAGATCACCTCGTTTTCGTTGTCGTTTTGCAGGATGAGGTTCATGTTGCTGTAATCGATTGTCCCTTCATACAGGACTTCATCGTTGACCAGCAGTACGATGTTGTCTTTTGCCGTACGGAACCAGTGCCCCCTGTAGTCGCTTACGAACTTGGCGGGTGATAATTGGTAGGTCGTGCATTGGAATGTGTAATCGTTGTCGAAGGTGATGGAGGTCTTTGTCCGGGCCTCTTTCTCGTTCGGATGATAAGCGGCGTAGACGGCATCGGTAATGATGTCTTTCGGATTGCAGGAAGTTGTCCGGTCGAATCCGACCAGCCCGGTGATCAGGAGCTGCATATCGGGGCCTTCCTCGTCCGCTTCTTTGGGAACCAGATAGCCCATTACGCCGCAATTGACGGCCTCCATCTCTTTCGGCTTCATCTCCTGGTATTTCTTTTCGACTTTGAGGTATTCGCCTTTCATGGCTACCGGAAGGACGGCCCCGCTGATGCAGTCTTTCAGTGTGGCGGCATCGGCATAATAGGTGAAGTCTCCGTTGAAGTAAAAGATGTTCGGGCCGGTCGGGATCGTATCTTTTGTAAAGGTTTCCGCTTGCGCCGCTTCGTTTGCCGTTTTATGGCCAGTGCAGGCCGCCAGTAACGGGAGGAGAAAAAGTAATCCGATTAATTTCCTTGTTTTCATATTCTCAGTTGTTTAAAATATGAAAGAATAACAAAGAGGCCTTGTACTATGTTTAAAAAAGGAGGGGTGTCAAACTATGAGACTTGATCCGTTAGTCCTTTTCTCCTATCATATTCGCTCCCGCTCTACTGTCCATCGGTTTATGGAACACATCCCGGTTTCTAATGCGTCCGAAGGAAAAGGATAGAAGATACGGGTTTTTCTGTTAAGTCACGGCCTGTCCTAATGTGAAGAAGTCCCGCTTTCCAGAATACTTACGATGGAGAAAAGCGTGAAACAAATGCCTCCCAACCCGGCTAATACGCGTGCCGGAACGAAATAGTATCCGTGGACGGAACCCATCTCGAACAGGAAAGCCGACAGGAATAAGCAAGTCAACGCCGTGAAGATGGGAATCAGCGGGATGCGGTTGGATAGTTTGAACTCATGTCGCCATATCTTCGACAGCAATATCACCTTGCTGGAAATGCTGTAACAAACCAAACCCAAGCCGATCATGATGTAGCCGGTCGAACCGAGCGCCATGTCGGCGGTTCCCAGTATCAGGATCAGTCCCCAAATGATGCAAAGACTTCCCATGACGAGGACCAGTACCGGCCATATCTTGCGTTCGGTCGGCGAGAAAATGTTTCGTATCTGCCGGGCAATGGTGGCAACCAGCGTGATCAGGCTGGTACAGATCGAGGCGAGTCCGATCATCACATGTCCGGCAACAAAATATTTAGGGTGTAAGCCGCCTTTGGACAATAGCACGAACGCCCATATCCAGGTTGTCAGCGAGAGGATGACGGCAATGGCGATCAGCATCAGCCCCTGTGCCCGGGTAAAGGCTTTCGGCGGAACGTCGTGGTCGCTTTTTCTGGCATTTTCGGTAATCATGGTGAAACGGGTGGAGGATGTGGCGGTCGTTGCGACACAAGCCGTGATAAACCCTACGCCGCATACCACATGCCCTGCAACGAATGAAGCCGAGTCCGGAGAAGCATGCAGGAGATGCACGCCGCCTATGACAGCCAGAACGGCCGAAAGGTAGCCGATTCCCGGAAGCACATATTTACTGACCTGCCCGAACGTCCCGATGATCTGCCGTATGATGGTGGCGGCCGTCGAGAACAGTGCGATGCATATCATACCCAGCGAGAAAACCACAGGCCCCGCCACATACCGGTTCGGATCTGTCCCGTAGGAGGTGACGAACCAGCCGTAACCAAAACAAAACAGGGCCATAAGCAAAGGAATTGCCCTGAACAGAACGCTAATGCCGTAATTCATAGGAACATCTTTTTTGAGTTTCCAGACAAACAACGCCTGTCAGGGGTTTGTTCCTGTTCTTTACATTTTATAAATACTTTTAGGTGTAGACGGAGATTCCGACGCGTATCCAACAAAAAAGCCGCCCGAAATGAATCGGACGGCTTTTTCGTATGGCAATAGAACCACAGAGATTACACTCTTCTTTCTTTGATTCTTGCTTTCTTACCGGTAAGAGCACGCAGGTAATACAATTTAGCGCGACGCACTTTACCATACTTGTTAACCGTGATGCTTTCGATAAACGGAGATTCGATCGGGAAAATACGTTCTACACCTACGTTTTCAGACATCTTACGCACTGTGAAGCGTTTTTTGTCACCATGACCTGAGATGCGGATTACGACACCTCTGTACTGCTGGACACGTTCTTTGTTACCTTCTTTGATACGGTAAGCAACTGTAATAGTGTCACCACTCTTGAATGCAGGAAATTCCTTCTTCGTAGCAAACGCTTCGTTTACAACTTTAATTAAATCCATTGTTTTTAAGCTTTTTAATTGTAATTTTTAATGAAACGCAATGTAACGGGCTACCTGTCCCGACAGAGATTACGTAAAGCGGATGCAAAGGAACGAAATAATTATTTGATACGCAAGCAGTAGCCGGAAATAAATTTTACTTCAGCAGCCATTTGTCGGCGAACCTGATGTAGTTCTCCCAGTCGAAATCCGTCACATCGTGCACGCCGGTACGGTTGTGGTAGGCGACACGGTTCATGATCGGTGTGTTGACCGCCGGCATCGTGGTCGTTTCCAATCCTTTCATCCCGTAGAGCTTGTAGACCTCTCCGGCGTATGCGGCCGAAAGAAATTCACCTTTCGGATCGGACCAGCGGTCTTCTTCAGCGCTTGCCACATAAAGGGGGCGGGGGGCGATGAGGGCCAAGAGTTCATGCTGGTCGATCGGCAGTTCGCCTTCTTTCTTGTTATACCGGCGGAAGTTCTGACAGAACCAGTGGGGGAAAGCGTGGTTGATCCGGTTGACCGTCTCGCCCACCTGCCGTCTGGACAGGGCTGCTCCGCCACATCCGGATTCGTTGGAGACGACGATTGCGAAACGCGGATCGGTCGCGCCTGCCCAGAGGGAGGTTTTGCCCAGGCGGGAATGTCCCATCAGGATGATTTTGGAGGCATCGACCTGCCAGTCTGTTTCGAGGTAATCCATCACCCGGCTGTAGCCCCATGCCCAAGCGGCGATCGCCTGTCCGTCGTCCGCCGGGATGTCTCCTTCCGACCGATAGCCGAAGAGGGCGAGGATGCTTTCCGCATACCTGTCCTTGCTGTCGGGGAAGAAGTCGAAGTAATGGACGGTGGCAAGCCCGTAGCCGGCGTCGATGATCTTTTCCACCGGCCAGCGCGATGCTTGGTTGCCGCGTGGGCGGTCGGAGTGTTGCGACGGGATGATGTCCGGGTCCGGAGAGATGGTCTGGTTCCCCTGGAAGTTGAAATGCAGGAATACAGGCGCTTTTGTTTTGACATGGTTCGGCAGGTACATCAGCAGCAGGGCTTTCCGTTCCACACCGTTATGACTGAATGTGATTTCGATCTGTTTGCGGGTGGCGCTGCCGTTGACGGCACTGTGGTTGTCGTCCAGCTTTTTGTAGGACACATCCACCTTGTCCGCCGGCATCTTCCCATATACCTGTTCGGTAAAGACGGACAACAGTTCCGGCCGTCTGGCCTGTTCCCATTGCTGCACGGTTGTCACTTCCCGGCCGTCGGCCGTCTTTAACAGGGCGGGCAGGGTGTAAGGCGGTATTTTGCTTTCGTCGTAATTCGCTTCATCGGCTTCCTGGGCATGCCCCGCCAACAGGCTGCCAACCCAAAGGCACAGGAGGAATAAGGTTTGTCTCATCACAATCAATTCTTAATTTTTTAATTCTTAATTTTTAATTCTTAATTCTCTCACATCTGCGAATAAGGCAACGGCGAGAGGAACAGGCTGGTGTTCCGGGTGGCCGTATAGGCATATTCCGGCAGGTTCTTGATCCGCTGCCAGTCCGGGTGTGTACGGAATTTGTCCCAGGCGGCATTGCGTGTCGCTTCGTCCTTGTACCAGGTGAGATACATCACCGCCGGCATGATCGGGCCGGCCAATACTTCCCCGTAGCAGACGGAGTTGATGCCGACTTTGTCGAAAACATCTATCTCGTCTTTGTTGAACATCGCGACTTTCCGTTGGTTGGCCTCTTCGTTGGGGCTGTGGTACGTCCTGAGTTCGAACATCGTCCGGTTCTTGTCCGGCATCAGAAGGGAAGGAACTTTGTCGAAAGCCTCGCACAGGAAACTTTCGAAATTGAAGTAAGCCGGGTGGGGAGCCGTCTTGTCGAAATAGGGCTGTGCCGCTTTCCTGAATGCCGTGTCGTCCCAGATCTCTCGCTTTACCTTATAATAAGTAGTGATATCAGGATAGACAAAGAGCAGCAGGCGGCGTTCTTTTTCCTCTTTCTTGTAGGGGGCGAAAGCGCCGGCTTTGATGTTCTTCCGGTTGTAGGCCGGGATCAGTGTATCGCGGAAAAAGTCGTCCAGGCCGTCCGCGTCTCCTTCCAGCGTGTAGATCCGCCATTCGTATAGCTGCTTTCCGGAGGAAGCGGCTTTTTCGGAGGTCGCAGCTATCCCCTTGATAGCCGGGAGCGTAGCCAACATACCTGTCAGCTTCATAAAGTGCCTTCTTTGCATGGTTCTATAGAATTTAGATTAAAAATTAGTTAGTAAACACCTCAAAGGTAGGAAATATCAGGGTAATTTCTGTACATTTGTTTTGATTTATGATTTATGAAGTATGATTTATTAGAAAGACATTGTGATCATTATTCGTAAGTCATAAATTATAAATCATAAATTTCAACTCTTTCGATGAAGAAAATATATATCTTTTTATTTAGTTGTGTTGCCGTTCTTTCCGCTGTCGCACAGACGACGCCGAACCTTTACCGGGCAGTGGACAAGGCGAAAATGAATCATTGGGTGGACTCCGTCTTCGACGCGATGAGCTACGACGAACGCGTCGGGCAACTCTTTATGGTCATCGCCAACCCGAAATCCGACACGCGCAATATGCAACGCCTCATGCGTTACGTCAATGAGATAAAGCTCGGCGGCATCCTTTTCCATAAAGGCGATCCGGTCACGCAGGCCGAGGTGACGAACCGCCTGCAAAAAGCCTCCCGCGTCCCGATGCTCGTGTCGCTGGACGGAGAATGGGGACTTTCCATGCGCCTCTCCGGTACGACCCGTTTCCCGAAGAACATGATGTTGGGGGCGATCGAGGATAACGACCTGATAACCGAATACGGCAAGGAAGTCGCCCGGCAGTGCAAGGAGATGGGAATCCACATCAATTTCGCACCCGATATGGATGTGAACAGCAATACCGACAACCCGGTGATCGGTCTGCGCTCCTTCGGCGAGAATCCGCAGGCGGTGGCCGACAAAGGGCTGGCGTATGCCCGCGGACTGGAAGGGCAGGGCATCCTGTCCGTCTCCAAGCATTTCCCCGGACATGGCGATACCGCCGAGGATTCCCATTACACGCTGCCTGCCGTCCATCAGGACCGGGCACGCCTGGACAGTGTGGAGCTGCTGCCTTTCAAGCGTTACATCTATGACGGCTATGCCGGCGTGATGACCGGACATCTTTATGTCCCGGCATTGGACAAGTCTCGCGATAAGCCGGTTTCCATGTCCCGTGCCGTCGTCACCGGCCTGCTGCAAAAAGAACTCGGGTTCCGGGGGCTCTGTTTTACCGATGCCTTGGCAATGAAAGGCGCGACTACCCGCAAGTCCGACAATCCTTCCGTAAAGGCGTTGCTGGCGGGCAATGATATCCTGTTGGCTCCGGCGGCCCCGATCAATGACTTCGCAGCCGTGAAAGAAGCCTTGGATGAAGGTATATTGGACAGGGAAGAGATAGAAGCGAAGATCATCAAGATCCTGCAATATAAATACATTGCCGGGCTGAACCACTATCGCCCGGTCGAGACGAAAGGTTTGTCCGAACGGCTGAACTCTCCCCATGCTGCATGGTTGGCTGCCAAGTTGAATGAAGAAGCGATCACCTTGTTGAAGAACGAAGGCGACATCATCCCGTTGAAGCAACTCGATAAGAAAAAGATCGCCGCCCTGTCTATCGGCGACGGGGTAGGAAACGAGTTCCAGAAGATGTTGGGGCGCTACGACTCGATCGCTTGTTTCAGCATCGGTCGCAATGCGACGGTCGCCCAGGTGCAGAGTGTCTATAAGAAATTGGAGAAATACGATGTGATCATTTGCGGCGTACACACGGTCCGCATTCCGGAAAGCCCGGCTCTGCGCCAGTTGGCAGCAAGGAAAGAACTGGTCTATGCCTTTTTCACCTTGCCCTATTTTTGTAAAGAATATAAACCTTCCATTCTGAAAGCCAAAGCGGTCGTAATGGCCTACGAGGGTACGCCGCTTGCTCAGGAATATGCGGCGCAAGCCATCTTCGGCGGCATTGCGGTCAAAGGAAAGCTGCCGGTTTCCATTCCCACTCTGTACACGGCGGGGACGGGCGTGTTTACCGAAAAGACACGTCTCGGTTATCATGAGCCGGAAGAAGTGGGCGTAAGCCCCGAACGTTTGGACGTGATCGCCTCTATCGTGGAAGACGGCCTGGAGCAGAAGGCTTTTCCCGGTTGCCAGGTGCTCGTTGCCAAAGATGGCATGATTATCTATGACAAATCATTCGGCTATTTCGACTATGACAAGAAACAGGCTGTTGACGAAAACTCCGTCTATGACCTGGCTTCTTCCTCCAAAGCGGCGGGGACCTTGCTGGCCGTTATGAAAGCCTATGATGACAAGAAGTTCACGCTGAACAATAAGATATCCGATTTCGTCCCCGAACTGAAGGACTCGGACAAAAAGAACCTGGTCATCAAAGACCTCCTCTACCATCAGTCCGGCCTGACGCCGACGATCAATTTCTACCTGAACGCGATCGACAGGGACAGCTACAAAGGCAGCCTGTACAGCAATGCAAAGAACCAGGCGCATCCGGTCCGTTTCGATGCCCGGACATATGTGCGTAACGACTTCTCTTTTCTCCCCGATCTGGTATCCGCCCGGAAGAAGCCGGGTTTTACGACAGAGATCGCCCGCAACATGTATCTGCACGACTCTTTTAAAGACACCATTATCCGGGAGATCAAAGACTCGCGCCTCGGTGTGCGCGGCAAGTACAAATACAGCTGCATCAATTTCATCCTGTTGAAGATGATGGTGGAAAAGCAGATGCGGCAACCGATGGACTGCCTGTTGCATGACACGTTCTTCAGCCGGCTCGGAGCCTGGCATACGACCTATAATCCTTTGCACATCCTCGATACGGCGCAGATCGTCCCGACCGAGTACGACGGTTTCATCCGCCGTCAACTGCTGCGCGGCTATGTGCACGATGAGGCGGCTGCTTTCCAGGGGGGCGTTTCGGGCAATGCCGGACTTTTCTCCAATGCGGGTGACCTGGCGAAAGTGCTGCAACTCTATCTGAACCAGGGAAGCTACGGCGGCGAAGAATATTTGTCCAAAGAGACCGGTCGCCTCTTCACCCAAAGCAAAAGCCCGACTTGTCGTCGCGGCTTGGGGTTCGACAAGCCGGTAGTTGGCGGGGGAAAAGCATCTCCTTGCGGTAGCCTGGCTCCCGCCTCCGTCTATGGGCATACCGGTTTTACCGGCACTTGCTTCTGGGTGGACCCGGATAACAACCTGCTGTATATCTTCCTGTCCAACCGGGTGAACCCGACACGGGCCAACAACAAGCTGAGTTCGCTGGAGATCCGTACACGTATCCAAGACGCAATCTATAAAGCAATCAACAATTCTTAATTCTTTAATTCTTAATTTTTTAATCATGTTATTCGGACACGGTGACGACCACTATAATTCGCAGAAAGAGGTAAAGATAAATTTCAGTTCAAATGTATGGCACGGGGCCGATCTCCGCACACTCAGGGAACACCTGGACAGGCGGTTTTATGAACTCACGCGCTATCCGGAACCGGATGCCTCTTCCCTGAAACGCTTGCTTGCCCGCTGCTATGAGGTGGAGGAGGAGAATATAGTGGTTACGAACGGCTCCATCACGGCTTTCTATCTGCTGGCACAAACATGGAAAGGGGCAAAGTCGGCTATTGCCATTCCCTCTTTTGCAGAGTATGAAGATGCTTGCCGCCTGTACGGGCATGAGGTCAGTTTCTTTCCGACCTCGTGCGACTTGTCCGGCCTTTCGCTGGAAGGGCAGGACTTCTGCTGGATCTGTAACCCGAACAATCCGGACGGCAAATTGATCCGCCGGGCGGAACTGTTAGCACTGATCGAGGCGAACCGACAGACGGTCTTTATCATCGACCAGGCATACGTCGCCTTCACGACGGAAGAGTTGTTGAAGCCCTCGGATGTCCGCCTTCATCCGAACCTGATCCTGATCCAATCGATCTCGAAAGCGCATAATATACCGGGACTCCGCATCGGCTACCTGATCGCTTCTCCGGAAAAGGCCGGGCAGATAAACCGGTACATCATTCCCTGGTCTGTCAACGCAATCGCTGTGGAGGCCGGCAAATACATCCTGACGCATCCGGAGCAATATATCCTGCCCGTACGTGAATGGAGGCGCGAGACTGCCTGCCTGATCGACCGGCTGAATGAGTTGGGCAACCTCGAAGCATTGCCGACATCCGTGACTTTCTTCTTAGCCCGCCTGAAAAAAGGAACGGCTGCTGAGTTGAAACAATATTTGTGGGATCGTCACGGCCTGCTGATCCGTGACGCCTCCAATTTCCGCGGCCTGGACGAACGTTATATCCGTATATCGGCCCAGGCGGCAGATGAGAACCGGGTGCTTGTCGAGGCAGTACGGGAATGGCTCTCCGTCTCGCCTTGATGTCGAAGGCAGTTTCACCTTGATGTCGTTTCGTGAGATGGCTTCTCGTTCATGAAGATGCCTGAGAACTTAGTAAGTTAGCAAGATTGGAAAAGTTATCAGGCAGGAGGGACGTTACCTTTGCGAAGTAAAATAGAAAAAGAACATGCAACAACGAACAACGACAAGAGAAGAATACCTGAAACGGGTGAACCTGGTGATCGAGTATATCAATAATCACTTGGGGGATGATATAGACCTGAACCGGCTGGCCGAAATGTCGCATTTGTCCCCGTACCATTTCCACCGGGTGATGAGTGCGTTTTTAGGAGAGCCCTTGGGGGCGTTCATTGTGCGGAAACGGATCGAGACTGCAGCTCACCTGCTTCGCTACACGGATATGTCCGTCGGGGATATCGCTTACCGCATCGGGTATGGTGCACCTTCTTCCCTATCGAAGGCTTTCAGGCAGTTCTATTCTATTTCACCTAACGAATATAGAAACAATAAAGAGTACACGATTATGAGACCAGAAAAGATATGGCCCGACTTGCAGTTGGAGGCCGAGATAAAAGAAATTCCCGTTCGCAATGTGATTTATATCCGCCTGACGGGCGATTACCGCCAGAATGATTATGGCGGAACCTGGATGAAGCTTTATGCTTTTGCCCGCGAGCATAACTTGCCGACAATCGATCCTTGTCCGCTTTGTATCTATCACGACGATCCGAAAGTGACATCCGAAGATAAGTTGCGTACGGATGTCTGCATGATCATCCCCGCTCCTGTTCTGCCGAAAGGAGAAGTCGGAGCCAAGCAGATTCCGGCCGGTCGTTATGCCACCTTTATTTATGAGGGATCATACGAATATCTGCAAGCCGTTTACGATACGATCTATGTAAAGAAATTGCCGGAGATGGGTTGTACGCTTCGTGACGAGCCGAGCTACGAACGCTATCTGAACGATCCGCGCAATACGAAGCCTGAAAATCTGCTGACGGAAATCTGTATTCCGGTACAGTAACAGGGCAACCGCACCAAAATTTGGCAGGAATATAAATGCTGATTCATGGGTGGGCAAACAGACAAGCCTGTGGTACGGCAAAAGCCTCGGCGGCTTTTCCGAAGGGAATGCCTATCGCTTTCGGAAAGGATGCAAGCTCTTTTAAAATAGGGTACATGCTATTTCCAAATAGGATATAGGCTATTCCCCAATAGGATATAGGCTATTCCCCAATAGGATATAGGCTGTTATTTATGAGACGGAAGCTATATTTGGGAGGAAAGGAACCAGAAAAAACAGCTGCCGGACGCCTTTATGGAAAAGTTTGTGGCAATTCCGGGATTTATCCTTCACCTTTTCACGGCATGCGTTGTTTGGAAAGGCCTATAGAGGTAAAGGCAAAGTCGTTTTTTGCCTTCACCTCTTACAAGCAACCTTCACCTGATTGTTCTTTATGCCGATATGCCAATAGAGAAAAAGAGGTGAAGGCGCAACAACCGGGTGAAGGCAAAACGAAACAGCGGCTTCACCCTGCCTCACGTTGATATACAGCGGATAGGGCAGAAAAGGTGAAGGCGGTGAAGCAGATCCCGTACAAACTTTACATCCATCTTTTGGCGAGATTTGGTGCGGTTGCCCTGGAACAGTAGTCCTTTGAGCCCGGTCTCAAACTATTTCGCTAATTCTGGAATGAATTTCTTATCGCTTTATTATAAAGGCTTTAGGAATATTACCTGATTTTGTGGTAACGAGTTGGCAACCGTGCTATTTGCTGCATTTTACTGTACGTTGTGTAGATAATAACTGAAAAGTACTCCACTAAAATAATTGAAAAGTATCCCACCCGTTGGATAGAACTTTAGGGCTATCGCATATAAAAGTCTGAGTTTTATCTACACTAATTAACATTATAAATT
>NZ_CDRTCT010000043.1:0-30092 GCF_977054455.1 Parabacteroides sp. | reverse complement strand
TGTGTTGGCGTTAGCCGTGTTCGCGGTGTCGTCCTATCCGTTGCAGTTGCCGTCGTTTTGGGTGGCGCTGGTGTTTTTGGGGGCGATATGCGTGACGGAAGATGGGACGCAGGCACGATCATCCACCCTATCCGTATCACCGGTGCGCCATATTACGATGATAAGCCTGTTGTCGCTTGCATCCGTCTGCCTGTTCATCTTGCAGAAAGGGCAATATGAGGTTTATAAACGATGGGGACGGATGCAGATGATCTATAACAACAAGGCGTATGAATCGGTTGCGGAAGATTATCACGACCTGCATGACAAGTTGAAGCATAAACCGGAATTTTTGTTTGAAGAGGCGCAATGCCTCAGCAAGACGGGGCAATACACGGAGGCGATACGGGTATTGGAACGGGCGAAGCGGCTGAGCGGAGACCCGATGATCCGGTACATGATCGCCAAGAACCGGCAGGCGGTCGGCGACTACCGGGAGGCGGAGAGGGAACTGATTCAGGCTATCGGGATACTGCCGGAGAGATTGTATCCATATTATCTGTTAGCAAAGCTATACGCAGAGCCAAAATTCGACCAAGCAGATAAATTTCAAGCCGCAGCGCAGTCTGTGCTGTCCAAAGAGCCGAAGGTCGAAAGCACCGCAATCCGGGAAATGAAAGCGGAAATAAAAAAGATATTAGAAAAAAAGTAATTACGAAAGGCTCGTAACTAAAATATGTTTGTATATTTGCGAAACAACTTTGATAAAAACAATAAAATATGAAATACTACAAATTGTTTGCTATACTGTTTCTGGCCGGGATGATGGCTTGTTCCGGTGAAAAGCAAGAGAAAGGTTCAGAGGAAAGCGTAGAAACCGTTCTGCCGGACGAGACAAACGAGGTGACGGTGATAACGCTGAATACTACTGATTTCAACCACGAACTGATCAGTAACGGCAAACTGTCTGCCCGGAACTTTGTCGACCTGAAATTCGAGTCGGCAGAACCGATCGCCAAGATCTATGTGAAGAACGGCGATCGCGTGACGAAAGGGCAAAAACTCGCGGAGCTCTCCACCTTCCGCCTTGCCAACAAGACGGCACAGGCCAAAGATGCACTCGAACGCGCCAAATTAGAATTGCAGGACGTACTGATCGGACAGGGCTACAAACTGGAAGATTCCACGAAAGTACCGCCCGCAACCATGCAGTTGGTCAAGGTAAAAAGCGGATATGACCAGGCGCTGATCTCCTGGCAGCTTGCCGAATACGAACAACGCAACGCAGTCCTGACCGCTCCTTTCGACGGTGTCGTCGCAAACCTGTTCGCCAAACAGTTCAACACGGCTTCTACCTCCGATGTTTTCTGCTCCATCATCGATACCCGTACGCTGGAAGCCGCTTTCACGGTTCTGGAAAGCGAACTTCCGCTTATCAAAACGGGCGACCGTGTAGAGGTAGCCCCCTTTGCCTTGTCCGATGTCATGGCTGAAGGCCGTATATCCGAAATAAACCCGCTGGTGGACAAAGACGGGATGGTACAGGTGAAAGCTGCCGTAAACGATAAAGGCAAGTTGTTCGAAGGGATGAATGTACGCGTGAGCATCCACCGCTCGCTGGGTAAACAGTTGGTCGTTCCCAAAAGCGCCGTCGTACTCCGTTCCGGCAAGCAGGTCGTATTCACATTAACGGAAGATAAAGCATACTGGAACTATGTACATACGGGTCTGGAAAATGCAGACAGCTACACGATCGTCGACGGACTGAAAGAAGGGGATATCGTGATTACAAGCGGCAATATCAATCTGGCTCACGAAGCGCCGGTCAAGGTAATTGACAATTGACAATGGACAATTGACAATTCATAAATCATAATTTATAAATCATAAATCATAGTTCTAATACATGATAAAGTTTCTACTACAACGCCCTATCGCGGTATTGATGGCTTTTACGGCTTGCTTTATCGTGGGACTGGTTACCTACTTCACCATTCCGGTGTCGTTGCTGCCTGATATTGCAATCCCGGAGATCACCGTACAGGTGTCCGGCCAGAATACTTCGGCACGCGAACTGGAGAACACGGTAGTAAAAACCATCCGCCAGCAACTGATGCAAGTCGCCAGCCTGCGCGACATCCATAGCGAGACGCGTGACGGGGCTGCCATCATACGCCTCAACTTCGATTTCGGGACAAATACGGACCTGGCTTTCATCGAGGTCAACGAGAAGATAGACGCAGCCATGAACTATCTGCCGCGCGAAGTAGAGCGTCCGCGGGTAATCAAGGCCAGTGCGACCGACATTCCGGTGTTCTGCCTGAACCTCACCCTGAAAACAATGGATAATGGGCAATTGACAATTGACAATTTAAGAGATTCAAACAATTATCAATTGGAAAACGACGCTTTCCTCGACCTTTGCCAGTTTGCCGAAACAGTGATCAAACGCCGGATCGAACAACTGCCCGAAGTGGCGATGGTAGATGTGACGGGAGTACTGAAAAGACAGTTACAGATCGTCCCGGACATGAAACTGCTGAAAATGTCGGAGATCACGCTCGATGATCTGGAGGCGGCGTTGACATCCAACAATATCGAACCGGGCAGCATGACCGTACGCGACGGTTACTACGAATACAACATCAAGTTCTCGACACTGTTGCGCACACCGGAAGACGTCGAGAATATCTATATCCGGAAAAACAACCATATCTTCCAACTGAAAGACCTGGCACGCATCTCCGTCGTACCGGAGAAAGAGACCGGCGCCTCCCTTTCCAACGGGAAACGGGCGGTGACGCTGGCCGTAATCAAGCAGGCGGATGAAAATATGGATAACATGAAAGAAGCGTTGCAGGAGGTCACCGATTATTTCGCTTCCGTCTACCCGGACATCGATTTCAGCATCAGCCGCAACCAGACGGAATTGCTGGATTATACCATCTCGAACCTGAAACAGAACCTGTCGTTGGGATTCCTTTTCATCTGTATCGTGGCCATCCTTTTCTTAGGAGATATCAAGAGCCCGGCTGTCATCGGGTTAAGTATGGTGGTGAGCCTGATCATCAGCTTCTTGTTTTTCTATCTCTGCAAGATGTCACTGAATATCATCTCTATCTCCGGGCTGATCTTGGCTTTGGGTATGATGATCGACAGTTCGATCATCGTAACGGAAAACATCACCCAATACAGGGCACGCGGGGATTCGCTGGAAGAGGCTTGCAACAAAGGGACGACCGAGGTAATCACCCCGATGCTGAGTTCCACCTTTACGACGATTGCCGTGTTCGTCCCGCTTGTGTTCATGAGCGGAATAGCAGGAGCGATCTTCTTCGACCAGGCCTTTGCCGTCACCGTCGGACTGATGGTTTCCTATTTCACGGGAATCATGCTGCTGCCGGTACTCTACAAACTGGTATACAGCATTCCGGACATCAAACACAAGGGGTTCAATATGCAGATCAACAATCTGGTGAAAGAACATACACTGGACCGTTTCTATGATGCCGGAGTCGATTTCATCTTCCGCCACAAGAAATCGACTCTAATTTGCACAATCATCACGATCCCGCTTTGTGCCGTCCTGTTTTACGAAATCCCCAAAAGCCGTATGCCGGAGATCGACCAGAACGAACTGATCGCCCATCTCGAATGGAACGAAAACATCCATATTGACGAAAACCGGAGCCGTGTCAGCCAGCTATTCGCCTCCGTCGACAATCAGGTGCAAGAGCACACGGCCTACGTCGGCCAGCAGCAATTCCTGTTGAACCGGGACCGTGAGATGTCTGTTTCCGAAAGCGAACTGTATTTCAAGACGGAGAAACCGGCCGAAATCGCTCCTTTGCAAAAATCGGTCGAAGAATGGATCAGGGTCCATTATC
Organism: Parabacteroides sp.; assembly: GCF_977054455.1. Classification (NCBI taxonomy): domain Bacteria; kingdom Pseudomonadati; phylum Bacteroidota; class Bacteroidia; order Bacteroidales; family Tannerellaceae; genus Parabacteroides; species Parabacteroides sp. Next base: position 26,226 of record NZ_CDRTCT010000043.1, on the reverse strand, counting down.
CGATGGCCGTGATCTCCTTCTCGCCTCCCGAAACGGTATTCGAAAAGCTGTTTGTGACGGGTGAAGCCGACATTGTCGCCGAACTGTACACCCGCAATAAATCCGAAGCGCCGGAAGCCTCCGTCCTGCATAAGATAGAGCAGCAAATAGAAGCTAAAACAGGCCGGACACCTGTCGGTATCACCTTCGACAACCAGTTGAACATCACGATAGACAGGCAGAAACTCCTGCTGTATAACGTTGATTACAGCGAAGTGTACCGGTTGCTGAAAACGGCATTCAAGGAGAACGAGGTAGCGACGCTCCGTTCCTACCAGCAATATCTGCCGATCGCATTGGCCGGAGAGGAACAAACGGTAAACGAAGTCTTGCAGAAAACATTGGTGAACACAGTTCCCGATACGGAAGGCAACGTACGATACATCCCGCTGCAATCGCTGGTGCGTGTCACTCCGGGAGAGGACCTGAAAACGATCACGGCTGGAAAGAACGGAGAATACATTCCGTTCAGTTTCTATGATGTAGACAATGCCGGACAGTTGATGGAAGATGTGAAAAAAGAGGTCGATGCCGACTGGGACATTGATTTTTCAGGCAGCTTCTTCTCCAACCGGCAGATGTTGAACGAGCTGGTCGTGATTTTGTTCATTTCGATCCTGCTGATGTATTTCATCCTGGCAGCCCAGTTCGAAAGTTTCCTGCAGCCGCTCATCGTGCTGCTTGAAATCCCGATCGACGTGGCAGCCTCCTTGCTGGTGCTCTGGATATGCGGCCACACCATGAACCTGATGAGCGCCATCGGTATCGTCGTCACCTGCGGTATCATCATCAACGACTCCATCCTGAAACTGGATGCCATCAACGAACTCCGCAAAGAGGGAGTCCCGCTTATGGAAGCCATACACGAGGCCGGACGGCGTCGCCTGCGCCCTATCATCATGACATCATTAACGACAATATTCGGAATGGTTCCGCTGCTTTTCACATTCGATATGGGAAGCGAACTGCAAAAGCCGCTCTCCATCGCCATGATCTCGGCCATGCTGATCGGTACGGCAGTCAGCCTTTTCGTCATACCGCTGGTATACTGGTTCATTTATCGCAAACATGACGTCGGGCATTTGAAAATTGAAAGTTGAAAATTGTAAATTGGAAATTATGGACAAGAAATTCATTTATAGATATATCATCACGTTGTTGATGCTTGCATGCGCGTTCGGGGGAAAGGCACAGCTCACGCTGACGCTGGAACGGACGATCACGCTGGCGGCGGACAGTTCATTGGACGCTTTCCGGTACAAGAACATGTACCTGGCCGGATACTGGGAGTTCCGGACCTACAAGGCCGGCCGTCTGCCGAGCCTGACCCTGAATCTGACGCCGGCACAATACCAGCGATATTTCACCCAACGGTATGACTCGGACAAGGACATCGATGTTTATAGAAAGCAACAACGGTTCTACGCCGGCGGACAATTGGAGGTCGAACAGAATTTCGACCTCTTGGGCGGTACGTTCTATCTGGATACGGATCTGGATTATATGCGCTATTTCGGTGACGAGACCTATAACCAGTTCTCTTCCGTCCCCATCCGCCTCGGCTACCAGCAAGACCTGTTGGGATATAACGCCTTCAAATGGGAACGGAAAATCGAACCGTTGAAATACGAGAAAGTCAAAAAAGAGCTATTATATAATGTAGAGCAGATGAGCGAGCAGGCAACGACCTATTTCTTCGCCCTGGCAATGGCACAGGTGGAATACGACCTGGCCAAGGAAAATGTCGCCACGACCGACACGCTATACCGGACAGGGCAGGAACGGCACAAGATCGCCTCCATCAGCCAAGCCGACTTGCTGACACTGAAATTGGATGCCGTGAACGCACGCAACACGTTGAAGAATGCGGAAATCGCCCTGAAACGCGCCATGTTCAGCCTCGCCTCTTACCTGAACTTCGACAAGAACACGGAAATACGCCTGCGCCTTCCGAGCCGCCCGCGCGATATGGAAATCTCGGTCGACAAAGCACTCGCATTGGCACGCGAGAACAACCCGACCTTCCTGGACCTGCGCCAGCAAATACTGGAAGCCCAACAGCAGGTAGACAAGACCAAGAAAGAAGCGATGTTCAACGCGCAGATCAACGCCAGTGTCGGGTTCAACCAGGTGGCCAAGAATATACAGGATGCCTACAAGAATCTGCAACAGCAGGAAATCGTCTCCTTGTCCGTTTCGATCCCGCTGGTGGACTGGGGCGTACGAAAAGGAAAGCATAATATCGCCAAAAACAACCTGCTTGTCACGGAAACATCCGCCAAACAGAAAGAGTTGACGGTCGAAGAAGACGTGATCATGACAGTCGGCGACTTCAATATCCAGCAGGCCCTGATCGGGAGCGCCGAAGAAGCGGTAGACCTGGCGGAAACAGCCTACAGCGAGACCAAACAGCGTTTCATGATCGGAAAGGCGGACATCAACAGCCTCACCCTTTCGCTGAACCGCCAGCAGGAGGCGCAGCGGAACTATATTTCGGCTTTGCAGAACTACTGGCTGAGCTATTATAAGATCCGCAAACTGACGTTGCATGACTTCGAAACGGGAGTTTCCCTTTCGAACGAGTTCGATTATAAAAATGGTTTGTAACGGCAGTCGTTACACTTCGGTAACGCACATCCTTACGCCTCGGCAGCGACAGTCGTTACCGAACGGTAACGGCAATCATTACCGAGTGGTAACGGGAGGCGTTAAGCCTCGGTAACGACAGGTATTGCGACTTCAAACCATCGAAACAGATTATAAAAAGAATGAATAATGAGTGCATCTCCTAAAATATCCTCTTTCACCATCATCGTCACCTTCCTTTGCGTGGCGCTGGCGGGGATTGCCTTTATACCGCTGCTGCCGATCAAGCTGTCGCCGTCGCGCACGTTGCCGCAGCTGACCATCAGCTATAACATGCCGGGCAACTCGGCACGCGTGATAGAGATGGAGGTGACCTCGCGCCTCGAAGCGATGCTGGCACGCATCAAGGGGATCAAGGAGATCAACTCCACTTCCGGCAACGGTTGGGGATATGTCACGCTCGAACTGGACAAACACACCAATATCGACGCCGCCCGTTTCGAAGCGTCTACCATCATCCGCCAGACATGGCCCAGCCTGCCCGACGGACTGAGCTATCCGGTACTGGAAATGAGCCGGCCGGACGATAAGGAGGTACGGCCTTTCATGAGCTACACGCTGAATGCGGCAGCCACTCCCATATTCATACAACGCTTTGCCGAAGACCAGATAAAGCCTCGCCTCAGCGGGATTCCCGGCATCTACCGCATCGATGTCAGCGGCGCCACCCCGATGGAATGGCGGCTGGAATATGACAGCCGCCAACTGGTTACGTTAGGTATCAGCATCACGGATATACAGAAAGCGATCAGCCAATATTATCAAAAAGAATTCTTAGGGACCGGGAATGTGGAAACCCAGTTGGCGACTTCGCGCAAAGGAGGACAAAACAGCCAGTGGATACGTCTCGCCTTGGTTCCGGAAAATGAAAAAGACGGATTCAATCCCACTCTCATAACCGTCCTGAACAAAGACGGCAAGCTGATCCGCCTGGACCAACTGCTAAAAGTCACCCGCCAGGAAGAGGCTCCGCAGAGCTATTACCGCATCAACGGACTGAATTCCATCTACCTGTCCATCCGCGCCGAGGAGACGGCGAACCAGCTGGAACTTGCCAAACGGGTAAAAGCCGAAATGGAACATATCCGCACTTTGCTCCCGCCCGGCTATGAAATACACACCAGCTACGACGCGACCGAATTCATTCAAGACGAGTTGAACAAGATTTATATCCGCACGGGACTTACCGTCCTGATCCTGCTGATTTTCGTCTTGCTGATCACGCGGGAACTAAAATACCTGCTACTGATCGTCATCAGCCTTTCGATCAACCTCTGTATTGCTGTCATCCTTTACTACCTGTTAGGGCTGGAAATGCAACTTTATTCGCTGGCCGGCGTCACGATCTCGCTCAGTCTCGTGATCGACAACACGATCGTCATGACGGAGCATATCCGGAACCGGCATAACCGCAAGGCAATCCTGTCCATACTGGCAGCCACCCTGACAACAATGGGTGCGCTGGTCATCATCTTTTTCTTAGATGAGAAGATACGCCTCAACCTGCAAGATTTCGCGGCTGTCGTCATCATCAATTTAGGAGTTTCCCTGTCGATCGCGCTTTGGTTGGTTCCCGCCCTGATCGATAAGATGAATCTGGAATGGAAGAAAAACGGGAAAAAGAAAAGATCCGGAGAAGAGATGCGACATACATGGAGAAGCCGGATCAGGAAAGGGACGAACCGTTTTCTCAAACGTTTCCCCGTCTACTACAACCGGTACTATCAATGGCAGATCGATTTCCTTTGCGGATGGAAGAAATTGGCATGTTTCATTTTACTGTTAGCATTCGGCATCCCGGTTTTCCTGTTACCGGAAAAAATCGAATACGACACGAAAGACAAAAAGAAGGTCTACACGGCAACAGACTCCCTGCTGATCGATACATATAATGAATTCGCCTCCAACGAGACGTACAAGGAGAAGATCAAACCCATCGTCGATAAGGCGCTGGGCGGAACCCTACGCCTGTTCGTCCAAAAAGTATATGAAGGAAGTTACTTCACCCGCAACGAAGAGACCGTTCTGTCCGTCAGCGCATCGCTCCCGAACGGGACGACCTTGTCACAGATGAATACCCTGATGAGCCGGATGGAAGCCTATCTCAGCACATTTAAAGAGATACGGCAGTTCCAGACCAACGTCTTCAGTGCACGCCAGGCCGGAATCCGCATCTACTTCACGAAAGAGAGCGAACGGAGCGGGTTCCCGTACACCCTGAAAAGCAAAATCATCAGCAAGGCGCTCGAACTGGGGGGAGGAAGCTGGCAGGTCTACGGTTTGCAGGACCAGGGATTCAGCAACGATGTGCGCGAAGGAGCCGGTTCTTTCCGTATCGTGATGTATGGGTACAACTACGATGAGCTGTACGAATGGGCCGAACAGCTGAAAGCCAAGCTGCTCACCCACCGCCGCATCAAGGAGGTGCTGATCAATTCGGAGTTCTCGTGGTGGAAAGACGACTACCAGGAGTTCTACTTCAATCTCAACAAAGCCCGGCTGGCACAGGAGGACATACAGCCGATCGAGCTGTTCGCCTCCATCAATCCCGTTTTCGGGAAGGACATCTATACCGGAACGATCGTCGTGAACGAAGAGACGGAGAAGCTGAAACTCTCCTCCCGCCAGTCGCAGGAATACGATGTATGGAGCATGCAGTATGTTCCACAGACTATCGACGGCAAGCCTTACAAGCTGGCAGAGCTCGCCAGCGTCGAAAAAGGACAGATGCCGCAGAAGGTCTGCAAGGTAAACCAGCAATACCGCCTCTGCCTGCAATACGAGTATATCGGCGCATCCAACCAGGGGAACAAGATACAAGAACAAGACCTGAAGGAAATCAATGCCATACTGCCGATGGGCTATACAGCCAAGTCGGATAGCGCTTATTGGTACTGGGACAAAAAGGACAACAAACAATACCTTTTGTTATTGCTGATCATCGTCATTATCTTCTTTACCACCAGTATCCTGTTCAATTCGTTGAAACAGCCGTTGGCCGTTATCTTCGTGATACCGATCTCCTACATTGGTGTATTCCTCACGTTCTATTGGTTCAAACTGAATTTCGACCAGGGAGGATTCGCCTCTTTCGTCCTGCTGTGCGGTATAACCGTTAACGCAAGCATCTATATCTTGAATGAATATAACCAAATCCGGCAACGCAAACCGTTGATGTCGCCCTACAAAGCGTATCTGAAAGCTTGGAATGCGAAGATCACGCCTATTTTCCTAACCGTCGTTTCGACTATCCTGGGCTTTATTCCGTTCATGTTAGGCCCGGATAAGGAAGCGTTTTGGTTCCCTCTGGCAGCCGGCACTATCGGCGGACTCGCCATGTCCATCTTGGGAATCTTCCTCTACCTTCCACTCTTCACCTTAAAAAAAAGTCACAAACGATGATGTGTTGACTATTTTTTACACATTGTCAACAAAATGTCACTTATAACCTCATCACGGAATTAAAGCTAAATCTATTTTTGCAGTTTTGTTCGAACCGGCATAAATCTTTCTTTCTTAAAAGGAAAACTCACCGGACTACCTTTCTGTTTTTATAGGGTATATTTGCTTTGGTCCATTCCTTTACCATCAAATGGTAATGCCTGACAGATAAGCTGTGAGGAGATCTTTGCCTTTCAACCAACAGATCGCAGAGAGCTTTTCACTAATTTTTAAAATATTATCATTATGTACAAATCTATTTATTATCTGAGATTGCTTCTGCTTGCAACAAGCGGGATGCTACTTCTGTGTATCATTTTTGCTATGAATCCGGAATTGGCCGACAGCACTTTATCCGGAAAAAATTGTTGGTTTCATTTCACATCCTTACTATTAGCCGTCAGTGTCTTACTTATGGAATTTACGACACGAAAAAGCCGTTTTATCTTCTCTTTACCGGATGCCCTCCTGTTATTCCTGTTCGGGATAGCACTGATTTCCTACGACAAAGAAGAGAATCTCCAACCGGAAAGTTTTCTGTTCTTGGCCCAGTTGGCCGCATTGTGGTTTATGCTCAGAAGTTCCTTGCAGGTACATCAGGAGCTACGCCTGTTCTTCATCACAATCATCATATTCACCGGTATGATTCCGGCTATCTTGGAAATCCGCAATTCTATGTATCCCGGTCCCTCATCGCATCCGATATTCCAATTGCTTCAGATATCTCTGAAACCGGAACCGTTCCACGGCTACATCGCGATCATTTTCCCGGTCTGCCTGAACACCCTGCTCCGTTTTAAGGATTGCGATAAGCTCGCTTTGTGGGAATCCCGTACTTTCCTATTCTATTTCTCCGTTTTTGGAGCGACATTGATTATTACGGCCTTATTATTCAACACGAAGCAATCCGTCTGGATTACCGCTATCCTTTCAGGCATCTGGGTCTGCTGGATGAGAATGATCGGCTGGAGACAGACGAAAAAGGCCATACAACAACACAACAAGCTTTTTGCCGTCTCTTCAATTATCCTGTTTGTAATCGTTACCGCCATCATCCTGGCCGGAAATATCAGGAAAGCACAAGCAGGAGACCGCCGGCTCTTAATCTGGAATCTTACCACCCAGGCTATCATGAAACATCCGGTAGCCGGGACGGGCATAGGCGGTTTTCCGGCAACATACGCCCAAGTGCAATCAGCCTATTTTGAAACCGATATCGCTTCCCACAAGGAGAAACAGAATGCCATTTGTCCACAATATGCTTACAACGAATACCTGCAAATCGGACTTGAGTTAGGAATAACAGGCTTGCTGCTCTTCATTTTCTGGCTGGCCTTTTCCCTTTATTACGGGATCAAACACAGACAAATAGGAGCCTCAGGCGGAATTCTGGCACTCGGTATCTTCGCCCTCTATTCTTATCCGCTCCAATTCCCCACTTATTGGGTGCTGCTTTTATTCCTGACTGCCATATGTGTGACCAATCCGAAACAGGACAAACAACGGGTACAGCGAAGCATTCCCTATATCAGCGCCATTGCTGCCGTTCTTTCCTGCATCCTTTTCTACGGACAGAAAGATTACTATTATACGTATAAGGAATGGAAGACGCTGCAAGAATTATATCACAACCAGGCATACGAACAAGCAGCGAACCGGTACGCCGGACTGCTTAGCCATCTCGACCACCGGACGGATTTCCTATATGAGGGGGCTGAATGTTTCAGTAAGACCGGTCAACACGAAATTGCCATCATGTGGCTCGACCGGGCATTAAAACTAAGTGCAGCCCCCGAACTGTATTATGCTATTGCAGAAAATAAAGAGGCGATCGAACACTATCAGGAAGCGGAAAGTTATCTGTTGGAAATCAACAAGATCTTGCCCGAACGCGGATATACCTATTTCCTGCTTGCAAAATTATACGCGGAACCCTCTTTCTTCCAACCCGATAAATTTCAAGAAACTGCCAAAAGGTTTCTATCGTTTCAACCAAGCACACAAAACAAAATAACTAAAGAGATGATAGAAGAGATACGGCAAATCATGCAGGCCCAAGCCCTTGGCAAATAACAAATCAGCCATATGTTTCTTTCTCCATTCTCCCCTCCGGGCATTACGGCCGACTTGAAGGATGTTTTTTCAAAAAGAGACCGCCGACATCTCTTGCATGTTTGAAATATAAGCCTTATCTTTGCCGAAATTTTGAAGAGAGCGTTTCATGGCACAGAAAGCACATAAGGATAATCCAGCGTACTTTTCCGGTTATATGTCGGATGATGAAACTCATTTCTTCATTTTAAAGGATTATCATTTGGTTATATAGGATGCGTTAGTTATTTTTACTAACGCATTTTTTTTGTACCCTGTGATCTCGTGAGACAATTATAACATTCTATAAAATCAATAAATTAAACAACCCAAATTACTATGTCGAAAAGTGGTATCAAAAAGGTGATTGTCCTGGGCTCCGGAGCCTTGAAGATCGGACAGGCCGGAGAGTTTGACTACTCCGGTTCACAAGCATTGAAGGCGCTGAAGGAAGAAGGAATCAGCACCGTATTGCTCAATCCGAACATTGCAACCATTCAAACATCAGAAGGGGTAGCCGACAAGGTGTATTTCCTGCCGATCACTCCTTACTTTGTTGAAGAAGTGATCAAAAAAGAACAACCGGACGGCATCCTGCTGGCTTTCGGCGGACAGACTGCCCTGAACTGCGGAACCGAACTGTATACCAGCGGAACACTGGCCAAATACGGTGTAAAGGTACTGGGTACATCGGTCGAAGCGATCATGTACACGGAAGACCGCGACCTGTTTGTAAAGAAACTTGACGAGATAGATGTAAAAACTCCGGTCAGCCACGCTGTCGAAAACCTGGAAGATGCCGTGAAGGCTGCCTACGAGATCGGCTTCCCGGTCATGATCCGTTCCGCATACGCGTTGGGCGGCATGGGTAGCGGTATCTGCAAGGACGAAACCGAACTGCGTACACTGGCAGAAAGCGCTTTCGCCTATTCCCCCCAGGTACTGGTGGAAGAATCGCTGAAAGGCTGGAAGGAAATCGAATTTGAAGTAATCCGCGACAAGAACGACCACTGCTTCACGGTCGTAAGCATGGAAAATGTGGACCCGTTAGGCGTACACACCGGTGAAAGTATCGTTGTCGCTCCCACCTGCTCCCTGACGGACAAGGAACTGGACCTGTTGAAAGAACTTTCGACCAAGACGATCCGCCACCTGGGCATCGTCGGCGAATGCAACATCCAATACGCATTCAACTCCGAGACTTGCGACTACCGCGTGATCGAAGTAAACGCCCGCCTGAGCCGTTCTTCCGCACTCGCATCCAAAGCGAGCGGTTATCCGCTGGCATTCGTGGCTGCCAAGCTGGCATTGGGTTACAGCCTCGACGAAATCGGCGAGATGGGAACTCCCAACTCCGCCTATAAAGCACCTGAAGTAGATTATATGATCGTGAAGATCCCGCGTTGGGACTTGACCAAGTTCGTCGGTGTAAGCCGCCTGATCGGTTCGAGCATGAAGTCTGTCGGCGAGATCATGTCGATCGGCAAGAGCTTCGAGGAAATCATGCAGAAAGGTCTGCGTATGATCGGACAAGGCATGCACGGTTTCGTCGGCAACAACGACGTGGAGTTCGACAACCTGGACGACGCGTTGGCCAATCCGACCGACCTGCGCATCTTCGCCGTAGCCAAAGCGCTGGAAGAAGGCTACACGGTAGACCGCATCCACCAACTGTCCAAGATCACTCCGTGGTTCCTAGAAAAGCTGAAAAACATCGTAGACTATACGAAAGTACTGTCTGCTTACAATAAGATCGAAGACCTGCCGGAAGACGTGCTGAAAGAGGCAAAGCGCCTGGGATTCTCCGACTTCCAGATCGCCCGCTACGTCGAACATCCGGATGGCAACATGGAAAAGGAAAACATCCGCGTGCGCAACCTGCGTAAGAAGTTAGGTATCCTGCCGAGCGTGAAACGCATCAATACGATCGCATCGGAACATCCCGAACTGACGAACTACCTGTACATGACATACGACGGCAGCCAGCATGACATCTCCTACTATCCGAACGACAAGAGCGTCGTGATCTTAGGTTCGGGCGCCTACCGCATCGGTTCTTCCGTAGAGTTCGACTGGTGTTCGGTGAATGCCGCACAGACAGCCCGCAAGTTAGGCTACAAATCCATCATGATCAACTACAACCCGGAAACGGTTTCAACCGATTACGACATGTGCGACCGACTGTACTTCGACGAACTCTCGTTCGAACGCGTACTCGACGTCATGGACCTGGAACTTCCGAAAGGTGTGATCGTGTCCGTAGGCGGACAGATCCCGAACAACCTCGCCATGAAGCTGTACCGTCAGAATGTACCTGTATTGGGAACATCTCCGCTGTCGATCGACCGTGCCGAGAACCGTCATAAATTCTCCGCGATGCTGGATACGTTAGGTATCGACCAGCCACGTTGGGCCGAGCTGACCAGCATGGAAGAGATCGACGCCTTCATCGCAAAAGTGGGTTTCCCGATCCTGATCCGTCCGTCTTACGTGCTTTCCGGCGCAGCCATGAACGTATGCCACAGCAAGGAGCAGATGATCGAATTCCTGAACCTGGCCGCCAAGGTTTCCAAAGAATATCCGGTAGTCGTTTCCGAATTCCTGCAGGGAGCGAAAGAAATCGAATTCGATGCGGTAGCCATGAACGGCGAAGTGGTCGAATACGCAATCTCCGAACATATCGAGTTTGCCGGTGTCCACTCCGGTGATGCGACGCTGGTATTCCCGGCACAAAAGATCTACTTCGAAACAGCCCGCCGCATCAAGAAGGTCAGCAAGATGATCGCCAAAGAGCTGAACATCAGCGGACCGTTCAACATCCAGTTCCTGGCCAAGAACAACGATGTGAAGGTAATCGAATGTAACCTGCGTGCATCCCGCAGTTTCCCGTTCGTATCAAAAGTGCTGAAACGCAACTTTATCGAAACGGCAACCCGTATCATGCTCGACGCTCCTTACACCAAACCGGACAAGAGCGCATTCGATATCGACTGGATCGGCGTGAAGGCCTCCCAGTTCTCGTTTGCCCGCCTGCACAAGGCCGACCCTGTATTGGGCGTGGATATGAGTTCTACAGGTGAAGTAGGCTGTATCGGCGACGACTTCGACGAAGCATTGCTTTCCGCCATGATGGCTGTCGGAAACAGGATTCCGCAAAAGAACATACTGGTTTCTTCAGGAGCCGCCAAAAGCAAGGCCGAACTGCTGGAACCGTGCCACATGTTAGCTGCCAAAGGTTATCACATCTACGGTACGGCCGGAACAGCTAAATTCCTGAATGAAAACGGTATCCCTGCGACAGCCGTTTGCTGGCCGGACGAACAGGGCGACCTGAACATCATGGATCTGTTCAGTCAGCACGTGTTCGAACTGGTTGTCAACATCCCGAAGGACCACAGCAAGCGCGAGCTGACCAACGGTTACAAGATCCGCCGTGCGGCGATCGATCACAACATACCTTTGATCACCAACGCCCGCTTGGCAAGCGCCTTCATCAGCGCCTTCTGCAATATGGATGAAAAAGACATCCAGATTAAGAGCTGGCAGGAATACAAATAATTGAGAATTTAATTATATTTGTAGCACAATTCAGGCACGGATTACACAGTTTTATCGACAAACCGTGAAATCCGTGCCTATTATTCATATAGACCTATGTATAGACTACTGATCATTCTCATTTCTTTCCTGTTCACTGCACCTGCTGTGCACGCGTCAGTAGCTATTCCCTACATATTCGTAAAAAATTATACGGTAGACGATTATAAGGCGAGCTGCCAGAACTGGGGGTTTTCCTTGACACCGGACGGCATGCTGTATGCCGCCAATAATTCCGGGCTTCTTGCTTTCGATGGAAATACCTGGAAACTATATTCATTACCGGGACAGGAAGAGATAACCGGTATAACGTACTATAACGACACGATCTACACCCGCAACACCACCATGTTGGGGAGCTGGACAGGCGACCGGGACGGAATACTACATTATCATCCGCTAAACACCATCCCGCCCGAAGTACGGTTTACTCCCCCTCCCATTGAAATACCCTTTACCTTACCAAAAGAAATACAGGACGCACATCCCAGCGCGTTCGCAACCAACGGCACATACTTTTTCATCGGTACGCTGACACAAGGATTATATATCACCGCTTCCGACGGCACCATCCTGCAACATTTGTCTTTACAGAACCAGTTACAGGATAATATCGTCCGTTTTATTTGCATACAGGACTCGCAGCAAATCTGGGTAGCCCTCGACAACGGATTATCACAAATCACTTTTAATCCTCCAATCACGCTACTGGGTAAAAGAAGTTCAATCGGCAAACTGATAAATGCGGGGTTGGATGGCGAAGAATTGTATATGCAGACTAACCTCGGCTATTTCAAACGCTCACTGGTTGCCGGAAGTCCTTTTGTACCTGTCACAGAAACCGAAACACGACCGTACCTAAAGATTGAAAAAGAGACTGTACCGGCCCTTAAACAATTATTCCGGGATACGGAAGCGTTGGGTGTATTCGCCCGTGCTGAACATATTTATCCGGCAGGTGATGATCTGTACTGGCTCTCCATCGGAAACGAAGCCGGACTGTTTCATGTGGCAGACGGTATCGGGACGTTGAAATGTCGCCTGCTTTTCGACAATTACAATATGAACCTCGTTACAAGAGGCAAAAGGATCATTCCGTTAAACGACTCTCTCGTTTTGATTTCAGCCATGCAAGGCGCATTACTGATAAACATCCGCGAATTAATCGGAAACAGTCTCGGAAATACCCCTTTGAAGATTTCCGGGCTGGAGTATATAGACGCTTCCGGCACACATCATTTGCCGATCAACACGCAACGTATCTCTCTTCCGCACGATTTCCAGGAGTTCAATGCCTGGGTAGGAACTACGATATTCACCTCCAACCACCAGATCAGCTACAAGATCGAAGGGGTATCCTCGGACTGGTCCGCCTGGCAACGCGACGGAAAAATCTCTTTCCTGCAATTACCGGAAGGACGCTATGAATTGAAAGTCCGTAAATACGTCATCAAAGGTCCCTATCCCGAACTCACATTGTCCATCGAAGTGCGCCCTCCCTGGTACAACACCGTATGGGCGTGGCTTGTCTATATCGCACTCGTCTGGTTCCTCGTGCAGTCCGTGCTCCGCTACAACCTGAAAAACCTGCATAAGGAAGAACAGGAAAAAGCCGAAGCCGAACGGCAGGCCGAACAGCAACAGATGCAAGTCATGAAGAACCGGATGCTCGAAACCGAGTTGCAAAACAAGAACAACGAACTGACACTCCAGACGACCGCCCTTGTCAAACGCAACCAAGCCGTCCAAAGTCTGTTGGAGGAACTGGAAAAACAAAAAGAGACGCTGGGCGAGCGTTATCCTAACAAGCTCTACACCCGCATGAAAACTTTGATGGAAGAGACTTTGAACAACCAATCGGACTGGGTACTGTTCGAAAGCTATTTCAACAGCACGCACCAAAATTTCATGGACCGCCTCAGACAACAGTACAACGATCTCACGACAGGCGATCTTCGTATCTGCTGCCTGCTCCGCATGAATCTCTCCACAAAGGAAATCGCATCCCTCATGAACGTATCCGTACGGGCGATAGAGCTGCGCCGATACCGCCTGAGGAAGCGTTTGGAGCTGGAAGGGGATACGAATCTGGTCGATTTCCTAATGGGTTTCTGAAAATATTTTATCAGAAACGCACATCCAATATTCGCCAATAGATCAATTGATTATATAAACAATAAATAGATATGAGAAAGTAATGTAGTAGTATTTCTTCCCACTCAAAACACTTGCGCAATCCATGTAGTAGCCCTTTCCTTGTACGCCCTTGCGGATTATCCTTTCTTTGCAACCAAAATCTAATTTTTTAGACATGATGAAACACGAACTGGAAGATCATTTGAAGGCGTTTGAGAAGAAAGGTATCGATCGCCGCCACTTTTTCAAGCTGATGGCAATGGCCGGTTTACTGACCGCTGCAAGTACACAAAAGGCAAAAGCATTTTCAAGCAATGCCAAAGGTAAAATCGTAATTATCGGCGGAGGCGCTGCCGGTATCAGTATGGCCGCCCGTTTAAAGAGCTGGCTGGACAAGCCGGATATCACTTTGATCGATCCCAGTGACCGTCAGTTTTATCAACCGGGCTTCACCCTGATCGCATCAGGCGTGTACCAACCCGATGACGTCTGGAAAAAGCAGGAGGACTGCATGCCCAGCGATATCAAATGGATTAAAGACTCAGTTGCCGCCGTCGATCCCGTATGGAATCAGGTAACGACTAAAAATAACGGTAAGATCGCTTACGACTTCCTGGTCCTGACCCCCGGAATCCAGATCAACTGGGAAAAGGTGGAAGGCATCACGCATGACACGTTAGGTCAGGGCAATGCCAACAGCATTTATGACTATGAAGGTGCACAGAAGACCTGGAAAGCCTTGCAGGAATTTTCCAAGACAGGCGGACGCGGTATCTTCACCGACACATACACGAAGCATAAATGCGGCGGCGCACCGAAAAAGATCTGTCTGTTGACAGAACATTACAACCGCAAGCAGGGAACACGTGACAAGGTGGATCTGAATTACTATACAGCTTCCAAGGAATTGTATGATATCCCCTATTTCACTCCCCGCCTGTTGGAAATCTATAAGGAACGCAATGTGCCAATCAACCTGAATGTACGGGTAAAAGGAGTGGATACATCCGCCAAGCAGGTACATTTTGAGAAGATCGAAACAGTGGGCGATCAGAAAGTCTACACGCCGTTTGTAGAAGATTATGACTTCCTGCATTTCACGCCGCCGATGTCGGCTCCCGATTTCGTAAAAGAAGCCGGTCTGGGATGGACGGAAGGCAAACTGGCCGCCGATGCCTGGGTAATGGTTGACAAAGAAACACTGGTACACAAGACATATCCGAACATCGTTTCCCTGGGAGACGTAGCAGGAATTCCGACCAGCAAGACATCTGCCGCAATCCGCAAGCAGGTGCCTATCGCCGCCAAGAACCTGATTTCGCTGATGGAAGGCAAAGAACCGGCAGAGAAATATGACGGATACGCCGCCTGCCCAATTGTAACGGACTATGGACACGTTCTTTTGTGCGAGTTCAACTACAAGAAAGAGGCTCAAAACTCGTTCCCGTTCACGATGATGGACACCTCGAAGGAACTCTGGGCCGCATGGCTGTTAAAGGTTTATTTCCTGAAACCCATGTATTTCTACGGAATGTTGAACGGCTGGGCATGATAACCTAAACAACTCCCTATAATAAAAATGCCAAACTGAAAATCCCCCGGCTCACTTGTAAGAGTACGGGGGGATTTTATTTTGTACCACTTAAGGACCAAGAACCGGTGAATACATAAAAGTATAAGTGACCTGAGCTAATTCCCATCAATAAAAGCGGGCTGTCTAAACTTGTCGGACAGCCCGCTGTACATGTGGCGTGTGATAATATATTTGATCTTGAGAATTAAAAAGGGTTTGATAAAATTACTACTTTACTACTCTATGTTATTTATTAGTCTTTAATGCTACCGGTTTGAATAAGAAGACAAAAAGGATCAGTAATATGAACGAGAACAGGGTCGAGATGGCAAAGACGACAGGCCAGTCACATTTATCCCCGTCACGGAAAAGGCCGATCAGCCATCCGTTCCAAAGCGTCCCGATCAGGAAGCCGATGCCCCATACCAGGAAGAAAAGCAGACCCTGCGCCTGCGCTTTCATATCTTTCGGCGCCACATTATCCGTATAAACCTGGCCACCGACAAAGAAGAGGCCGAAGATCAACCCGTGCACGATAATTCCGATATAGTAGAACCATTGCACGCCGGTTTCCGCACCGATATAGAACGAAGCGTACCGGACCACGAGAGCGATCATACCGAAGATCAGGGTATTCTTGATCCCCGACTTTATCAGTATCGAAGTGGTGATGACCAGGAAAAACATTTCCGCCAACTGCCCGAGATTCAGTGTCACCGTTATATTCTGTACATGCTCGTCGGCGAGAATCATCGAGCCATACACATGATACAGGTTGAACGGGATGATAGCCAGAAACGTCAGGATCATGAAAGCCCGGTAATTCTTATCCTTCATCAGGGAGAAAGCGCTGAACCCGGTTATATCCATCACCGAGATACCGGCACTCTTGTCAACCGAAGGCGGAGTGTGCGGCAACCGCAAGTTCAGAAGCGCTGCCACGAAACAGACGGCGGCGCCGCAATACATCGGCAGGTTCGTATCGTCGAAAGCGGGCAAATGCATCACATGAAGGGCAACCACACTGAAGATGCCGGAAGCGACCCAGCCCACCGAACCGAACATGCGGATACGCGGGAACTGCTCCGACGGCGTGTGGCTCATGGCGATCGTACTGGTCAGGCTCTGTGTCGGCATGTGGCAAAGCATCGCCAGCACGACACAGGTCATAAGCGGGGCAAATGTTGTCTGCTGGGCTGCCAGGAGCAAAAAGACACCTGTCAGTATATTCAATACTGCCAAGATCTTCTCGGCGGCAAAATAACGGTCGGCAATCGCACCGATAAAAGAGGAGGCCATCGCACCGATAGCCATTGCACTCAGCACCAATGAGACCTGATACACTTCCAATTTAAGCGTATGGGAAAGATAAGCGGCTAAAGGAACCCACCAGACTGCACTCAGCATATATTGCATAAACATCATTGTACAGAGTTGAACTTTCGTTCCGATTCCTTGTTTTGTTGTAAGAGTATTCATATAATAATTAGAATAAAAGGTTTTTTATTTCCAGTGTTTCACATGGTACAAATGTACCGATTCCCCACGGCCGGTTTGTTTGACCTTGTCGCAATCTTTCCCGTATTCATCTCATTCTCTGTCATTATCACCTCTATTGAGATGATTTATAAAATCCGTGATACGATAAAAGGAAATCCATAATGCATTTTTCAGTATCTTTCGCCCATAATAGCAAAGTCATATATGAAACATCTGAAGTCATTCCTATCCATCCTATTCATATTTTGTCTCACCCGGACATATGCAGACGACAGCAACTATCTTTTCCGCCACTACCAGGTCGAAAACGGACTCAGCGACAACATGGCCACCTGCTGCGTACAGGACAGGAAAGGATATATCTGGATAGGTACGCGTGACGGCCTGAACCGCTTCGACGGATATACGTTCAAAGTATTCCGTAACGACCCCGACGAAACCGAGACATTGGGGAGCAACAGGATCACATGCCTAAGCTGCGACATGAACGGCGACTTGTGGGTCGGGACGCTTTCGGGATTATACCAGTATGACGATGAGAAGGAATCGTTCCGGCACATTCCTTTCACAGCAGACAAAGGGATCGATATTTTCCAGTTCGACAAAGACAATAAACTATGGATACTGATGGACGGCAATCTGATCCGGTTCAATACGGAGGACAGCCAGTTCCGCATCTTTGCACCGGAGAACAACCAGAGCTACACCACTTTTTGCATCACACGCGAAAACAGTATCTGGATCGGGAGTTCGGACGGGCAGATCTCATTGCTGAATCCGGAAGACGGGACGACGGAATCCTATAACGTATTCGCCCATTCATCCCCGAACACCCCGCGGAAACTCTCCATGCTGTATCCTTCACCTACGACCGACCGCATTTATATCGCTTTCGAGCATGATGACGTGAAGATATTCGACCCGGCGACACGCGATTATCAGGATCTGGACATTCAAAAGATCAACCAGCTTACGATCCTGATCAACAGCTTCCTCGAAAAAGACAAGGACGAACTGTGGATCGGGACGGACTCAGGGTTGTTTATCTATAAGATCAACACCGGCGAATGTGCCCGTATCCGTCAGGACCCGTTGGACCCCTATGCCTTATCGAGCCATTTCATCTCGGCATTCTGCCGGGACCGGGAGAACGGCATCTGGATTTGTTTCCACCAGAACGGCCTCAACTACTATTCCCCTTTCCGCCCTTTCCATGTGCATTATCCCTGGGACGGACAGCATTCGATGAAAGGGGAAGTGATCCGCGATATCTGTACCGATGCATACGGCAATATATGGGTCGGGACGGAAGATGCGGGCATCAACTGCCTGGAAAAGAAAACCGGGACATTCACCAACTACCAGCCGGTTCCGGGAGGGAACGGATTGTCGCACACCAATATCCGGGGCTTGGCTGCATCAGGCGACCGGCTCTGGATCGGGCACGTCATCCACGGCATCGACCTGATGGATATCAAAACAAGGAAAGTGATCAAGCATTATAACCTGCTGAAAGATTCGCTGACGGTAAAGAACAGTACTGTCCGCTGCATCAAAGTATTGCAGGAGGGACAAGTCTACGTCGGGACCGATGACGGCATCTATAAATATGACTTCCTGAACGACCGTTTCCTGTATGCCCCGCAATTTCCTCCTTTCGCGGTGAACTGCATCTACGAAGATCGCCTGGGAAGAATCTGGACCGGCATGTTCAACCGCAGTTTCTATTATAATCCGATCAGCAACACCGGCATGTATCTGCCGTACGACAAGTTGAACACCCAGCGCCACAATTTCGTCAACGACGCCTGCGAGGACAAAGACGGCAATATGTGGTTCGCCACCGTAGAAGGGGTTATCAAATACGACTTCCAGACCGGCGAGTCCCTGCATTACACCGTGAAGAACGGTATGCCGAGCAACGTCGCCTTCCGCATCCTGCCCGACGAAAACGAAAACTTATGGATCAGCACGGCCAACGGACTGGCCAGCCTCGAAACCGGAACGGGCAAGATCACGACCTATACGGAATCCCACGGGCTTATCACTCGTCAGTTCAACGACAACTCCGCCTTCAAAGATAACGAAGGGACTTTCTATTTCGGTTCGGTCAAGGGCTTTATCCATTTCAAACCTTCCGAAGTAATCCCGGCAGCCGAGAAGATGAACGTCCACTTGGGAAGTCTCGAAATCCAGAACGAGGCCGAAGAGAAACGCATCGTCAACTGTTCCGCCGAATCGGAGACGAAGAAGATCACGCTGACCTACAAGCAATCCACATTCAGCATCAACTTCTCCGCGCTCAACTTCATCGCCCCCAAATCCGTCCAGTATGCATACAGGATGGGGAATATGGACAAGGAATGGATTCCGATCGGAGAGCGTAACACGGTCTATTTCACAGAACTGCATCCGGGCGATTACACCTTCGAGGTACGAGCCGCCAACCTGTCGAACAACTGGAGCGACACCCCGACACGGCTGAACATCACCGTTTTGCCGCCTTGGTGGGCATCGGACACGGCGTATGCCTCTTATGTTGCCGTCATTCTCGCCATCATCGCCGGCTCCTTCTGGTCCTGGCGCCAGAAAACCAAACGGGCAATGGCCTACAACATGCAGTTGTTCGAAGACCAGAAAGAGAAGGAACTGTATCAGGCCAAGATCGATTTCTTCATCAACATCGCCCATGAGATCCGGACGCCGCTCACCCTGATCAAGAATCCGCTCGAACGCCTCCTGAAATCCGACAAGATCGGGGAAAAAGAGAACAAGTCGCTTGCGTTGATGGATAAAAACGTATCCCGCCTCCTGTCGCTGGTCAACCAGTTGCTGGACTTCCGCAAAACAGAGATAGAAGGATACCGCCTCAGCTTTGTCCGGACGGAGATCGTCTCGCTCCTGACCGACACCGCCAAACGGTTCCAGGAATCGGCAACGGCACACAACCTGCTGCTGAACCTCGACCTGTCGCTGCCGGAGCTGTACGTATTCGTAGATAAAGAAGCGATCACGAAGATATTCAGCAACCTGTTTACGAACGCTATCAAATACGCGTCCGGCAGCATCATCGTACGCCTGCAACTTTCTCCCGATTATGAGACATTCACGATCGATTTTATCAACGACGGCACACCTATCCCTTCCGAATTGAGGGAAAAGATATTCGAACCCTTCTACCGGATGGACGGGGATGCTGGCAGCAAACCGGGTACAGGCCTCGGGTTGCCCTTGGCACGTTCGCTGGCGGAAATGCACCACGGCGGCTTGCAAGTGGAAACTTTCACCGACAGCCCGTCCATGACGATGTTCCGCCTGACCTTACCCGTCAAACTACCCGAATCCATCAAGCAAACGGAAGAGGAAGCGACGGCACAAGCCGTACCCCAGAAGACGGAATTCATCCGCGACGAATCGCGCCCGACAGTCCTGATTGTCGAGGACAACAAGGAAATGGCCGTTTTCATCGCCGACGAAGTCAACCAATTATATAATGTAGAGATAGCCGGAAACGGAGCCGAAGCAATCGCGCTCTTAAAAAAACGCAGCTTCCAGCTGATCATCAGCGACGTGATGATGCCTGTCATGGACGGCTTCGCCCTTTTGAAAGAGGTGAAGACGGAGATCGAGTTCAGCCATATCCCGGTCATCCTGCTGACAGCCAAAAACACCCTGCAGTCGCGCCTGGAAGGTCTGGAATTAGGAGCCGACGCTTATCTGGACAAGCCCTTCTCCACCAACCTGCTGATGGCGCAGATTTCCAACCTGATCTCCAACCGCGACAACATACGCAAATTCTATTTCAACTCACCGATCGCGAATATGAAATCGATGGCCTATACCAAAGCGGACGAAAGCTTTCTGGAAAAGCTGAACGAGATCATCAACGAGCATATCGGCAATCCGGCCTTAGATGTAAACATGATCGCAGACCTGATGCACCTGAGCCGCCCGACCTTGTACCGGAAGATCCGTGCCATCTCCGACCTGACCCCTAACGAGCTGATCAAAATAAGCCGCCTGAAAAAGGCCGCCGAGTTGTTGATACAGGGGAATATGAAGATATATGAGATTTCGGAAGCGACAGGTTTCAGCTCCCAGTCTTATTTCTGGTCCGCCTTCATCAAGCAGTTCGGCATGAGCCCGTCGAATTATGCGAAAGAGAATAAATAAAAGGCAGACAACACTAAAGTCATCTGCCTTATCTGCCTGTAATGGATATATGTATTCGGCTTTATTCCTGATTAGCCAGGTAGTTCTTCAACGGATTCGTGTACATTTCCAGTATTTTCGTGCGCAGGAATGCTTCATCCTTGTTCGGTAATACGATCTTGTCCAATTGTCCTTGCAGATAATCTTCGAACTGTTTTTTGTCTTTCAGGCCGTAGTGCTCGCTGAAACGGCGTGTGCCTGTCAGCATATCGTATGCCACGTAGTTGCAAGGATAAAAACGGTAGTGCTTGTAAATCTCCTTATCGATAATGGAAGCGATGGTGGCGATCAACTCGTTCTTCTCCATATTCGGATCCAACTGTGCCAACTGGTCGTTAATCGGGGAAGTCAGGGTGAAATGAACGCGACCCTTGTTATTCAGGATACCGGTTTCCATGCTCAACAAATCGTCACGCTGGCTCTTCACGAAATCCGGATCATCGCGTTTCTGCTGGAATTCTTTTGCTTTCAGGAAATCGCACGGGTCGAACTCATACGAGATCGCAACCGGGAAGATATTCAGTTCCATCAGGTTTGACAGGATATCCTTGTCGCCGCTCATGTTCAGCATCTTCAGGATACTGCCCTGCGTACGGTCGTCCGAATCTTTGGCGCGGCCTTCACGCTGCGCGATCCAGATAGACTCTTTCGTTTCCGTGATCGTATGGCGGATATAAGCGGAAAGGACTTTGCTCACCTCCAGCATCTGCCGTACCGGGACATTGCGCTTCACGATGAAACTGTTGTTCAGACGGACCAGCGTTTCGATCCACGGACGGATCAGCAGGTTATTGCCAATAGCCACCTGTGTCATTCCATACCCTACGTCATACAGCATGACATTCAGGAAAGAGGCATCCAGCACGATGTCGCGGTGATTAGAAATAAAGGTACAAGGCTTTTTGTCCTTCGGCAAACGGCTACGGCCGGAGATCGTCAGCGAGAAAGTGGTTTTTCCGGCTACCATCATCACGGCTTCATAGGCCAACTTGTTCTTGAAGTCTTCCTTTGTTTTAAAGGAGCGCATCGTTTCGCAGAACTGCTTCCAATCCACATCCGGTTGAATATACCGGAAGGCCCGCTCAAAATCTTCGTTGGCAATCAGCGATTCGATCGCATCCTTTACCTCGTCGTTATTCAGCGGACGAATATCGTCAAAATCATTAATAGGAACTTCCATATCTTTTAGTTAAACTCATTTTCTATAATATCTGTCATCACATCTTTTATGTCCAGACCTGCTGCACGTACCTGCTGCGGGATAAAGCTGGTTACCGTCATACCGGGAGTCGTATTGATTTCGAGCAACTTCGGTTCACCGTCAGCCGGAATAATATAATCCACGCGGATCAAACCTTTAGCTCCCAATATATCGTAGATCCTTGAAGTCTCGCGTTGTACCTTTTCCGTCAGTTCGGCAGAAATGCGGGCGGGCGTGATTTCCTGTACCTGCCCGTTATACTTGGCGTCGAAATCGAAGAACTCGTTATCCGTAACGACTTCGGTAAGCGGAAACACCACTTCCTTGCCGGCAATCTTATAGCAACCGCATGTCACCTCGGTCCCTTCAATGAAACTTTCGATGACCACTTCCCTGCCTTCGCCGAAAGCCTTGGCAATCGCCGGCTGGATAGCCGATGCCTCTTTCACTTTCGTCACACCGAAACTGCTACCGCCGTCGTTCGGTTTTATAAAGACCGGAAGTCCCAAGCGGCTGACCACTTCTTCGTCCGTTACCCTCTGTCCCTTAAACAAATGTATGGAACGAGCGATGTCGACACCGAATCCTTTCAGATAATGATTGCAGGCAAACTTATTGAACGTAAGTGCACTGACAAACATGCCACAAGATGAATACGGCATTCCGATCATATCGAAATATCCTTGCAGACGTCCGTCCTCTCCCGGAGTGCCGTGGATTGTGATATAAGCAAAATCAAAATGTTTGATCTCGCCGTCTTCACGGAAACTAAAATCATTCTTGTCTATTGGTGTATGTTCCCCGCCGGGAAGTTTTACCGCCCATTCGTCTCTTTTAACGATGGCAATATATACATTATATTTGTCTTTATCAAGAAAAGAGAAGATTCCTTCCGCACTTTTTAATGAAATAACGATTTCGGAGGAATCGCCTCCGGCTACAATAGCAATGTTCCTTTTCATCATCTATAATTCTTTAGTATTTGCATATACACGCCATTTATCGATCAACGCAGTCATATCGGCAGGTATTTCGGAATCAAAAAACATTTCCTCGCCTGTAGTCGGATGAACGAAACCCAGCGTCTTGGCATGGAGCGCCTGCCGCGGGCAAATGGCGAAACAGTTATCCACAAACTGTTTATATTTAGAAGAGGTTGTTCCTTTCAGTATCTCGTGCCCGCCATAGCGTTCATCGTTGAACAGCGTATGCCCGATATATTTCATATGGACACGAATCTGATGCGTGCGCCCGGTTTCAAGGCGGCATTTCACCAATGTGACATAGCCCAGACGCTCCAGAACGGAATAGTGGGTGACCGCCGTCTTCCCCTGGTCGCCTTCCGGGAAAACCGTCATCTGCATACGGTCACGCGGGTTACGGCCGATATTGCCTTCGACCCGTCCTTCGTCTTCCCGCACGATCCCCCACACCAAGGCCCGATATTCCCGTTTGGTAGTCTTATGGAAAAACTGCATGCTGAGGTGTGCTTTCGCTTCCGGCTTTTTGGCGACAACCAGCAGGCCGGACGTATCTTTATCGATACGATGAACGAGTCCCAGGGCGGGATCGTTAGGATCGTAAGTAGGATCGTCTTTCAAATACCAGGCAAGTGCATTCACCAGCGTGCCGGTATAGTTTCCGTGTCCGGGATGCACGACCAACCCTGCCGGTTTGTCGACCACCAGCAGATCGTCATCTTCATACACGATTTTTATAGGGATATTTTCAGGGAGAATCTCGAAAGTCCGCGGAGGCCGTGTCATCATGATCGTCACGACATCCTCCGGTTTCACCCGGTAATTGCTTTTCACCGGTTTGCCGTTTGCCATGATACAACCGGCATCGGCAGCCGACTGTATCCGGTTGCGGGTAGCGCCGAACATCCGGTCTACCAAGAATTTATCCACACGCAACAATGACTGTCCGCGATCGGCAACGAAGCGGAAGTGTTCATACAGTTGAGGGGCCTTATCTTCGCCCTCTTCCGGTTGCAACAGGTCGTCTACCTGTTCATCATCCATTTCGTCCAAAAACTCATCCATAGTTAAAACCAGTTTTCTTCTTCACTATCCAACGATTCGACCGGCACGCTGTCATCCGGTAGTCCGAGCGAGTCGGCCGGCATCTCAGCATCCCCGCTGCTGACCTTCAACACCAACGGAGCGGTAAGCGGTACATGCTCGCCTTTCTGCAAGGCACGCCCGTGCAGTTCGACGCCAAGAGCTAAGTCTTTAAAATCACCGGGGACATATTCGATCTCGATCTTTTCAAACCCGCGGGCACGGAGGATGGCGTAAGCCTGCCGGAACGAAAGGTCTTCCACTTCCGGAATTGTCGCCATCTGCGAAGTGAGCGCATTCACGGTGACGAACACGATACGTCCTTCTTTCACCTTCGAACCGGCCATCGGGACCAGCTCGACAATCGCACCGGGCTTCACGTCTTTTGAAAAGACGGAATCGATCACGTTATAGCGTAGATTACTATTCTTGAAAAATTCGGCGGCCTCTTCCATTCCCAATCCTTTAACATCCGGCACTACCACAGCCTCATTATGCCGGGTGTACGAGTCGAGCCACTTCAATGTTCCGAACACCAGAGCACATGCCACGACCACAGCCAGCAACAGATTTAAGACGTACGGATTTTTTATCAGTTTAACCAAAAAGTCTTTCATTTCTATCTTGTATTTGTCGGCGGATCAAAAGTAGAAAACAAAGCCGTTAAAACAAAGAAAGTAAAGGCTTTTTAGTAAAAACCTCTACTTTCTTTATGAAAAATCTTCAAACGGAAAGAATTATCCGTTGTATTCGTCAGAAACTGTTAACTTAGCTCTTCCTTTAGCACGACGAGAAGCTAATACTCTGCGGCCATTAGCTGTAGCCATTCTTGAACGGAAGCCGTGCTTGTTCTTTCTTTTCCGGTTGGAAGGTTGAAATGTTCTTTTCATCTTTCTGTATATTATTTATTATTATCTTATTCTCATACCAATTTGGGCTGCAAAGATAGAGGCTTTTTTTTAATAAACAAAGAGTTGCAAGAAAAACTTTATCTATACAGAGTCTCTTTTAATCACAAATAGAATATTCAATCAAAGTCGCCCTTGTCTATTATCCTTTTTACTTCTTCCCGCATCTCCCGGATTGCGGTCGTTTCCACCTTCGGTTCTTTGGACAGCACAGCTCCGGCAGCAGCCCGCAATTTATCCGCCTGGTAGAACTCCGGCTCTGCGTATAGCTTTGCTAACAAATAATATGGATATAGCCTTTCCGGCAGTATCCCGATAGCCTGAATCAGTTCCCTCTCCGCCTCCCGGTAATCGCCGACCGCCTGCCGGTTCTTGGCGACCATGTACCGGATCATCGGGTCTCCGCTCAGCCGCTTCGCCCGTTCCAATACCCGTATCGCCTTCGTGTATTGCCCCGTCTTGCTGAGGCATTGCGCCTCTTCAAACAAAAATTCCGGTTTATGCTTCAACTTGTCATGCAGGTCGTGATAATCTTCCGCAACCGATTCATACGCCTTGTTATTATAGAGCATTTGCATCCGTCCCCAGCGTTTATAAACCTCATATTGCCCTTTCTGCAAGATGAACAGGCAGACGGATGCAAGCGACAACAGGCTTATTATAGTTATAGGGTACGCTGATGACACAGGTAAGGCGGATGATCTTGCCTGCGTCCCATCTTCCGTCACGCATATCGCCCCCAAAAACACCAGCGCCACCCAAAACGACGGCAACTGCAACGGATAGGACGACACCGCGAACACGGCTAACGCCAACACG
>NZ_CDRTCT010000042.1:0-30298 GCF_977054455.1 Parabacteroides sp. | reverse complement strand
TGGAAGGCACAGTCAATAAAACTAAAGCTATCAAAAGACAAATGTTCAACAGGGCAAGCATTACCTTGCTTTGCAATAAACTTACTAGCTTTAACACATGAACTGCCCCGAAAGTGACGAAGAACCAGTTGTTTTACTTATTTACAGTCACAACTTTACACGTTTTGAAACAGCAAGACAGTTTGCTTGTTATGCAGGTGTTGCCCCTTTCGAATACAGTTCGGGAACAAGTGTAAAAGGAGGTACTCATACCAGTCGATTAGCCAATATGAGGGTGAAATCGCTTCTTGGAATGGCGGCAATGAGTGCCAAACGGTTCAATAAAGATATCGCGGAATATTATAATTCAAAAAAAGAAAAGGGAAAATCTCACAGAGTGATAATGAATAATATAAGTAATAAGTTAATACACATCTGTTTTGCATTAGTACGCCATCAGACTATGTATCAATATACTTATAAACTTGTATAATTCATCGCTCGGGGAACGCCCAGCGGCAAGGGGCGCGAGCACGCGTCCCGACGAGCGAAAAAATTGTTGGAATGGGTTCTTTTTTAGTGGATTATTTGGAAGTTATTATATATTACAGAAGAGCCGACAGAAGTACTTCTCCGACAGGGTGTTATACTACGCCTCGTTCGCCATCCAGCAACAATCCATGATAGTAAAGGAAAGGCTCGAAAAGGAACCGGACGAAGTAGTCCGCAAACGTTGGAACTATCAGATCAATAAAGTATATGTCGTGTGCATCCTTAACTACGTGATGGACCCGTCCCGTCCTGATAAATACCGCTGGGATGTCGTACGCATGGATCGGGAGTTGAAAGTTCCTTTCAGCGAGACGCTCAACGAAATCTATATCGAAATGCCGAAATTTGTATTACCTTTGTCGGAGTGTGATACACTTTACAAGAAGTGGTTATATGTCTTAAACAACATCGAGATCATGGAACGATTACCGAAAGAACTGAACAATCAGATATTCCGCAAGCTGAAAAGCATCGTGGAGGTAGAGCGCATGACCCCCGACCAACGCCTGGAATACGAACTGAGCCTTTCCGTCGAACGCGACCTCTCCGCCGCCCTCGACACCAGCTTCGAAGACGGGATGGAAAAAGGATTGGAAAAAGGAAAGGCGGAAGGCATGAAGCATGGAATTGAAAAAGGAAAAGAAGAAGGCAAGGCCGAGGAGCAGCGTCTTATCGCAACCAATTTAAAAAAGCAAGGGATCAACATCGAGACGATTGCTCAATGTACCGGCTTGTCGTTAAAAGAGATCAGCGGGTTATAACCTGTTAATGCTCATCCATTGAACCGGCCGGATTGTTTTAATGCAAGATAATCCGGCTTACAGCATATGATACTTCTTCAACTCCTTCCTCATTTCTATCGCTTTCCCGTCCGTGACCTTGTCCATCAGTGCCCAAAAACGGTCGCTGTGGTTCATCTCTATGGTGTGGCAAAGTTCGTGAAGGAGGACGTAGTCGATCAGGGGCCAGGGCAGGAACATCCCCAGTAGTCATTCGATCGCAGAGGATTCGTGTTATACTATATTTATCAGATGTTTTCTGTGAATTTTACTATTACGGAAAGATGCCTTCGCCTTTTTAACGTATGATCCAGTTTTCTATTTTTAAAAGAGGAATACGGGAAAGGTGTTTTAAGTTTTCACTTACTAATGTCAAATTGTTGTTGATAGCAGTTGCGCCTATCAATAAGTCGAAATCATCAATAAGCATTCCTTGCTTACGCAAAGTAGCTTTTGAATTGGCAAAAGTCAACAATGAAGGATATATCGGAATGATTTCAAATTGATCGATAAACTCATATACCTCAGGCAAGTATTTGTCTTTGTTATTACTGCATGATACACCATAAAGAAGTTCAGCTACTGTAATTTCGGAAATGCAACAATTTTTTCTTCCCGCTTTTTCTAATTGGGAAACCACTCCATACTTGTCTTGCAAGTAAAAAATGCAGATGTTGGTATCGAGGAGATAACGTTTCATTCGTCAAAGGAGACAATATGTCGAGTCGTGTTACTCTTACGTCCCTGCTTAATGCATTCGCTTATATTTTCTATTTCTGAATCATTTTTCCAGATACCGGCAAGGCGATGCAATGCTGCATCTTTATCAGCATCCATTATCATTTGTTTTTTCTTTATATTCAGCAGACCGTACAAACGACTTTTCACTTTTTCAAGAACATCATCACTTTCGATGGAAAGTATGGCACGAGCCAATTCGGCTTTGTCAGCTTCCAGTTTCAGACTTGTATCCATGATCTATTCTTTTCTTAATGTTTATATTACAAAGATAGTGTCTTTTATTTATAATGGATGGATTTGCTTCTAAAAAGAATTGATTCGGTGCTATAAATCTTTGACAGACGTATTTACAGCATATGATACTTCTTCAACTCCTTCCTCAGTTCTAACGCTTTCCTGTCCGTGACCTTGTCCATCAGTGCCCAAAAACGGTCGCTGTGGTTCATCTCTATGGTGTGGCAAAGTTCGTGAAGGAGGACGTAGTCGATCAGGGGCCAGGGCAGGAGCATCAAGGAGAGGGAAAGGTTGATGCTACGGCGTGGCGTGCAACTCCCCCAATGGCTTTTGCTGTTGAATATCTTTACACCTGTGCAGGTGAAGCCGTGGCGGGAGGCCAAATTAAACAACCGTGGAGGCAGGAGGCGACGGGCCTCGTGACGAAGAGCCTGTTCTAAGAAGTCTTTCAGTAATTTTTGTACACGCTCGTCGGCAAAGTCGGTCTGCGAGGGACAGGCGATATGCAGGATGCCGTTGTCTAATTTCATATAGAAGTTAGCCCGGTCGGTACGGAAGATATGGAGGCGGAACGTTGCGGTCTGCATCTCCGTCTTGTCCGTCAGGAGCGGGCGGGCGGGATGTTTGGCAAGGGCTATGAGAAGTTTTTCCTTGTTCTCGCGGATAAAAGCGAGCATACGCGCTTCGTCGCCCCCCGGAGGCATGGTAGCCGTGATCATGCCCTTGGAGATTTTCAGCGTGTAGCGGGTAGCGCGGGGACTGGTGCGGAGGAGGATGGTTCCCAGCTCTTTGTCTTGTATCGTCTTTTCCATTTCGTTTGCAAAAGTAATATTTTATGGGCAAACAATATATGGTTGAAATTGATTATCTTTGCGCCCGGATAACGAAAATGAGTATAAACAATATAATAAATTAAGCAATCATGAGCAAGAAAGCCCTTTTAATGATTCTTGACGGCTGGGGTATCGGCGATCAAGGTAAAGACGATGTAATCTTTAACACTCCCACTCCTTATTGGGACAGCCTGCTGGCCACTTATCCTCATTCACAGTTACAGGCAAGCGGCGAAAACGTAGGGCTGCCTGACGGGCAAATGGGTAACTCTGAAGTCGGACACCTCAATATCGGGGCCGGACGTATCGTTTACCAGGACTTGGTGAAGATCAACCGTGCCTGTGCCGACAACAGCATCATGAAGAACCCTGAAATCGTTTCTGCCTTCTCTTACGCCAAAGAACACGGCAAAAACATCCATTTCATGGGGTTGACCTCCAACGGTGGCGTACACAGTTCTTTCGACCACCTGTTCAAACTTTGCGATATCTCCAAGGAATACGGAATCGACAATACTTTCATCCACTGCTTCATGGACGGCCGCGACACAGACCCGAAGAGCGGTAAAGGATTTATCGAACAACTGACGGCCCACTGTGAACAGTCTGCCGGAAAGATCGCATCTATCGTCGGCCGTTTCTACGCAATGGACCGCGACAAACGCTGGGAACGCGTGAAGGAAGCCTACGACCTGCTGGTTGAAGGCAAGGGAAAACAAGCTACCGACATGGTTCAGGCCATGCAGGAATCGTATGACGAAGGCGTGACCGACGAGTTTATCAAGCCGATCAACAACGCTACCGTAGACGGTACGATCAAAGAAGGCGATGTCGTGATCTTCTTCAACTACCGTAACGACCGTGCGAAAGAATTGACTGTCGTGCTGACTCAGCAGGATATGCCGGAACAGGGCATGCACACGATCCCCGGCCTGCAGTATTATTGCATGACTCCGTACGACGCTTCTTTCAAAGGCGTCCATATCCTGTTCGACAAGGAAAATGTCCAGAATACATTGGGAGAATATCTGGCTGAGAACGGAAAGACTCAGCTTCATATCGCCGAAACGGAAAAGTATGCTCACGTGACTTTCTTCTTCAATGGCGGCCGCGAAACTCCGTACAAGGCAGAAGAACGCATCCTGGTTCCGAGCCCGAAAGTCGCCACTTACGACCTGAAGCCGGAAATGAGTGCTTATGAAGTAAAAGAAAAGTTGGTTGAAGCTATCGGTACGCAGAAGTTCGACTTCATCGTCGTGAACTATGCCAATGGCGACATGGTAGGCCACACCGGCATCTACGGCGCGATCGAAAAGGCGGTGACCGCTATCGACAACTGCGTGAAGGACACTGTCGAAGCTGCCAAGGCCAACGGTTATGAAGTAATCATCATCGCCGACCACGGTAATGCCGATCACGCGCTCAACGAAGATGGCACTCCCAACACGGCCCACTCCCTGAACCCTGTTCCTTTTGTCTATGTAACGGAGAATAAAAATGCAAAAGTGGAAAACGGTGTCCTGGCCGATGTCGCTCCTTCTATCCTGCACATTTTGGGTATGGCGCAGCCGGCTGATATGACAGGACAGGACTTGATAAAGAATTAAGAATTAAGAATTAAAAATTAAAAAATAAGACTGGTGAATAATGTGATCCAGACTAAATCGTATGCGTTTGCTATTCGTATAGTGAACGCATACAAGTTTTTAACAAATGATCAAAAAGAGTATGTCTTATCAAAACAGATGTTGCGAAGCGGTACTGCTATAGGAGCATTGGTCGCAGAAGCACATCATGCGCAAAGTAGTGCTGATTTTCTTAATAAAATGAATGTTGCTTTGAAAGAAGCTAATGAAACATTTTATTGGCTCTCTTTATTGAGAGATACGGATTATTTAAGTGAACAGATTTATAAATCTATCTCGATTGATTGTAAGGAATTAATTGCTCTTTTAGTTAGCATAGTCAAGTCTGTAAAATCATCATTAGGGAGATAAGCATTTATTTTCTAATTTTCAATTTTTAATTTTCAATTTAAGAAGTGATTCAAATAGACAATACTTTGGTCAGCCTCGACGTCCTCGAGCGTCAGTTTTTATGTGATCTGTCGCATTGCAAAGGCATTTGCTGCGTGGAAGGTGATTCCGGTGCGCCCTTGCTGGAGGAAGAGGTGGGCGAACTGGAAAAGGCCCTTCCGGTTATCTGGGACGATCTGGCGCCGAAAGCCAGGGAGATCATCAAGAAACAAGGCGTTGCCTATATTGATGAAGAGGGAGACTTGGTGACTTCTATCGTAAACGGCAAGGACTGTGTTTTTACCTGCTACGATGCGGACGGAACTTGCAAGTGTGCCGTGGAGAAGGCCTATCGCGAAGGCAAGCTCTCTTTCTATAAACCGGTTTCCTGCCATCTTTACCCGATACGTGTGGAAAAGTACGACACGTTCGAAGCGGTTAATTACAATCGCTGGAATATCTGCAAAGCAGCAGAGGTGTTAGGTAAGAAAGAAAATCTTCCGGTCTATAAGTTCCTGAAAGAACCGCTGATCCGCCGTTTCGGAAAGGAATGGTACGACGCGCTTGAGGAGATTGCCGGAGAGTGGGAGAAACAGAAGAGCGGAGAGTAATCTAAGGTTAGTATACAAAAAGAGCCAGGTACGCGGATGACGCGGATTAAGCGGATCTTGACGGATGAAATAATTAAATCCGTTTTAATCCGTCTAATCCGCGTCATCCGCGTACCTGGCTCTTATATATCGTTTCAACTATTGCGTATCAAGTCGGCCGATTTGCCTTCCTCGTTCAGGTAAGTCTCGATATGACGCTTCTTTTTGTCTTCGAGGATCTCGTCGATGGCGATCAGTATGCCGGTCTCTTCCACCTCTCCAAACTCATGGTTGATGGCCGTGCCGAATACGCGCATCTTGGGGGAGAGGCTCATATAGGCATTGACCAGCGGCGGCACATTGATGCCGAACTTACGGACCTCCTGGTTCAATACCTTATAATTATCCTTGAAGTTGTCGTACTTGAAAAGCTCCTGCATCTTTTCCAGATCCGTGCCTGTTTCCAAGGGATAGACCGGAATGATCAGCTTCTCCGGATCGGGGAAGTGCATGTTCAGGAAATACAGGATCATGTTGCGGGCTTCGGAGTTGTAGGTGTTGTACATCGTCACCTTCCCGAAATAATACTGCAAGCTGGGGTCCACCACCGAAAGCGCTCCGAGGCCGTCCCAGAGATTATCCAGCACGAACAATCCCTTCGCGCTGCCTGAACGGGTCGACTGGTATTCCAACGTCACGAACGAACGGCCCAGCTCGACCGTGTACGGCAAATATTCTTTATTGAACTTCTCGGAGAAATTAAACAGATGAGAGGTCGCTAAAATAGGTTTGCCGGTTTTGTCGAATTTTACATCCGAACCGCAGAGGAAGCGGTACCCCCCCAGGATCTGTTCGTCTTCAGGGCTCCACACGATAAGTTGGCGATAAGCATCGTCCATCGTGTCGTATTCGTCAATATCGACAGGAAAGCCGGTTCCGCCTCCGTAATACCGGAAAGCGATTTCCCTGAGTCGCCCGATCTCTTGCATCACGTTGGGAGAGTCGTGGGCTGTGACAATGTATATCTCATTGTTGGATTTGTTGGTCCTCCGCAGTTTCTTGTCCACGGTCAGTTCCGCTTTCAGGAGAGCACGGTCAATCGGTTTGATAATGTCTTGCATATGATAGAATCAATTATTTCTTTAGATTATAGACAACTTCCTTCACCCACTCTGCCCATTCGGCCGGTTTACGGCTGTCCTCGAAGGTTTGCCAGGGAATCGGCTTCCCGAAATGGATACGGTATGTCTTGTGTTTGCTTTTGAACATCTCGTCGGGCAGGTAGATCATTTCATAATTCATCTTTATGCCCAATGCTTTCCGCAGGTTGGCGAGACGGTAGAAAAAGCTCGAGTTGCGTCCTTCGAAAAACACCGGTACGACGTCCCGCCGGTATTCTACGGCCTTTTGGATGAACGACTTCTTCCATTCGGTGTCCTGTATCTTCCCGTGTTGCTTGCGTGAGCATAAGCCGGCGGGGAAAGTGACGATCTGGTTGTCCGAAGCATAGGCCTTTTCGATCAGCTCGGCGTTCTTTTTCCCCTGCGCCCCGTGTTTGTTGATGGGGACGAAGATCGATCTCAGGTTGGACAGGTAGAGCAGCAGGTCATTCACCAGGTAGCGGATCTTCCCGTCGAAACGCCCGCCGATAACGGCCGACAGGCAAATCCCGTCCAGTCCGCCCAGCGGGTGGTTGGAGGCGAATATGTACCGGCCTCCGGCAGGAATATTCTCTTCGTTTACCAATTCCAGATTCAAGTCAAAATATCCGATCAACTCTTGCATGAACGCTACCCCGTCTTTATCGTGATACCGGCGGAGGATGTCGTTCAACTCATCCTGATGAACAGTACGGATCAGATAGTCAACCACAAAGCCGGGAATCTTGCGGGCGGCCGAAGGCGCCTTTTGCTGTAATACCTGTTTGATGTCTATCTGTGTAATACCTTCTTGTGTCATTTCACGTAACTCTTACAAGAGGCAAAGATAGAGTTAATAATTAAAAGTCAATGCTTTCGGGAAAAGTTTTTAAGTGTCGGCTACAACAATTTACGTTGCATTTCTGTTCTTATTAGTCAGTACGGAACGCGTAGGATATGAAGATACGCCTGTGGAGTGGTGTAAAGCATTAGCTTAAAAATAGATAGAAAGAAGATTGCCATCCTTTGGTAATGCATTTTTAACATATAAGGCGTTCTGTTTTTACCTTTTTTGTGTAAATATTAAATTAAAAGGCGCGTTATTTGTGACATTAAAACGAGAGATTTATTGATATGAGGAAGTCTACGATTTGGTTGCTTGCGGTGGTGATGGCTTTTGCCTTTGCCGGTCTGCTCTTTTTGCAGGTGAAATATGTAAGCATCATACTCAAAAAAAGTAGCGAGCAGTTCAATGAAACTGTCAAACGATCGATGCACCAAGTCTCGAAAAACCTGGAGCTTGACGAAACGGCCCGGTATCTGGAAGAAGACCTCAGCCGTGACGAGGCCAACAATTATCTGTACCAGAACGAACAGAGCAACCTCGGCGGGGGGATCATCACCGAGAAAAAATACAAGATGCAGTTCACCAATGCCGACGGGACCGTCGAACATATCGAGTTCCATAGCGACATTCGGACACGCAAGATCGAGCCGCTCTCTTCGCTGGGCAGCAATAAAGCGCCTAACAGCATCGTCAGTACGTCAAAAGATTTGCAGCAAACGTTGAAACGCCGCTACCAGTATCAGAGCGGATTGTTTAACGAAGTGATCCTGAATATTTTGCACACGGCGAACCTGAAGCCGATCGAAGAAAGGATAGATTTTAAAAAGCTGAATAATTACTTAAAATCAGAATTTATTAACAATGGATTGAACCTGCCGTTCGTCTTTTCTGTTATTAACAAAGACGGAAATATAGTGTACCAGAACGGGGAGATCCCTCCTGTATCAGACGTGATTCAACAGGTGTTATTCCCCAACGATCCTCCTTCGAAACAGAATTACCTGAAAGTGTATTTCCCGACGAAGGGCGATTATATTTCGAGTTCTGTAACATTTATCGTGCCGTCGATCATCTTCTCGCTGATACTTTTGGTGACGTTCATCTTTACCATTTATATCGTATTCCGTCAGAAGCGACTTTCGGAAATGAAGAATGATTTTATCAACAATATGACGCACGAACTGAAGACGCCGGTCTCGACCATCTCGCTTGCCGCACAGATGCTGAAGGACTCGGACATCACGAAGAGCCCCGATGTGTTCAAGCATATCTCCGGGGTGATCAACGACGAGACGAAACGTTTGGGCTTCCTGGTGGAAAAGGTGCTGCAAATGTCGCTGTTTGAACGCCAGAAAGCAGCCCTCAAGCTGAAGGAGGTCGATGCGAACGATTTGCTGGCAAGCGTTGCCAACACATTCGCCCTGAAAGTCGAGAAGTATGACGGCACGATCGACATCGACCTGCAGGCGGAAGATTCGGACATCTACGTGGATGAGATGCACATCACGAACGTGCTGTTCAACCTGCTGGACAACGCCGTGAAGTATCGCCGCCTCGAAGTGCCGCTGACGCTGATGTGCCGCACCTGGAACGAGAACGGCAAGTTGTTGATATCGATCGAGGACAACGGTATCGGGATCAAGAAAGAATACCTCAAGAAAGTATTCGACCGCTTCTTCCGCGTACCGACAGGAAACGTACACGACGTGAAAGGGTTCGGGCTCGGACTCGCTTACGTCCGTAAAATAGTGGAGGACCATAAAGGTACGATACGTGCCGAAAGTGGTTCCGGAAATGTAGGAACAAAATTTATTATTACTTTACCTCTTATAAAAAGTTAGTTATGGAAGAAAAACTAAAAATCTTCTTTTGCGAAGACGACGAGAACCTGGGTATGCTATTAAGAGAATACTTGCAGGCAAAAGGTTATGTGACTGACCTCTTCTCCGATGGAGAAGCCGGTTACAAAGGTTTCACCAAAGGCAAATATGACCTTTGCGTACTTGACGTGATGATGCCGAAAAAAGACGGTTTCACGCTGGCGCAGGAAATCCGTTCTATCAACCCTGATATCCCTGTTATCTTCCTTACGGCCAAGACTATGAAGGAAGATATCCTGGAAGGTTTCAAAATCGGTGCAGACGATTATCTGACAAAGCCTTTCAGCATGGAAGAACTCTTGCTCCGTATCGAAGCGATCCTTCGCCGCGTGAAAGGCAAGAAGATGAAAGACATTCCTTTCTACAAGTTAGGAAACTTCTTGTTCGATACCCAGAAACAGACATTGGCTATCGGCGACAAGATCACGAAGTTGACAACTAAGGAATGCGAACTCCTGAGCCTTCTTTGCGCACATGCAAACGAAATCTTGGAACGTAATTATGCACTGAAGACAATCTGGGTAGACGATAACTACTTCAATGCCCGCAGCATGGACGTATATATCACGAAACTCCGTAAACTGTTGAAGGATGATCCGAAAATCGAAATCATCAACATTCACGGTAAGGGCTACAAGCTGATCACTCCTTCCGGAGAAGAAGCAGCCCGCGAAGAAGGCATCCAGGTGCTTTGATCGGAGCTTAACCGGACGCGAACAACGCGGACGAGCGCAGAGTAACGCAGATGTCGTTATCTATAAAAGGATAAGTCGCTGCGTTAGTCTGCGCTTTTTATATTCGGGGCGGTAAAGGAAGTCCGTCTCCCTCGTTGCTTCCCCTCTCTGTTCCCTGTCGATGAAACTTTTGTTTCCTGCCGGTGAAAATAAATTTTCCTGCCGGTGAAAATTTATTTTCTCGCCGGGGAACTCTGAGAATTTCCGTATATTTGTGTGCAATTAATAAAGATATGATGAACGACAGACCGCTAATTCTGATTACAAATGATGACGGCGTTGAAGCCAAAGGAATAAAAGAACTCACCGAGTGCCTCAGGGATCTGGGGGATATTGTGGTATTTGCTCCCGACGGGCCCCGTTCGGGAATGGCAAGCGCGATCACTTCGCTCGTACCGATCAAGTACACATTGGTAAAGAAAGAACAAGGACTGACGGTTTATAGCTGTACCGGGACTCCGGTCGATTGCGTGAAACTGGCTATCAACGAGGTGCTGGAACGCAAGCCCGACCTGTTGGCCTCCGGGATCAATCATGGCGGCAACCATGCCATCTGCATCCAGTATTCCGGAACGATGGGGGCGGCTGCCGAAGGGTGCGTGTTCGGCATCCCTTCGATGGGCGTGTCGCTCTTGGACCACCGTGCGGATGCAGACTTTACCGAGAGCTGCCGCTTGGGGCGCATGCTTGCACGGCGGATCATAAAAGAAGGATTGCCGCATGGCACTTACCTGAACCTGAACGTCCCCAATGTCCCGAACGTGAAAGGGATGAAGGTATGCCGGCAGGCGGACGGACGCTGGACCAATGAATTCAAACGGTCGGAAAACGCAGCGGGCGAACCCGTGTTCTGGCTTGCCGGCGCGTTCGAGAATGCCAAGCCGATCCATGCCGACAACGACACATTGGCGCTCGACAGCGGCTATGCCTCGCTCGTCCCGTGCAAGATAGATGTGACGGACTATGACTTTTTGGCACAGCTGAAAAATCAATTGTCAATTGAATAAATATGAAATATTTTTTGATAGCGGGCGAAGCCTCCGGTGATCTGCATGCCTCCAACCTGATGGCTGCGCTGAAGGAGCAGGATGCGCAGGCGGATTTCCGTTTCCTGGGCGGCGATCTTATGCAGGCGGTCGGAGGGACGCTGGTGAAGCATTACAGGGATATGGCTTTCATGGGCTTTATCCCCGTACTGCTCAATCTCCGTACGATCCTGGACAACATGAAAGCCTGCCAGGAAGAAATCCGGAAGTACCGTCCCGATGTGGTGATCCTGATCGATTATCCGGGCTTCAATCTGAAGATGGCCAAATACGTCAAGACGCAGTTGGGGCGCCCCGTCTACTATTATATCTCTCCTAAGATATGGGCTTGGAAGCAGTATCGGATCAAGGATTTCCGCCGCTACGTGGACCGGATGTTCTGCATCCTGCCTTTCGAAGTGGAGTTTTTCCGCAACCTCGGCTATCCGGTGGACTATGTGGGCAACCCTTCGGTCGATTCGGTCGCCGGCTATATGGAAAGGCAGGCGGCCGGACCTGATACTTTCCGCAGGGACGAACAGCTGGACGAACGTCCCGTGCTGGCACTGTTGGCAGGCAGCCGCCGGCAGGAGATCAAAGACAACCTTCCGACCATGCTGAAGGTGGCAGCCGCCTATCCGGACCACCAACCCGTGATCGCCGGCGCTCCCGGCCTGGAACCGGAATATTACAGGCAGTATGTCGGCGACGCGGATGTCAAGATCGTGTTCGGCAAAACCTATCCTCTCCTCAGCCATAGTGATGCGGCGCTGGTCACATCGGGGACGGCTACGCTCGAGGCCTCCCTTTTCCGTGTGCCGCAAGTCGTCTGTTATTATGTCGCGGCCGGTCGGCTGGCAAGTTTTATCTTCCGCCATTTCTTCCATACGAAATACATCTCGCTGGTCAACCTCATCGCCGGACGCGAAGTGGTGCAGGAGTTGTTCGGAGCCCGATTTTCATATAGCCGGATACATGACGAGTTAGGACGTGTCCTGAACGATCCTGCCTACCGTAACCGCATGCTCGACGGCTACGACGAGATGATCCGCCTGCTCGGCAAGCCCGGCGCTTCCCGCCGTACAGCGGAGCTTATCTATCAATCATTGAAGCATTAACATCTTTTATCAGCTCTCTTTGCAGCATTTGCAGCGTCTTTGTCATCTTCCTTTTTAGAAAGGAAAAATAAATAATTTAGATACATGTTATGAAGACGTTGAAAAGTTTTATGCTACTACTCGGAATCTTATTGGGTTCTACTGCTTTTTATTCTTGTTTGGATGATGACGATTATTATGACTTTTTGAGGGATAGTGTGCCTGCCATTGTCACGGTCAAGCCGTTGAGCGAAAGTACTTATTATATGCAATTGGATGATTCGACGACTTTATACCCGACCAACCAGGTTTTCCCCGGACAATTGAAAGAGATACGTGCCTTGATACGGTACAAGGAGGACGAAAAGAAGGAGCCGGGCTACGACTACACTGTCCGGCTGGTCACGCTGGACACCTTGCTGACCAAAACGATCGCTCCTGACCTGGGACCGGAAAATGATTCCTATTACGGAACAGACAAGTTGGCGCTGAATCTCGCCGGTGCCTGGTCTAAGGACGGGGTGTGGATCGAGGATGGATATATCACCTTCGATTTCTATATCCAGAAAGGTTACAACGACAATGTCAAGCATTTCCTGAACCTGGTACAGACGAACAGCGCCGATCCGTATGAACTGGAGTTCCGCCATAATGCCTATGGCGATATCGACCCGTCCATCAATCCTTCAGCCGGGCTGGTCTCCTTCAAGCTGGATAAGTTGCCGGACACGGAAGGCAAGACGGTGAAGTTGAAGATCAAATACAGATCTTTCGTCTCGAACGACTATAATACCGTCGAGTTGGATTACAAGTCAAAAGATACAGAAGACAAATAACCTTCCCACATAACTTTTATTTTTATCATTTAGTTCAGGGAGAGAGGCATCGGGATGATGCCTTTCTTTTTGTGTACCCTATAGCTTTCGGCTCAAAAGGTTATAGCCTTTTCCATCATAAGTTATAGCCTTTTTGCAGGAATGTACTATCTTTTTTTGGCTTTTCTTGCCGGAAAGATGCAACGTTTCTCCGATCCCCCTCGTTTATATATATGAAAATGGAAGAAACAAATGCACATCTGATCGAAGGGTGCCGGCGTGGTAACCGGACCGCACAGCTCGCCCTTTACAAGCAATTCGCACAGCGGTTGTATGTTGCCTGCCTGCGTATTGTGGGCAACGCGTCAGAGGCGGAGGAGGCGATGCAGGATGCTTTCCTGAAGATATTCACCCGCCTCGACCAGTATCAGGATGGACAATGTTTCGAAGCATGGATGCACCGTATAGCCGTCCATACAGCCATCGATTACGTGCGCCGGCAGACACCCGGCTGGGAAGAGCTCTCGGACAACTATGCCGAACCCGACGACGACGGGCCGGACGAGGAGGAAATCCGCTATTCCGTCGCCCAGGTGAAGGAAGCCTGCAAGAAACTGCCGGCCGGCTATCGCGTGATCCTCTCGCTCTACCTCTTCGAGGGATATGATATGGAAGAGATCGCCTCCATCCTGACCATCCGGCCGCCGAGCGTGCGCAGCCAGTATCTCAGGGCAAAGCGCAAATTGTTGGATATAATAGCAGCAAATAAAGAAAATGGATAAACTGAAACATTTCATAGACACGAACCGGGAAGCCTTTGAAGACGACCTGTTACCTGAAGGCCACTTCGAACGCTTCGAGCAGAAGCTGGCTGCTCCGCGCAAAAGCCGGGCTACGCTATATAGCCTTTGCGCTTTTGCCGCGGCAGCTTGCATCGCCCTGCTGTTCCTCTTCAAACTGCCGGGCGGCACGCCTTTGCATACGCAGCCCGGACAGGCGGCCGCAAGCCGGCATACCTGCGAGGTGAAGGAGGAGATAGAGGAACTTCGTCTCTACTACAATATGCAGATGAGCGACATCATCTCGCAGATGCAGGCGATGTACAAACAGCAACGGACTCCCGGAACGGAGGAGCTTTTGAAAGAGACGAAACGGGTCCTGACGGACAATTATATGTTCGAAGAAACGGTCCTTCCGACTCTGCCTTGCTCCAATGCCGGCCTCTATGCCATGAACCTGCATTACAGCACCAGCCTGGAAAGCCTCAACATCATGTTGAAGCAGATGGAAAATATGAAGACGACAGATAAAAGATTAAGATAATAAACAGACAAGCAAAATGAAAGCAACTCATCAACATCCGGCGAACGGCAAGCAGTCCTTATTGCGGCCTTGCCTGCTCATGCTCCTGGTTTTGTTCTGCTGCCTGCCCGGTTGGGGCAGCAAACAGGAAAGCATCAAGAAAAAGGAAATCAACAAAAGTTTCAATGTCGGCAAAAGCGACATCCTCCAAGTGGACAACCGTTACGGGAACATTACGGTCACGCACTGGAGCAAGAACGAAGTCTCCATCCGTGTCGTGATCGAGGCGAAAGCCCGCAATGAGGAAAAGGCGCAGAACATCCTCGACCGTATCAGCATACGGATGGAAAAGATGGGCAATACGGTTTCGGCCGTCACCAGCCTGAAGCCGCAAAACGGGAGCAACGGGGGCAACCAGTCGTTCACCATCAACTACTATGTCAATATGCCCTCCGACCTGACCTGCGACCTGACACAGAAGTACGGCAATATCACCATGCCGGAAAACAATAAGGGGAAATGCGACCTGCATGTCAAATACGGCAATCTCAGTGGCGGCAGCTTCACGGGGCCTCTCAACATAGACGTGCAATATGGCAATCTGGACATCGCCGATGTCGACAATGCGACTTTGGACCTGGCCTATTGCGGCAAATCCTCTATCCGCAACGGCTCACAACTGAATGTCGACGGCCGGTACTCCAACCTCAACCTCGGAAATATCCGGAAGATGAATGTCGAAGCCAAATACGGCGATATCCATATCAATAGGCTGGACAACGGCTACTTGGAACTGAAATACGGGAATTGCCAGATCGACGAACTGAAACAAGGCATCAACGTCGATGAACTGAGCTACAGCACGCTTAACATCAAGGATCTTGCCAGCAACTTCGACAAGGTCAATGTGGATGCCCGCTACGGCAATCTGAATATCCATATCGATGTGAACGCCTCCTTCCGTGTCGTTGCCAACGATATGAAATACGGCAATTGCAAGATTCAAGGCGGATTCAATATCCAGCGTCGTAACCAGAGCGAGAACTCGGTCGGGTTCGACAGCCGCGACGACCAAAGGAACAAAAACAACTACATACTCGATGTCAACAACGGCAAAAACGGCCGTATCAATTTCGAAGGGAACAGTTATAGCAATATAAAGGTGATGGCAAAATAAGTCCGGCCGTCTCTCTGCATCT
The DNA here is from genome assembly GCF_977054455.1 of Parabacteroides sp. Classification (NCBI taxonomy): domain Bacteria; kingdom Pseudomonadati; phylum Bacteroidota; class Bacteroidia; order Bacteroidales; family Tannerellaceae; genus Parabacteroides; species Parabacteroides sp. Next base: position 14,537 of record NZ_CDRTCT010000042.1, on the reverse strand, counting down.
GGCAAACAAGAAAAGCCCCGGCATCCAAACGATACCGGGGCTTCCTTATTTTGATAAAAGAAACGACTGCTTAGTCAAGTTCTTTGATCGTGATGTTGCGATACCAAACATCGTCTCCGTGGTCCTGGAAACCGATGAAACCTTCTTTGTTTTCACCGCCGCAGTTCAGCAACAGTTCGTAAGCCAACGGCCATTTGTCTTTGCTGAATTTGCTGTTATCCAACATTTCCTTCCACTGCTGTGTCCACAAATGATATTCAACAACCGGTTCGTCGTTCTGATAGTGAACGACCGTACCTTTGTAGCACATGATCTTACCCTTGTTCCATTCGCCGAACGGTTTGGAGTTCTGCGGTTTGGCCGGGATCATGTCATACAGGGAAGCAGACTGGCGGTTACCGTCTTTACCCAACTTGGCATCCGGATGGTTTGCGTTGTCGAGTACCTGGTATTCAGGAGCAGAGATATAAGAAGGCTGTCCTTCGACTTCCTGGATCATATACAGAACGCCTGAGTTGGAACCTTTACCTACTTTCCATTCAAATTCAAATTCGTAGTTTTTGAACTTATGAGCGAAAACCAAGTCGCCACCATCTTTAGCACCAGCTTCACCTGCACCGGACCCTTTGATATGGATCGTACCGTCTACCACTTCCCAGGCAGCAGGCACATCCGTACGGTCGTAGCCTCTCCAGCCATTGAACGATTTACCGTCGAACAAAGTGACTTTGCCATCGGCATCTTTCGGGAAAGTAGACAAGTCAACAGTAGGCAGATCGTTCATGAGGTTGTATTCAGGAACGGCAGCTTCTGTTTGTGCTCCTTCTTCAGGAGCAGCAGCTTCTTCTGTTTTCTTACCACCGCCACACGATGTGAAATAGCACATCATAATTGCGGCACTTGCTAATAATACTGACTTTTTCATTCTATTTATTTGTTTAAAACTGATATTATCTCGGCATATCAGGCAAGCTCCAACCCTGACGATAGTTATGCTTGATCAATTCGGCAGCGAATTTTTTAGCATTGACAGGATCTGTCCAGTCTTTGTTGAACGAAGGATGGCCGTCTTTGATCGTGAAACCGTCTTTGATGCAAACCTTGATCTCTTCGTTGTCGTTGATATTGGTGAACTGCATGTTCTGTCCGTCCCATTCCAGCGTCTTGTTCAGCGCCTGCAGACGAACTGCCAATACGCCCATCACAACCATTTCGTTGAACGGACCGGCTTCTAAGAAGTTGGACTTTGTCTGGACACGGCTGGATGCGTTTTCTTTACATGCACGGATCCAGTCTTGTTCGTGACCGCCACCCATGGCGTTTGCTACGCGGCGACATACCTTCGGAGCGTTAGGCACACGGCCGGACAGCAAGAACGGTTCCTGGCCGTAGCAACCGCAGATCAACGTATCCTTTGTTCCGTGGAAGATGGTCAGACCACCGCCGGGACCCATCAGTTCTTTGCCTTCGGGGAAACCTTTCGGACGATCCGGCATCATACCGCCGTCATACCAGTGTACTTCCACTTCCGGCATGGCGAGTTTCGGCATGTTTTCACGAGCCGGGAAAATGAACTTCACGTGCTGTGCATTAGGAGCGCAATCGCGGAGTAACAGAGTGGAAGATGCTTCGACTCTTGTCGGATAGCCCAACTTCAAGGCTTTGAACGGCTGGTGCATGATGTGGCAAGCCATATCGCCCAATGCGCCTGTTCCGTAAGCCCACCATCCGCGCCAGTTCCAAGGATGATAAATGTGGTTGTAAGGTTTTACTTCTGCCGGACCGGAGAACAGATCCCAGTTCAGTGTGGAAGGAATCTTGTCAGCCTTTTCCGGTGTGTTCAAACCCTGCGGCCAGATAGGACGGTTAGTTGCACATTCTACTTTATATATGTCACCGATTTCACCGTTCCAGATCCATTCGCAGACCAAGTCTGTGCCTTCGGCTGAAGAACCCTGGTTACCCATCTGGGTGGCAACGCCTGTCGAAGCAGCCAGTTTGGTCAGCAAACGGGATTCGTAAACCGAGTGGGTCAACGGTTTCTGTGTGTACACGTGTTTGCCCATTGTCATGGCATCGGCCGTGATCATAGCGTGAGTGTGGTCGGCAGTGGCAACCAGTACGGCGTCGATGGATTTGCCCATTTCGTCATACATCTTGCGGTAATCCCAGTATTTTTTTGCCTGTGGATGACGGTCGAATACCGGTTTGGCATATTTCCAGTCGATATCGCAAAGCGCTACGATATTTTCTGTTTTCTCCATGTTTTTAAGATTGGCATTACCCATACCGCCGATACCGACGGCAGCAATGTTCAACTTGTCGGATGGAGCGGTGTATCCATGAGATTTTCCCAGGATGGAACCCGGAACGATCGAGAAGGCGGCAGCTGCTGCGGCTCCTCTTTGAAGAAATGATCTTCTTGAAATGTTCGACATAGTAATAATTTTTTATAGATTAGCACTTAATTATAATATTCGATGTAATTTCTTGTCCTATAAAAACACAAACTGACGCAAATATAGCCAATGCGGAAGTAACGGCAAGTCTTCCTTTCGGCTTTCTTCTTTAAAATAGTTTTTTTTAACAGAGATTATAGATAAAGTCTATTTTTTCATAAATAATATCTATGCTTTTAGGGGAAAACATTTTAACGCTTTTCCTATTTTTGTAAAGAAAGAAAAACTTATTCACCCGATCTCTTGTTATTAAAGTACGATACCGATATGAAAAGGGAGCCTATATACATACGGATATACCATTTTTATCTGGAAGGATTTCGCGAAATGAAGCTGGGTAAAACGCTATGGCTAATCATATTGGTCAAGCTCTTCATCATGTTTTTTATCTTAAAACTGTTTTTCTTTCCTAATTACTTGGGGAAGTTCGACGGAGAGTCCGCGAAGGAAGAGCACGTTTCGGGTGAATTGATCAACAGGGCAATTACTCCTTAAATTATATAATCATGATCGCAAGCATTGACACTTCTTTGATTGACTGGTCAAGAGCGCAATTCGCTCTCACTGCCATGTATCACTGGCTGTTCGTCCCCCTCACGTTGGGGCTCGGCGTTATACAAGCCATCATGGAGACCATCTATTACAAAACAGGTAACGAATTCTGGAAAAAGACAACCCGGTTCTGGATGAAACTGTTTGGTATTAATTTCGCTATCGGTGTTGCCACCGGGCTGATCCTCGAATTCGAATTCGGGACGAACTGGTCTAACTACAGTTGGTTTGTAGGAGACATCTTCGGAGCCCCCCTCGCCATTGAAGGAATCTTAGCTTTCTTTATGGAAGCGACTTTTATAGCCGTGATGTTTTTCGGCTGGGACAAGGTGAGCAAACGTTTCCATCTGGCTTCCACCTGGCTGACGATCATAGGGGCAACCCTATCCGCCCTCTGGATATTGATTGCCAATGCCTGGATGCAATATCCGGCAGGGATGCGCTTCAATCCGGACACCGTGCGCAACGAGATGTTCGATTTCTGGGCGGTCGCCTTATCGCCCGTCGCCATCAACAAATTCTTCCATACCGTACTTTCCGGTTGGATCGTGGGCGCCGTATTCGTGATCGGCATCAGCAGTTGGTATCTGTTGAGAAAGCGGGAGACGAAGTTCTCGCTCGAAAGCATCAAGATCGCTGCCGTTTTCGGGCTTGTCGCTTCTATACTTATCGTATGGACGGGTGACGGTTCCGCCTATCAGGTAGCCCAGAAACAACCGATGAAGTTGGCCGCTATGGAAGGGCTCTATGAGGGCGGCGACGGTACGGGGCTGGTCGCCATCGGCCTGCTGAATCCCGACAAGACGAGTTATAAGGACAATGTAAATCCTTTCATCTTCAACATCAAGATCCCGAAGCTGCTCTCCTTCCTCGCCGAACGCGATGTGGATGCGTATGTGCCGGGCATCGTCAACCTGATAGATGGCGGCTATACGACCAACAAGGGGACGGTAGCCCTTTCCGCCGCCGAGAAGATTGAAAAGGGACAGATCGCCATCCAGGCTCTTGCCGATTACCGCAAGGCTGTAAAAGACAAAGACCAGGCGGCTGCCCGGCAAGCCCGTACGTTGTTAGACGAAAACTTCGCTTACTTCGGTTACGGGTATATCAAAGATCCTGCCGACCTGATCCCTCACGTAGGTTTAACCTTCTATTCATTCCGCATCATGGTGATCCTGGGCGGATATTTTATCCTGTTGTTCATAATCGCTTTGATCTGGAGCAAGAAAGGAAAGTTTGCCGATGCACGCTGGTTGCAATGGGCGAGCCTGTGGACGATCCCCCTCGCTTACATCGCCGGGCAGGCCGGTTGGGTCGTGGCCGAGGTGGGACGTCAACCCTGGGCTATCCAGGACATCCTGCCGACCGGTGCGTCCGTGTCCAAGCTGGCGACTTCGTCGGTACAGACAACCTTCTTCCTCTTCCTGCTGCTCTTTACCGTTCTGCTGATCGCAGAGATCGGTATTATGGTGAAGGCGATCAGGAAAGGGCCTTCGGTGAATTAAGAATTATGAATTATGAATTAAGAAATGAGTGTTATGGATAGTACATATATATTGTTACAGCATTACTGGTGGTTCCTTGTTTCCCTGTTGGGAGCACTGTTGGTTTTCCTGCTTTTCGTACAGGGGGGGCAGTCCTTGCTTTTCACGATCGGCAAAACTGAATTGCAACAAAAGATGTTGCTGAACTCGACCGGGCGCAAATGGGAGTTCACGTTTACGACTCTGGTCACTTTCGGAGGTGCGTTCTTCGCCTCTTTCCCGTTATTCTATTCGACCAGTTTTGGCGGAGCCTACTGGGTGTGGATGCTGATACTGGCTTGCTTCGTCCTGCAGGCCGTATCGTATGAGTACCAGTCGAAGAAGGGGAATCTCCTGGGTAAAAAGACGTATCAGGTATTCCTGCTGCTGAACGGTATCTTGGGCCCGATCCTGTTGGGCACGGCTGTCGGTACGTTCTTTAGCGGAGCCGAGTTTGTCGTCAACAAAGGACAGCTGACCGATGTCGCGATGCCGGTGATCTCCACTTGGGCGAACCCCTGGCACGGGCTTGAAGCCGCTTTGGTGTTCTGGAACGTATGCCTCGGACTGGCGGTGTTCTTCCTGGCACGCATCCAGGCATTGCTTTATTTCATCAACAATATCGACGATGCCGAGATCGTGAAACGCAGCCGCAAGCATCTGGTGATCGAAACGGCGCTGTTTCTTGTCTTCTTCCTTGTCTTCCTCGTGCATCTGTTGCTTGCCGACGGGTTTGCCGTCGATCCGGAGACAAAAGAGGTGTATATGCAGCCCTATAAATACTTTATGAACCTGGTCGGGATGCCAGCCGTATCGGCTGTGCTGTTGGCGGGTGTGGCCGGTGTCTTGTACGGTATCGTCCGTACGATCTTGTCGGGGACATGGAAAAAGGGCATCTGGTTCTGCGGGACAGGCACGGTGCTCACGGTACTGGCGCTGTTGCTTTGTGCCGGTTGGAACAATACGGCTTATTACCCTTCGGTGGCCGACCTGCAAAGTTCGCTGACGATCGCCAATAGCTGCTCCAGTCCGTTCACCCTGAAAGTGATGAGTTATGTCTCCATCCTCGTGCCTTTCGTCTTAGGTTATATTTTCTATGCCTGGCGTGCGTTGGATCTGAGGAAGATCAGCGGGAAGGAGATGGAAGAGAAAGACATACATGCCTATTGATGGTGGGGGGAGATGGCCCCATAAAACAAAGGAAACGGCGAAGCTCACGCTTGGCCGTTTCTACATTTAACCGTTTTAAACAAAAAGAAAAAGTTAGTTAAGGCTTAGATGAAAATATCTTAAGTCTTTTCTACTGACTCTAAATAGCTTCCATAAGGACAGCAAACAAATATATGGAATCCCTGTGACCCTCGGAACAATCTCCCTGCTTTTTTTGTTATTTTTCACAGTACGCCAATGCTTTTGTATTATCTTTACACCCAAATTATCCGAAGGACCTTATGGCAGAATTTAACATAAACATATTGGGATGCGGTTCGGCGTTACCTACCACGCGGCATCTGGCGACTTCACAGGTAGTGGATTTACGGGATAAATTATATATGATTGATTGCGGGGAAGGTACCCAGGTGCAGATGCGTAAAATGCGCGTCCGTTTCGGCCGTCTCGCTCATATCTTCATCTCGCATCTGCATGGCGACCACTGTTTCGGTTTGCCGGGCCTGGTCTCAACGCTCGGGATGTTAGGGCGTACCGGCGAGCTGGTCGTGCATGGCCCGAAGGAGGTCGAGACTTACCTGCGCCCCGTGATGGATTTGTTCTGCCGGGGCATGGAGTTCGAAGTGCGTTTCAACCCAGTCGATACCCGCAGCCATTCGTTGGTGATGGAGGACCGGTCGCTGTCGGTCTATTCCATCCCGCTGAAGCACCGGATTCCTACTTGCGGCTACCTCTTCGCCGAAAAACCGAAAGAGGCGCATATCATCCGCGAGATGACGGATTTCTACCAGGTTCCCGTCCGTTGCATGAAGGACATCAAACAGGGGCGGGACTATGTCACGCCCGACGGCGAAGTGGTTCCCAACTCCCGCCTGACGCGCCCGGCTGCTCCTCCCAAGCGCTATGCGTTCTGTTCCGATACGGCCTACCACCGCTCGATCATCCCGATTATCGAAGGGGTGGACCTGCTCTATCACGAAGCGACATTTGCCGAGTGCGATCTCGCCCGTGCCAAAGAGACCTTCCATTCCACCGCCCGCCAGGCAGCGGAGATCGCCCGCGACGCCCAGGTCAAACGCCTTGTCATCGGCCATTACTCCGCCCGTTACGAAGACCTGTCCGAGCTTCACCGGGAAGCGGAAGCGGTATTCCCCGGCACGATATTGGGGAATGAGGGGATGGTGGTAAGGGTTTGAGAATTAAAAATTAAGAATTAAAAATTAAAAAATAGGAGAGGGGGCTTCTTTTTATTCGGAATATAATTTGCTTGAACTGCTTTTCAAGCAAATATTGTTGTATATTTGTCCCATTGTCAATATATAAAAAGAAGAAAGGATATAATCATGACGGCTATGGAATTGGAATGCAAGAAGAACGAACTCCGGGAAATGATCGATATGATCGAATCCGAAGAGACGGTCGACCGTGTAGGGAAATACCTCAAACGTATGCTCACGCGCGAACAACCGCCTTGTCAATATACTATCGAGGAACTGAAAGAGCGTTTGGAAGAGGCTGAGGAGGATTTTCGGATGGGGCGGTATTATACAAGCGATGAATTAAGGAAAAGACATCCGTTATGCAAATGACCATAAAATGGAGTAATGCAGCCAAAAAAGACCTTGACAAAATATATGATTACTACTCCCATCAAAGCGAAGAGGTCGCGACTAAAATCTATAACAGTTTTATTGATGACGGCGATCGGCTTCTTCAATTCCCGTTTATGGCTCCCAGGGAGTTGTTGTTGGTTACGGCAACCAAGGAATATCGTTCGTTAGTCTCTAATAAGCATTACAAGATTATTTATTATGTGAAAAAGGAGATTATACAGGTTGCCGCTGTCTGGGACTGCCGGCAAAATATAAAAAAACTTTGGAAACGATTTAAGCTATTTCGTCATTAATAATACGGAACTTTCTACATTATCCAAAAAATATTCCTACATTTGTACAATCTTAGGGTTTGGTATATGAAAGTATTCATTACAATCGTTTTGTTGCTGGCCGCATGGGCCGGTTGTCCGCTTGAGGTGATGGCACAGCAAGCGCATACGACCGTATCCCGGACGACCGCCGACAAAGACAAAGAACCGGACTCTGTAGAGGTCAGCGCCTACGATAACAAGATCGTTGTGGAGAATGCTCCGGCCGGCAGCAAGCTCGAGATCTACAGCGTGGTAGGCATCCGGGTGAAAGAGATACCGATGAAGCAACCCTCCGGCGAATATACGGTGGATATTGCCAAAGGGTACTACATCGTCCGCATCGGCGACACGGTCCGCAAAGTGTCCATCCGCTAACGTCCGTTCAGGCTCCCCATAAAGACATCCCGACAGCGTATGTAAACAACGTCCACCCTACGAAGGAGGCGACTTGCCCCGTGTGGCCCGTTCGCACTCCGAGAGTGTCAAGAGGGCCCCTACACATCCTAATACCACCTCTGAACGGTCCGCCCACAGGGCCATTATCCCAAGGGCGGCCAGATACAATGCCAATACCGTCCGGAGGCGCATCGTCCGGCAACTCTTCCGGTATCGGGCGAGCCGGCTTTTCATTCTTCTCATCCGTTTTCTTCTTTTTCAGGTTCAACAAGAAGCCCAACAAGGCTCTGATAAATTCAAGGATTTGTCTTAGTTTGCTCATAATGGATTCTGTATTTGGTTGTTAATAAATATTTACTTGTTACTTTTGGCTTGATCCAAAAGTAACCAAAAGATCAAGGCCGAACCTGCTTCGCTACTCCGTTCCCTCCGGTTCGCTGTCGCGTCTGAAACTCGCTTCGCTCAAACAGCAGACGCTCCGGGCGCTCACTCCGGTCACTGCGCTTAACGCTCACCAGCTTAGGCCGGAAGTAGAGCCTGACGGCCCTTTGGGGATGGCCGATACCGCCTGCCATATAGGTGTCGGCATCGGCCATCCCAAGAGAAAGCAAAGCTTTCTAAGAAAGGCCTAAGCGGCCGGTCGTCAAGCGGAGGGGAAAGGCGAAGCGTCCGGAGCCTGCGTTGTTTGAGCGAAGCGAGTTTCGCAGGCGACAGCGTAGCCTTTCCCCGGAGTAGACCGGACGGTTCGGCCTTGATCTTTTGGTTACTTTTGGATCAAGCCAAAAGTAACAGATAAGTCCAGTTGCCTCCCTACCTCCGCCTCGATCGCAATGATGTTGCGGCGGTACAGGTCGCGGTTGTCGCCGTTTTGTTCGCTGATGTAGGGGCTGTAGGCGATCTCCTTGGCATAGGCTTCGGGTTGGAAGCTGAAGTGATAGGCGCGGGGATAGGCGGAGCGGATCAGGCGGGCGAAGTCGAGGAAAGAGAGGAGCGTGGACTCGTAATGCCTGAAATGGTGTGTGCCGTAGGCCGTCTCGAATGTGGCTCGTTGTCCGTGCCAATACGCGTTGGAAGCGCCATACCCCATCAGTCCGAAGAAATTATGATGTTCCGTCGCAAGCATGGAGGTTCCCCAGCCGCTCTCGAGCGCACCCTGCGCAAGGATGATCCGGGCGTTTATGCCGAACAGCTTTTCCGCCTCGGCGGCAGCCTCCCGGCAAGAGTGTAGAAAGTTGATTTTTTTATCCATTATATGTTGATATTTGTTTGTATTTCAGGTCGATAATGCCTATATTTACATATCATAATCAAGAAGAAACACGATGGAAAATTCACTGAATCAAAACAAAGTCTGGGGATGGGGCGAACTGGCCCTGATGTATTTCCCGAATATCTCGCAGAAGAGCGCGACCATGCAATTGTTGAAATGGATACGCGTCAGCGACGATCTGGTCGGCCAACTGGAAAAATCGGGCTGGCATCCGGGCAAGAAATACCTCACCCCCAGGCAAAAGGACTACATTGTGAACCACCTCGGAGAACCTTAAAGTTCTCCCGGCCGTTCCTCTTCGCCCCCTCCTCCGCCTTCGACCGGCGTCCCGGAGGTGATCTTTTCGAAGGTGTAGTTCTTGACCGCTTCCTTCAGCAACTTGCCGGGGCGGAAGACGATGCGGCGGCTTTTGATAAGCGCCTGGTTGAACTCCTTCTCGGTCACTGTGCCGGTACTGCCGAACTGCAACTGGAAGCTGCCGAGTTCACCCACCTTGACCACCTCGCCTTTGCCGAGGTTGCGGCGCATCACGTTGACCAATTCGTCGAGGATCAGTTTCACGTCGCCCGAAGAGGCGGTGGACTGGGCCGAGATCAGGTCGCACAATTCATACACATCGCACGTGCCGGTCGTATTGGCACTGGCGTAATACAGCTTCGAACCTTCGGCTGCATCCTTGCGCATATCTTTGCGCTGGATCAATTTGTACTTGGCTGGCATAACATCTGGATTTTAAGGTAAAACATTTGTCTCTTAATCACATAACAAAGATACGACCGTCCCCGGCGCCCCTGCGGAATGTGGCGGAACGGTGCGGAAAGAGGGGAAGGAGAGGGGAAAAACGGGGAAAGTTGTATGTTTATCCGTAATCTTTCGTATATTTGTAAATACTAAAGAGGTTGAACAATGGGAAAGCTAACGGACAATGAATTCTCGAAATCATTTTTAAGCCGGATGCGAAATCGTCAGGTACGGGTCAATTATGTGGATATCAGTAAACAGGAAATCCAAAGATGTTGGCAACGGCAAATCCCGTATTTTTATAAAGACAATCAACGGATTCGAAAAGACAGCCGTTTCATTCGTGCTAATGCCGACGGTAGTGAAGATGTCGTTGAACTGGCAAATCTGGAACGTGCCCTGTATAGTCAGGACATAAAATTCAAGAAAATAAGAACCTCGCGCCCTGCAGGGGAAGGAGTTTTGTTCCAACAGATCAAAAAATAATCATCCGGCTTCCCTATGTGGGTTCCTACAAAATCGTAAAGCTGATTTTTCGTCCGAGGCCTTGGAATATCTTGAACAAGGTGGATAGTTGGATGTCTGCATGCCCGTTCTCGATACGGGAGATGTAACTTTTCTTTGTTCCGATCTTAGCGGCAAGCTGCTCTTGCGTCATGCCAGCTTTCAAGCGTTCCGCTTTCAATTGTTCGCCAATGATAAAAGCCTCGCAGTTGCTCTCGAACTCATCTCGTTGAGGCGTACCCGGTGCACCGAAATCCTCAGTGATCAGATCCTCGATAGGGGTGCATCCTATTGCTTCCAAATCTTTTTTATTCATTGTTTGTTCCTCCTTTCGTCTTTTTGACGGAAAAATATTCGTTCATAATCCGCTTGGCTCGTTCTATTTCGCCCCAAGGCGTCTTCTGCGTCTTTTTATGAAAGCCGTTAAATAGAATCACCAAGTTACCCTCATCCATGCAACAGAAAATCCGATAAATATTCCCGCTTTCCTCCACGCGAACTTCATATAGCCCTTTTACTGTATTTATGGCTTTCAGATATTTCCCCGGTACTTGCTCCAATGTCATGATATAGGCAAAAATCTGATAGATTTTGCTCAATGTATTCCGGGGCAAGGTCTTTTTGAAATCCTTGAAATAGTTGCCAAAAGCTACTATCTGGCGGATATATTTTCTTTTCTCTTCCATAGTTCAGGATTTATTTTGCCAAAGATAACGAATTGGTGAACACAAACAATGCTTTTCAGATTTATTTTTTCTTTCACCGCCTATACCTTATCAACAAAAACCCTATACCCTTTTCCCTCGAAAGTTATAGCTTTTTGGGGGAAAAGGTATAGGGTTTGTTCCTTCTTGGAATTGCTTTCGGGGGAAAAGGACAAAAAGGGGCAGAAAAGGCATCCTATGTTTTTTCAGGATCGGGGGTACCCGTTTTCTTGTACTCGCCATGAGCTATCCGTCTGAAATATAAAGGAGTGAGCTTGCAAATAAAACGTCTCACCTCCCGCTGTCCCATGCCTTCGGCCTCGCCTAACCGGTAAGCCTCCTGCAAAGTGAATTCGGGTGGCAGCTTGTCTAACAGGCTGCGTGCTTTGCGGGGGCAGGAAAGCTCCGGCGCGTCCTCGTCGTGGTGGAGCGAGGTCAGCAACAGGCGGCTGTGTTCGAGGCAGGTTTCGGTGATGGCGAGAGCCGCCCGAAAATGCTCGTCCGTGCAATATTGCTTGTCCATCCCATAGCCTGCCGTGCCGCAGCGCAGTGCGGTGAAGACCATGCAGAGGCGGAACGTGATCAGCCCGTAGCGCTTCACGACGCTGAGGAACTCCTCGCTTCCGAAAAGATCCGCTTCGCGCAGCCACGTCCTGAAACGGCAGTTCAGCAGGGTCCATTGTTGTGTCGACAGGCCTATCTGCAACGGACGTTTACGGAGCGTCAGGGCTGCCTCCATCACCTGCTCGGACAGTTCGGCCAGCTTCTTTTCCATCTCCATCCCGTCACCTTCGGGCGAGACATCCTGCCAGACCGCCTCGTTGCGGCACGTGTAGAGCAACAGGCGGCTCACAAGGCCGCTTTCCCGGTCGGGGACCAAGCGGGGGAATTGTCCCGGCGTGCCGGCCAGGAGCAATGCCAGGCGCGGACGTTCGATGCGGATCAGTTCGTTGTCCGTCTTGCGCGACGAAGCGACCGGCTCGTGGTGGAACGCCTTGCGGAGCAGGTCGTCGAACATCCCGAAGTCCAGCTTGCTCGCCGATACGATCGTGTCGATCTCGCTGTCGGACATCAACCCGCCGATGCTGCCATTGTCGCGCAGGTGGACCAGCAGCTTCGCCTTGGTGATCTGTGTCGGGATGTTCAGGTAGGCCGTGGCGGCGGGTTTCGGGGCGTCCTTCACCGAGACGGTCCGGTGGTTCTTGTGCGCCTCCGCTTTCTTCAGTTCCCAATCCTCCAGCGCCTGCCGGTATTCTTCTTCGGCACGCCCCGTCTCCGCCTCGATCACCCCCGCATAGCGGTCGGCCAGGTGGCGCATGTCGTTGATGCACCCCTTCCCGTTGGCGGCAGGGGCGATCTCGACCGTGAACAGGTGGGGATAGACGCGCTTGCGGTGGTAGAAGCCGAACACCTCCGGCAGGCAGGCGCTCAACACCGTGCAAGCCCCCAAGAGCGCCATGTCGCGTTCGCGACGCTGCGAGTAGTAGGAGACGGCATCGCGGAGCAGCGGCGGGAGCAGTCCGTACAGCTCCTCAGGCAGGAAAGGCGTCTGTTCGCGAAGCCTTTCGCCCGACATTTCGGGGTCCGGTTCATACCCGTCCGTTCCCGGAATTGTAGCGGATGCCTTTTCTGCCCTTTTTTGTCCTTTTCTCTCGGTGAAGGTAGCATGTTCGTTTCTATTCCCTTGAAAGGCAGAAGATAGCGCCTGCTCGATTTCTGCCGCCGTGAAATCCGAGGCTTGCAGGCGGAGGGTGCAGCAAGCGGCCGTTTCGGCATACGAAAAGCCCCTTCGGTTCGCCTCGCAGCCGAGGCGGTAGACCGTCTCGTTGCGCAATCCCGGCATCGCCGGGTTACGGCCGAGGAAGGCATCGACAAAGGCATCGACGCCTACCTCGGCCGCGGGCTGTCCGGGGATGTGGAAGGTTTCCGCCTCCGGATTGTAGTACGCCTCCTCGTCGTCGCTCACATAACAGCAGCGGCTGATATCCTTGCATTTGACATCGCTTGCCACCCCGCCTGCCTTCTCGTACAAGGCGGCGACGGCCCGGTAGGTTTCACGGTGCCGGCCGGCGTCGCTGTCGACCCGGACGAATACCTTCAGCCCGTGGCCGCCGGGGCTGACGAACATCGCCAGCGTGCAGCTTAGCATCCGGAAGGCGGCGATCAACGCCGTGAGGTCTTTCACATGATCGAAATCCAGTCCGATGATCTTGCTGTATTCCTGCAACGCATCTGCCTTATGTCCGCCCTTGAAGACGCCCGAAGGGGTGAAACCCGGCAATCCGCCCTTCAACTTGCGGGCCTCTTCGGCCTTGCCTGCCGTGAAAGCGGTGCGGTAGGCGATGATTTCATTCTTCCAGTGGCGGCGCCGGATCAGGATGATGATTTCTTCGAGGGTTAACACTTGGCACTCGGCCTGGTACAAACTGGGGTAAAAGGAAACATGTTCTTGTTGTTCCATGTCATATTCTATTTAAGGCAAAAAAAGATTGCCGGTTGTTTTATACGTCAAAGGTAAGCGTATAGAAGCATGCCGGCAACCCTATTTTTAATGTTAAAATGAAACGATATGTTGCTGTTCTATAGATATATAAGAATTATAATTCCGATAGAACATCTTATTTTCCGGCCTGTATCATTTAAGAAATTTAACAGATAAGGCAATTCCTTGTCTTTCGAATAGAAATACTTGGCCAGCGTCTTGACCGATACGTTGAATTTGAAAATGGCCTGCATCGCCTTGAAGACCATAGCTGCCTTTTCCGGCTTTCCTGAGAATTCGGGCAGTTCGCGTATGCCGCTGAAATACTCGGCAAGCGGACGCGCGTCTTCTACCGGAATCCGCGTATCTTTGATCCCCCCGACCTCTTCGAGCAATTCGTGTATCCTGTTGCGGCAGGCCTGGACGGATTGCTCCGCGTAGTGGGTCGCTTCTTTCCCTTTTCCCTGTTTCAACTTGTAGTTCTCCATGCGGGTGTACAACTCCGCCATTTCCTGTGCTTTCGCTGAAAGCTCCTGTTTTTTTTCATTATGTGTTTATTCTATTTTATCGTCTGTTTCAGCAGACGGTAGATGATTTATCCGGTTTTGCGGGTTCCTTTGTGGAGCTTCGCAAAATCAACGAAGAGGCTGTGTCGTAAATTAAGTTTTTACGGTGCAGCCTCTTTTTGTAAGCTATTGAAAAACATAAAACAAAGCCCTGACTTTCCCAAGCCGGGGCTTTGTCATGTCAGAAAGTTTTCGTAACTTAGTGACATATAAAAATTTAAATGTCTACAAAGTTACATACAA
>NZ_CDRTCT010000041.1:0-31517 GCF_977054455.1 Parabacteroides sp. | reverse complement strand
TATGTCCTTCCTTTTTGCCTTTCCTGCTCTTTTATATTGATAGCTTTCTGTACTAATGCTAATGTTCCCATGCCTTGACCGATAGCTTTCACATTGGCAGAAGTCAAGCGGAAAGCATTAAAATAGTCCGGCTCAGTATTAACCCCTTCACAAATAATCAGAAATGTTTGTTTCACTTCACGCACACCACTAATACGGGTTATTTTTCTTTCGATACGCGGATTTATATTTTTCCTTTTTGTAGCCGCCATAGTTTATTTTTCTTGCGTATTAAACAAACGGGTTAAATCTTCGACAATTGGAATAGCTCCGTACTTTCCGGATAAGTAATCTTTTTCAAACGAAGCATCATTACGAACTTTATACTCTGCTAATGAATAAAGTTCGGTTGCCCCATAACGGTCTTTTTGTGTGAACCAAATCTGATCCCGTCGGAATATATTAGCACTCAACAAATTAGTATCGTGAGTAGTGAAAATCAATTGAGCATTTTTCGGATTTGTTTCTTTTGAATTAAACAAGGCAATAATTCTACACGTAAGAAGTGGATGCATCTTAGAATCAAATTCATCTATAATCAGACGCTTTCCATTATCCAAAGCATCAATAATAGGATATGCTAAAGAAAAATACTTTATTGTACCTTCCGATTCATTTTTCCTGAATGGGAAAGTAACAGCTTTGACTTCATTACCTTCATCATCATACTGCGTATGCGTACTGACAATAGTATTATCAATTTTTTCAATATTCTCAATACCTAAATCAGCATAGCGTGAAAACTCTACAATTCTCTGTTTCATTTTGATGTCATCCAGTTGGATGGTGGCGGTATTCCATATCTTCTCATCATTAGAACCAGAAATAATAGTGGTATCATTCAACCATTTCATTATCTCCACTGCTGTCGGATCATTAAATTGTGCCGCAACAGAAAGCAATAATGCATTCGCTCTCACCATTCGTTTACCTGCAAGCTCTTTACCAACGACAAACTTGGTATGAATATCGAAGCTATCTTTTTCCCGGTAGAATAGTTCCACCTCCTTAGCTCTCTTTTTATTAGCTTTTTGATAGAGCCATTCCGAATGTACCAAAGAATTATCAGCTTCAAATCCATAACGATATTGATTATCTTCATCACAGAATATGGCTTCAAAATAACTAGGTTCACCCGCAGTAAGCGAATTTAACCGAAAACTTTCTATATTGACACGTTCTCCTGCTTGAATATCCTTTGATGAATTTATCACATACCATTTAAAGAACTCAAAAGCCTTAATGAAATTGGATTTACCGGATGCATTGGCACCGTAAACAACTGCACTCTTCATTAACGATAATCCGGCAGTCCCTACACTAAAAATTATATCTTCAGCCGGAACCTGTACTTCTTTCAAAGCCGACGCCGCTAATGACAATGTAGATTGTTCTTTGAAAGATAGAAAATTTCCTATTGTAAATTGAATAACCATATTTTAATTGCTTTATTCGAGAATTTATCACAAATATAGCTTTTATTTTTTTCAAAAAGGACACCAGTCAGATGAATTATATTATTTTATGCCTAATAACATGTATTCCTACTTTCATTTTCAAATTTTCGGCAGTATTTACCTGTTACTGCCAAAACTTTGAAAAAATATCCCGTCCTATCATCACGACAGTACGGGATACACACACAACGTCAGGTTATCGGCTAAATCTGCTTAAATGGAAATTATAACAATCTAAATATCTTCTGTAGGCTCGTTCTCTTCATCGCATAGCATACCATCCTCTGTACGTTCATTTTCTTTACATTCCTTCGTTTTACCTTTCCCTACATTCTCTCCATCGAAATACCTCCGTACAAACTCGTGCAAGTCCTTCTCCCTATAATACGTCTTATGCAGGATCGTGTGATATTTCAGTCCATTATCCCTATACCGTTGTAACGTCCGTTTGCTGATGTTCAGCAACAGGCAAACGTCCTGGTTATCGTACAGCCGTTCCCCGTTCAGGTAATTTTGCGGCTTCTTGTTCTTCTTGTCCAGTGCGCCTACAACCCTTTCCACTTGTTCGAGTAACCGTTCCATATACGCCTCGAATGTTTCTTTATCCAATGGTATCATAAGCCCGCCTGTTTTAAGTTCCCGATGATATAATAACTCTGGTTCGACGGGTCTTTCCGTATGATTTCCTTTTCCCGCATGAACTTGATATAACTTTTCGCCGTGCGTTCCTTCACGTCCAGTATCGCTTGAATCTGTTCCGCTAAATCCACATAAGTAATAAAGTCCTGTCGTCCGAAAATATCCCGTGCCACCGCCACGAGTTCATCCTCTTTCCGCTTCTCCTTTTCCTCTTTCGGCTTTTCCCCCAGATACACGTGCATCCCGGCATCCTTATCCCATGCAAACTGCATGATAGGCACATCCAGCGGGCTACCGTCACGCACCTTCAGCGCCTTCACCACCGACACCGACGGATCAGTATCTTTCTCTATCGAGAGGATAGCCGCCGCCTTTCGTTGCAACTCACTACCCAGATGCCCGCGCAACTTCAGCCCCGAAGGAATAAAATGCAGGATAGTAACGATACAAGTATTGTAAATCCCCGCCAGCCGGTACAATTCCTCCACCACGGCAATACTTTCCGTTTCATCATTCGCACCCTTTATCAAGTCCGCAATCCCGTCGATCACCACCATGTGAATCCCTCGGAACTGATAATGAAACTTATCCATGCTTTGGATAATCGCCTGCAAGCGTTCTTTCCGGCTCATTCCCGTCAGACAATACGCTTTCAGGTATTCCGGCATCGTTTCCCGTCCGCAACGCCTTAAAAGGTTTGTAATGTTCTTGTACGTCTGCACCTCCGACTGTTCCGTATCATAGAACAGAATCGCCTTCCGCTTGCTGTTTTCACAAACCGACACCCCCAACGTATCCATCACCTTATCCTTATTATTGTCGGATTGTCCGATGGCACCGGCTATCAATGCCGTCACATAATTACTTTTTCCGGTTCCCTCACCACCGGTAATACAGAGGATATTCCCTTGCGTGCCTAACGGCACATCATTCACCGACACAACCATTTGTGCCACGGGTGGCGGATTATTAAAATCCACCTCACAAGATTTCAGAGCAGACATAGTTTCGCTGTATATTGTATCCAGATAATCCAGAAATAGTTTAATCAAATCCTCCCGACCGTTTCCCAAACGGAAAAAGTCCGAAATATCTTTTTCCACCTTCGTTCCCTCCAGTGGCAGCAACAATCGTTTCACCCCGTAGTTCTTCAACGCCAGTTCTTGTTTTGCCGAACTGTCCAGCCCCGCCTTATCCACATCATAGAGCAGGACAATATGTTTGAACCGGAAAGAGAGTCTATGAATAATCCCCACGGGAATAGTCACCGTTTCCGAATTGAAGCAGATAGCATGGAACCCATGAACCGTCAGGCTCATCACGTCCTTCTCACCGCCTGTAATAAAGAGCAAATCCCCCTTAGCAGGCAACTGTTCCAGCCCAAAGCAGTAATTCTCCCCAAAATCCCCCGCATATAAAAAGCGCATCTCCGAGTGCGGGCGGTACACCTTCACATATTGCTTTGCAGTATATCCGAATACCGGTTCTTTATCCGTCGCCACAATGCTGAACGGTTTCCCTTCGTTATTCTCGCTGCTGAACTTCTTCAACGAAACCACCCGGAACAATTTCAGCACCTCTTGCGTGATACCACTTTCTCCCCAAAAGGCAAGTTCCGCAGCCGTAAAGCTCTTTTGCGCCAACGTATAAGGCCTTGCTTTCTTCCTTTTCGGTACATGTGTAACTTCCGCAATCACCGGAACAGATGTAGTAGAGGAAATTCTCATTTCGGACTTGTCAGATAAGCCCAAGTGCATATCCCGATCAATGATAGCCAGTATTTGCACAAAGTCTTTAGGTTCTTTACAATTCAGTCCGTTTAGCTTGCCGACCAACGCAAAACAGTCCCCCGAATAATCATCATTTCCAAAATCCTTCATTTTGTACATTCCGTTTCTCCGGTCAAAATACACATTACACGAAGCCTTGCTATCTTTGTACAGCGGATTTAAGAAATTACGTCCGAGTTTAAAAGAGAAAGGGATATAATACTTGAAAACCGCCAACCCCTTATCCGTTAGCAGAAGAATATCCTCTTTATTCATTCTCGTTATCATTCAAGAAATAATTCCTCCGAAAATTCTCCCTATCCTGTGGTTTGCATTTGATGATGCGTTCATTCAGTCCCCGTTCTATTTCCGAAAGTTTATAAAGACACCGCCCTCTCAGCATAGAGTAACTTATCAGGTTTTCGTTTCTCAATCGTTGTAATGTGCGTGTACTTATATTCAAGGCATCCGCCACCTGATTACTATCCAGCCACACCTCATTTTCCTCTTTGGGCATAACCTGTGCCTTTGCCACGAAGTCGGCAATTCGTTGAATTTTCCCGACAAGGTCTTTATACACCTTGCTATCCATTGTTATTACTTCCATATTACAGTTATCATTTTAATTTGCTGCAAAGTTCATCCAATAGTGCCGGAGCATTTGCCAACTTGTTACCAACTTGGCATAACTTTTTTTTCAATATCTGAATATGTAGCATAGCGGGAGGGAGGTACAGTGCAAGTCAGAATCTGGTGCAAGGTGCAAGCCTATACTTATATATATAGGCTCGCACCTTGCACCGGAAAAATATTTTTATCTATTTAATACTCAAATAGTTTGGTAGATTAAAAGGAAAGTTGTAGTTTTGAACCCGGAAAGTTAAGCAGACACAACGGTGTCATAAGCAGACAAATCAACATTTTGGAAATCGTTACTAAATCGTTACGGTACGATTTTAGTAGTTTAGAAAGCATTTGTGTTTCAAACACATACAGCCATAAAGTGAAAATCCCAGGCGGATCACTGAAACAACAAGAAAAATCAAGCAAATCCCTGATAATCAGATATTATCAGGGATTTCTTTTTTCTGGCAGGTAGCAGAAAATAGCCGTTTCAAGCATATTATCGGTGGATAAATCGTGGGACTAAAATTTAGTTCTAAAAAGTCCCACGAATTTGCATCTTTCTCGCTGATTTATAGCGTTTTGCATAGGCTTACTTTGGAAGAGAATACATAGTTTTGTAACTTTAAAAACGATGTAAAAATGGCTCGAAAATCATTTTCTGTATTGTTCTTCATCAAGAAAGGCAAATTATTAAAGAACGGAGAAGCACCCGTGTGCATGAGAATCACCGTAAACGGCTGTATGGTAGATATTTCTATCAAAAGAAGCTGTCCCGTAAATCTATGGAATCAGGCAAAAGAAAATTCAAAAGGCAAAGACCGTATGTCGGTGGAACTGAACCACTACTTAGAAATCACACGCTCGCACGTACACCAAATTTATAGAGAACTGGAAACTTCCGGCAAAGTTATACGGCTCTCTCGTACATTGATGTATGCGAACTTACCCAAGAAAACATTCGCACTGCATTTGATGGCAATCTTTGGATTATGACCAAACGCCACAAAACCAATGTTGCATCTAACATCCGACTGCTAGATGTACCCAAAGCCATTCTTGAAAAGTACAAAGACCAGTTACCAAACGGGATGATTTTACCGATTATAAGCAATCAAAAAGTTAATGATTACCTGAAAGAAATTGCAACCATTTGCAACATAAACAAGAACCTGACCTTTCATGTTGCTAATCACACGACTTTCTGTCCTTTATTGAAAATCAATGCATTACATTATGCTTTTAATAAACAGGTAACGATTTAGAAACGAGCAAGCTACTTTATTTTGCTTCATTGATTACTTCGTTCGTACAGAAATCACGAACTTTTAAACCGCTACTTTCGTAGCGCGAATAGATTGATTCGAACTCTTTAAGATTCCACATAACTTTTTTGGGGGCAAAGGTAGCGGAGAAAAGAGGGACAAAAAATACGGGGTAGACCGAATGCTTACGTTTTACGGATTATATTTTCTTTATATTTGTCCTTATTAGTGGGCACTTTAAATTAAACATCGTTCTTTGAAATCTTTGATAATCGTATAGTTATGTATCTTTTTGGAGCGTGACGATTTGAATTGAAAAGTTGTTTTAGCTTCGCCCAAAAGCTAAAAACAATGAATCAAGGCAAATTGTACATGATGTAAATATGCCGGACGAGTTAAACTATGAAAAGGGAAGTTACTATATCATGGATAAAGGATATGTTGACTTCACTCGTTTACATAAGCTTCACACCGGCGGTGCTTACTTCGTTACACGCGCAAAGGGTAATATGAGATTCCGCAGGATGTATTCTCTACTGGATAAAACATCTGTAAGAGAGATGCTTACCGATTGCGATTACAAAAATGTCAAAGAACTGAATTATAAACAATTGAAAATCAGCTGGGACTAAGTGCCCAGCAGTGATTTGTCTTTTGAAGTAAATAAAAAATATTTTTAAGATGTTATCAAGGTATTAATTTTGTAAATATATACATATGTATTTTTCCGCAACTACGAGAAAAAATGATACAAACTTTAAGACAGCGGATTGTTGAAGCAGTCCATTTAGAAAATGTGGCCAATCTGTATACAGAATTGGCCAAAGGAAGCAAATCAGGAAAAACCCTGAGATGTAATTGCTTATTTCATAGAGATGAAGGTAAATCTTTTAAAATAAGATTAACGGAACAGATTTATGAATGTAGTATTTGTAAGGAAACAGGCGATGCTGTTGACTTAGTTCGAATCATGGAAGGATGCAACGAGGCGGAAGCCTTGCACATTCTTGCTGAAAGGTTTAATATCCCGATTGAAAAGTCGGATAACCTCGATACACGGCAGGAAGAGTGTCAGGCAGATGTAAGCGTTCTGCATTCTATCCATGAAAACAAGGAATTCAACATGATATTTGAGTCGTTGGATTTCTGCAAGAGTGATAGTGCTCTGTTCATAGCCGGTCATAAGTATCTGGAACTGGGCGTAAGCCCGGCGGTACTTCCCGATCAGTATGAGCAGATTGCTGGTGCCATGCTATTTCCTGTCCGGGACGGGAAAGGCGTATTGCGAGGCTTCCTGAAATATATGGTTGAAGAGAAAGAGCAGGGATGTGTTTGTTATCCGCCAAATCTCGCGGATGACAGTCTGTTAGGTCTTTACCAGGCAGTAAATGCGATCGAAAAGCTCGGATTTGTCTATTTGGTATGGAACGGCAAGGACTTGTTGACTATGCATATTGCCGGTTTTACCAATACGGTGGCATGTTGCAACGGCCATTTGACCGATCAGCAGATTCATTTGCTTCTGCAATATACGAAACGGGTCGTTATCATTCATACCGGTGAAGTACCCAAGCAAGTCAGGGCGACCAAGACAGCCGCCCGTTTGTCGTTTGCATCGGCGGTGCCTTATCGCTTATCCTTGTTCAAAAGGGATCTTTCTGCTTTATACAGGAAGTTAGGGGCGGCTAAATTTGAATATTTTATCCGCCAGGTTACCCGTTTGATATTCCTGAATGCCTTGCTGGATAAGTGGGTGGTGGAACAGCAGGTTCTTACCGGACAACTGAAAGGGGCGAAGTCGAAGGTAGAAATGGCCGAAATACGGTCCTGCCTGATTGCCATCCGGAACAAACAGGATAAGCTTTCGAATATTTTGGATGAGAATTGGGAACATTTGAGTTGGTTTTTGGATAAATTTGTTGGTAATTAGAAAGAATATGAAAGAACATATCAGAAAAAGAAAAATCATGGCCGTGACCCTGATCGGGTCTCTTGCCAATTTTCTGCTGTTGGTTTTCAAATTCGCGGCAGGTGTGTTAGGGCACAGTAGCGCCATGATAGCGGATGCCGTCCACTCGTTATCCGATTTCGTGACGGATCTGATCGTTTTGCTCTTCATTAACATATCGTCCAAACCGAAAGACGAAGGGCATGATTACGGGCATGGGAAATATGAGACTTTGGCTACCACGGTCATCGGGATCGTCCTGATGTGCGTGGGAGCCGGCCTTTTCTGGGACGGTGCGAATAAGATTTTCGGGTTTTATTTTAGGGACGAACAGTTGGAAAGCCCCGGTAAGATCGCGTTGATCGCCGCTATTGTCTCAATTATAGTAAAGGAAGCTCTGTATCGTCTGACGTTATATGTCGGAAAGAAAGAGAATAGCCAGGCTGTCATCGCGAACGCCTGGCATCATCGTTCGGATGCTTTTTCTTCTATCGGGACGGCGCTGGGCATTGGAGGAGCTATCCTTTTTGGGGATAACTGGCGTGTGCTGGACCCGATAGCTGCCGTGATCGTCAGCATCCTGATTGTGAAGGTGGCATTCCAACTGGTCATACCTGCAATTAATGATTTGCTGGAAAAATCTTTACCGGGCGAGATCGAAGATGAGATCCTTTCCATTATAAATGAGACGCCGGAGGTCAGGAACCCACATAATCTATGTACGCGTAGGATCGGTAATGATATTGCCATAGAAGTACATATTCGGGTCGACGGGCAGATAACCGTAAACCGTGCGCATGAGCTGACGAAAGAGATCGAAAATAAGTTACGTTTGAAATTCGGCCCGGCAACCCATATCGCCCTGCATGTCGAACCTATAAAAGAAAAAGACGAGGAAAGTCTTTTCCCATTACGGTGAGAATCTTTTCTCATGCCGGTGAGAATTAATTCTCATGCTGGTGAGAATCTTTTCTCATCAGTATGGGATCGGGTGAGAAAAACAAACGAATTGTTCGTAGGCTTAGAATACCTGCATTTCGTTCCTTACGGTCGTGACGCCGATCAGCCGGTCGTAGCGGGCACCCATCGGACGGTAATACACATAGATGCTATATTCGTTTTGCGTCTGGTAGTAATTGCCTTCGATCGGGCCTGTCTGGCCGACGGTGGAGCCGGTCGGGACAAACAGATACTGGTAATTGTAACTACCCTGCTTGAGAAGTACGGCTTTCTCATATTGCTTCGTTTCGAAGTTATAGCCCATCTTGCTCTTTTCATCCAATACATTATTAAATAGCTCGCCGTTCAGATAGACGCTCCCGTCGGGCAGCGGATCGCATGCAAGCGTAAAATGTACGATGTAATAATCGGCTTCCGTATCCGGGTCGTTACAGTCGCTGCAACGGATGAAGAAGCGGCCGTCCTGATCCTGGTCGTATTGGTAAGTGCCTTTATTCCGCTTGTAATCGGTCATAAGTTCCACATTATAATAAGGATTGTGGAAAGTGATGTTTTCGACATGCATGCCATTATATTTATTACTCAGGAATTCCATGCGGCGGTACTCGTTTCCGGCCGGAAAAATAAGGTTGCGGTTATACGTATAGGAGATTTGGTTTTCGAGGATACTCATCGGCTGCAGGTCCGTCACGGCATTATCCCGCCGGTTATCCTGGTAAACGAATATCTTCAGATCCGTCTGCGGATAAGTGATCGGAAAATTCTTGTTGTTGATATTGAAACTCACCTGCTGGTGGCTCTGGTTGGTGTCGATATCCGTGTTCCCGCTGACTGAAGCCGAAATGTTGACAACCGGTTCTGCCACAGAGAAACAGGCCGTGAAAATAATCTGGTCGGGCGTATCTTCGTTGTAAACCTGGATGGCATAATTGCCGGAGACCTTGAACTGGATGTCGTCGTTCGGAAGCAACAGGCGGTAGTTCGAGTATTGGGTCGTAGTCCCGATGGAATTGGCAAAATCGTCGATGGTCGTTCCTTGGAAACCATTCATATATTCGATCGGACTCAACTGCGATTGCGTCCAGTCGGCATTGCAATGCACCACATTGTAGGCATATCGCGTGTATCCGCTGCCCAAACCGTCGAAATTGATTTCGATCCGTTCTTCTCCTCCCAAAGCGATATAAGGCTCGGATATCAACTCGCCGGCGACTTTCACCTGAAGCGTCTTTATCTGCTTGCTGTTGACATTGGTGAAGTACTTCACCTGAGCGTTTGCCCCGATGGAAAGGGCAAAAAGCATCACAAATAGTAAACTGTACACTCTCTTTTTCATATTTCTTTCTTTGTCGGTGCAAAATTATGGAATTATTTCTTTATTTATTTCCTGTTCCCTGCTTTAAAGCATGAAAAATTGCTTACTTTTGCGGGAAAATTACATATAAACAATTTTAGTTGTATCATGGCAAATGTGATTAAGATTAAAAAGGGTTTAGACATTAATCTGAAGGGCAAAGCCTCGGACGTACTGTTAAACGGAGCGAAAAGCGATAGTTACGCTGTCGTTCCCGATTATTATAACGGTATTGTACCCAAAGTTGTTGCCAAAGTAGGAGAAAAAGTCAAAGCCGGTTCTGTGTTGATGATCGATAAGAACCGCCCGGAGATCAAGTTTGTTTCGCCTGTCAGTGGCGAAGTAACTGCCGTAAATCGAGGAGAGAAGCGTAAAGTGCTTAGCGTGGTCGTGAAGCCGGAGGCGCAGATCGAGTATGAAGATTTCGGTAAGAAAAATGTAGCTTCCCTGAAGAGAGAAGAGGTAAAGGAGGCAATCCTGCATGCAGGTATGTGGCCGTTTATCAAACAACGTCCGTACGACATCGTCGCCTCGCCGGCTGACGAGCCGCGTGACATTTTTGTTTCTGCATTCTATTCCGCACCGTTGGCTCCGAACTTCGATTTCATCGTGAAAGGACAGGAGGCTGATTTCCAGACAGGATTGGATGCGCTTGCAAAACTTACCGACGGCAAGGTGTATGTCGGCATCCGCAAAGGTTCTTCCGTCAGTGTGAAAGGCGTAGAAACTGTAGAAGTGGAAGGACCTCATCCTTCGGCTAATGTGGGAGTACAGATCAATCACATCAAGCCTGTCAATAAAGGCGAAGTGGTTTGGACGGTCAGTCCTGCCGACGTGATCGTAATCGGCCGTTTGTTCAACAAGGGGGTTGCCGATTTCAGCCGCCTGGTCGTGATAACCGGTTCCGAAACGACAGAGAGAGGATACATCAAGACAATCGCCGGCTGTACGATCGGCAGCCTGGTCGACGGAAAGATCATGAGAGGCAACGAAGATGTCCGTATCATCAGCGGTAACGTGTTGAGCGGCACGAAGGTGATGAAAGACGATTATCTGGGCGCCTATGACAATCAGATTACGGTTATCCCGGAAGGCGACGAAACATACGACTTCTTCGGCTGGGCGACTCCCGGTTTCGGAAAATACAGCGTGAGCCACTCTTTCCCGGCCTGGCTGATGGGCAAGAACAAGGAATACGTGATAGACGCCCGTATCAAGGGGGGAAAGCGTGCCATGATCATGTCCAACGAATACGAAAGCGTGTTCCCGATGGACATCATGCCGGAATATCTGTTGAAGGCTATTATCGCATTCGATATCGATAAGATGGAAAACCTGGGTATCTATGAAGTAGCGCCCGAAGATTTTGCCCTTTGCGAATTTGTCGATACGTCCAAACTTGAAATTCAGAAGATCGTTCGTCAAGGACTGGATGTGTTATACAAGGAAATGAATTAATAACATTAAAAATTAGAATACATTGAAAGCGTTAAGGAATTACCTCGACAAGATTAAGCCTAACTTCGAGGAAGGCGGAAAGCTGGCGATGTTCCGTTCTGTTTTTGAAGGTATCGAAACATTCCTGTTTGTTCCGAGCACAACTTCCAAATCAGGCGTACACATTCATGACTATATTGACTCGAAGCGCACGATGACCGTGGTCATCATTGCTTTGTTGCCCGCTTTGCTTTTTGGTATGTACAATGTCGGTTATCAGCATAACCTTGCAGTAGGGGCTGATCCGGGATTTCTCATGACTTTTATTTTTGGTTTTCTGGCCGTATTGCCTAAAATCATTGTTTCGTATGTGGTAGGTCTGGGGATCGAATTTGCGGTTGCCCAGGTGAAGAAGGAAGAAATCCAGGAAGGTTTCCTGGTTTCCGGTATCCTGATCCCGATGATCGTTCCCATCGACACTCCGCTGTGGATGATCGCTGTTGCTACTGCATTCGCTGTCGTCTTTGCCAAGGAAGTATTCGGTGGTACAGGTTATAATGTATTTAATGTAGCGTTGGTTACACGTGCATTCCTGTTCTTCGCATATCCGGCAGCTATGTCGGGCGACCAGGTTTTTGTCCGTACGGCTGATACGTTCGGTATCGGGGCAGGGCAGGTAGTCGACGGCTTCTCCGGTGCGACTCCGCTGGGACAGGTGGCTATCGCAGGCAAGGAACTGATCGGTTCGTTCCAGGCTGTCGATGTTCTCGGACATCCGATCTCCACATGGGACATGTTCTTGGGCCTGATTCCGGGTTCAATCGGTGAAACATCCGTATTGGCGATCCTGATCGGTGCGTTTATCCTTCTTTTCACAAAGATCGCGAGCTGGAAAACAATGGTTTCCGTCTTTGTCGGTGGTGCCGTCATGTCACTGATCTTCAATATGGTCGGAACAACGGTTGCGATGTGTGTTTCTCCGTTCGACCATTTGTTCCTGGGTGGCTTCGCGTTCGGCGCCGTGTTTATGGCTACCGACCCTGTCACTTCCGCCCGTACGGAAACAGGCAAGTATATCTACGGTTTCCTGGTGGGAGCCATGGCTATCATTATCCGTGCATTGAATCCGGGTTATCCGGAAGGTATGATGCTCGCTATCCTGTTGATGAATGTATTTGCTCCGCTGATCGACTACTATGTAGTGGAAGCCAACATCAACCGCAGATTGAAACGTGTAATCAAATAAAGTAAGAAGGAGTATGGCAAAATATAAATGTAAAGTATGTGGATATATCCACGAGGGAAATAAAGCTCCGGATGTTTGTCCTATATGTGCAGCTCCTGCTTCTGATTTCGAAGAAGTGAAAGACGAGGCTGCCGCCGCAAAGAAAGGCATTAACCGGGATAGTAATGTTTATACGGTTGTATATGCTGCGGTAATGGTTGTTCTGGTTGCTGTCGTGTTGGCGTTTACTTCACAATCGCTGAGAAGTTTCCAACAGAAGAATGAGGAGAACGACAAGCGTCAGCAGATCCTGCGTTCTATCAACGTATCGGTATCGGCAAATGAAGCTGAAGCCAAATATACGGAACTGATCAAAGATGCTTTTCTGGTAAATGAAAACGGTGAGAAAGTAGAAGGCGATGCTTTTGCCGCCGATGTGGTAAAGGCTGCTTCCGAACACGAATATCCTGTTTTTGTCGCTAACGTAGACGGTCAGACCAAATACATCATGGCTTTGCATGGTGCCGGCCTGTGGGGACCGCTTTGGGGATATATCTCTGTGGATAGTGATAAAAACACCATTTACGGTGCAGACTTCAGCCACCAGGGTGAAACTCCGGGGTTGGGCGCTGAAATATCGAAGCCTGCATTCAGCAATGAATTCAAGGGAAAGAAACTGTTCATTGACGGTACGTTTAAGTCTGTAGCCGTTGTCAAGCCTGGCAAGGGCGTTGCCGGTCAGGACTATGTGGACGGTATTTCCGGTGGTACAATCACAAGTAAGGGTGTTGATGCAATGTTGTTCAACAGTTTGAGTGGTTATGTCAAATTTTTAACCTCACAAAATTAAGTAGAAGATGGGATTATTATCGAATAAGAATAAAGAAGTTCTGTTAGGCCCGCTTAGCGCTAACAACCCGGTGATCGTCCAGATGCTGGGTATCTGCTCTGCGTTGGCTGTGACATCAAAACTGGAGCCGGCTATTGTAATGGGTATTTCAGTAACGGCTGTCGTGGCTTTTGCCAACGTGATCATTTCGTTGATTCGTAACACGATTCCTAACCGTATCCGTATTATCGTACAGTTGGTTGTTGTGGCTGCGTTGGTAACGATTGTCAGTGAAGTGCTGAAAGCCTTCGCTTACGATGTAAACAAACAGCTTTCCGTGTTTGTCGGCCTGATCATTACCAACTGTATCCTGATGGGACGTTTGGAAGCATTCGCGTTGGGCAACGGTCCGTGGGAATCCTTCCTTGACGGCGTCGGCAACGGTCTCGGATATGCATTGATCCTGGTCATCGTCGGTTTCTTCCGTGAGCTGTTGGGTTCAGGAACACTGTTAGGTTTCCAGGTCGTTCCGCAGGCCTTTTACGATTTCGGTTATGTGAACAACGGCTTGATGATTTTGCCTCCGATGGCATTGATCGTAATTGCTGTGATTATTTGGGTTCATCGTGCTCGTAACAAAGAACTTCAGGAAAATTAATGCTAAACGATTAAACGAATAATAGAATGGAAGAATTATTAAGCACATTTGTCCGCTCGATTTTTGTAGACAACATGATTTTCGCATACTATCTGGGTATGTGTTCTTTCGTGGCTGTTTCCAAGAATGTGAAGACTGCTTTAGGATTAGGTATAGCAGTGACATTCGTTCTCTTGTGTACACTGCCGATCAACTATATGCTTGAAAACTATGTACTGAAAGAAGGTGCATTGAGTTGGTTAGGTCCGGATTTCGCTAATGTGAATCTGAGCTTCCTCGCGTTTATCATCTTTATCGCCGTGATTGCCTCTTTTGTGCAGTTGGTGGAGATGGTCATCGAGAAGTTTTCTCCTTCTTTATATGCTTCCCTGGGTATCTTTTTGCCGCTGATCGCTGTCAACTGCGCTATCCTGGGTGGTTCTCTGTTTATGCAACAGAAAGCATTCCCGAATGTAGGTGTTGCAACTGTATATGGCTTAGGTTCTGGTATCGGATGGTTGCTGGCTATCGTCGGTATGGCGGCTATTCGTGAAAAACTGGCATATTCGGATATCCCCAAACCGTTGAAAGGTCTTGGTATTACCTTTATCATCACCGGTCTGATGGGTATGGCCTTTATGTGCTTCTCAGGTCTTAAGATTTAAGTATTAACGCATTAAATAACAGATAAAGATGATTTTATTAATGTCGGGCGGACTTACAATCGCAGCCAGTGCAGTTGTTTTCTTGTTGATCACACTGATTCTGGTAGCTGCACTTTTGTTCGCTAAAGCAAAATTGGTTCCATCCGGAAATGTCAAACTGGAGGTAAATAAAGAAAAGGAAATAGAAACTCCTATCGGTGGTACGTTGTTAGGCGCTCTGCAGAGTGGCGGCATCTTCCTGTCTTCCGCTTGTGGCGGTGGTGGTAAATGTGGCCAGTGCCGCGCACAGGTAATCGAAGGCGGCGGAGAAATCCTGCCGACGGAAAAAGGCTTTTTCACGCGTAAACAGATAAAGGACCACTGGCGTCTGGCATGCCAGTGCAAGGTGAAGGAAGATATGGTCGTTCAGGTTCCGGACGAAGTTTTCGGCGTAAAGGAATGGGAATGCGAAGTGATCTCCAACAAGAACGTGGCTACTTTCATCAAAGAGTTTATCGTGGCATTGCCTAAGGGCGAACACATGGACTTCCTGCCGGGTTCATACGCGCAGATCAAGATCCCGGCCTACTCGATGGACTACAACAAGGATATCGATAAAGCCCTGATCGGCGATGAATATCTGCCGGCATGGGAAAAGTTCGGTTTGTTCACGCTGAAATGCAAGAACGACACGCCGACCATCCGTGCCTATTCTATGGCCAACTATCCTGCTGAAGGCGACCGCATCATGTTGACGGTCCGTATCGCCACTCCGCCGTTCAAGCCGAAACCCGAAGTGGGCTTCCAGGATGTAATGCCGGGTATCGCTTCTTCCTATATCTTTACCCTGAAACCGGGCGACAAGGTGACGATGAGCGGTCCTTACGGTGATTTCCATCCGATCTTCGACTCGAAGAGAGAAATGATGTGGGTCGGCGGTGGTGCCGGTATGGCTCCGCTTCGTGCGCAGATCATGCACATGACGAAGACACTCAAGACTACGGACCGCAAGATGTCCTACTTCTACGGCGCCCGTGCCCTGAACGAAGTGTTCTATCTGGAAGACTTCCTGGCGATCGAAAAGGAGTTCCCGAACTTCACATTCCATCTGGCGCTCGACCGTCCGGATCCTGTAGCCGATGCAGCAGGCGTGAAATATACGGCCGGGTTCGTTCATCAGGTAATCTACGATACGTATCTGAAAGATCACGAAGCTCCGGAAGATATCGAATACTACATGTGTGGTCCGGGCCCGATGTCGAAAGCAGTGGAAAATATGCTGGATAATCTGGGCGTGCCGCGTGAGATGTTGCATTTCGACGACTTCGGCGCATAGGCGATCAGAACATAACGATGATAGAATCGGGGGAGGAAATCTATTCTTTCCCCGATTTTTTTTGAACTATTCTGTACATTACTTTGTTTCTTTTCAAAATCAAGGGAGGAGGGCGATCCGTTACAAAAGAATAAGAAAGAAAAAACATTTCTTTTGTAATATAGTGCAGCGTTTTGCGTTTTGAATACATCATACTTGTATATGATATTAAAATAGTAATAGAATATGAAAGCGTTGATATTATCTTTTTTTGCAGTAATCTTGGGCTATTCACTTCTCTTCAATGAGAAGAAGACAAGTGGCCGGCCTGTCATAAAGGATAGTAATTCCGTTTATGTCGACAGACCGGTCGATCAGCAAATCTCCGATTCCATCGTGATATACAAGGATCGGACTGCAGCCGTTCTGTAAATTTTAGTTAGAGTTTGTTGTTTACCTGTGTTTTTTTGTCTTTTTAGTATCACTCTATCACACCGATCCGGTGTAGCCTTTGTCTTTCAATGACGTTGACAAGTGATACTATCCTGTTTTCTCTATCACACTTCTATCACGCTCTATCACAAAACGTCTGTTTCTTTATCAGAAGAAATGCAGTGGCCTATTTGTCTCGTTAACAGTCTTATATTCAATGAACCGATTACCTTTATCCGCGTACATCCGGATGTCGGCAAGATGGACATCCGGATGTTCACCGGACCTGCACCCGGGTGTACAGGCGTGAAGATGGGGATATTCGGATGTAAAAGTTTGTATATCGGGCGTTAATATCGGTAAAAGCGGGGATTATAGCTCGTTGTATGCGGGTATTCCTTCCAAAAAGGCGTAAGCCCGGTTGTTATAGTCGATTTTGCAGCAATAGTGGTTCAAGCCGTTGCTGACGATCAGGTATTCGACACGCAGCACCATGTTGTAACGGGCTATCTGGTCGAAAACAGCATTGGTGATGTTGATATGAGGAGCTTTATACTCGACGATGACCAAAGGCTCCAGGAAACGGTTGTAAGCGACCGTGTCGCAACGTTTGGAGGTCCCGTTCAGCCTGACCAGCACTTCGTTTGCCAACAGTTCTTTCGGATAGCTCTTCCGGGTGATCAGGTAATTGACAAAATGCTGGCGTACCCATTCTTCGGGAGTCAGGGCCACGTATTTTTGCCGCACAGGATCGAAGATCGTACGTTTTCCATCTTTTTCTGCTACTTTAGGCGCGAAACCGGGTAAGTTTAATGCAAGCATTTATTATATTTGTTCTTTTATTCTGTAAAAATAGACCGTCAAAGGTAGTGATTTATGAAAACAAAACAAGAAATTGTCGAGAATTGGTTGCCGCGCTATACGGAGCGGAAGCTGGAAGACTTCGATAAATATATCCTGCTCACCAACTTTACGAAGTATGTGGAGCTGTTTGCCGACCATTTTAACGTGCCGATCCTGGGACTGAAAAACTCCATGCCGAACGCCTCGGCCAATGGCATCACGATTATCAACTTCGGGATGGGGAGCGCGAACGCGGCGACAATCATGGATTTGCTATCGGCGATAAGGCCGACGGCCGTGCTCTTCTTAGGAAAATGCGGAGGATTGAAGAAGGCGAACAGCCTGGGAGATTATGTCATGCCGATTGCGGCCATCCGGGGGGAAGGGACTTCGAACGAATACCTGCCGGCAGAGGTGCCGTCGCTCCCGGCTTTCTCGATGATGCGTGCCATCTCGTCCGCCATACGTGACTGCGGGAAAGACTATTGGACGGGGACCGTCTACACGACGAACCGACGGGTATGGGAGTATGACAACGATTTCAAAAACTACCTTCGCCGCACGCACGCCACCGGTATCGACATGGAGACGGCAACCTTGTTCACGGCAGGCTTTGCAAACGAGATCCCGACAGGCGCCTTATTGATGATTTCCGACAAACCGATGGAAGAAGCCGGGGTGAAGACGGAAGCCAGCGACCGCGAGGTGACCCGCAACTTTGCGGAAGAGCATGTGATGTTGGGAGTGGAAGCGCTTCGCCAGATTATTGATGGAAAGAAGACGATCCGTCACATCCGTTTCAGTTGGTAATTTTGATTGAGATCGAACGCAAATATGGCAAAAAAAGAATATACATACGAGGAAATATGCCGGGATATCGTTGCTAAAAAGTTCTCTCCTGTCTATATAATGATGGGTGACGAACCTTTTTTTATGGACCGGATAACGGACTTGCTGCTTGAAAATGTATTGGAAGAATCCGAACGTGATTTCAACCAGATTATCATGTATGGAGCCGATACGGATGCTGCATCGGTAATTAATGCCGCCCGCCGCTTCCCGATGATGTCGAAATATCAGTTGGTGGTTGTCCGGGAAGCGCAATTAATTCGTGATATCGAGCTTCTGTCCAACTACGTTAAGAACCCGTTAATGTCGACCGTTCTGGTCATCAATTACAAATATAAAACCCTGGATCGCCGTAAGGCTTTGGCTGCTGCGACCGACAAGATCGGCGTGCTGTTCGAGTCCAAAAAGATTCCCGATTATAAGATGCCGGCCTTTATCACATCCTTTATGCAACTGCGCTCGGTAGGAATAGATGGGAAAGCGGCTCAGATGCTTTCCGATTTCCTTGGAAACGATTTAAGCCGCTTGAGCAAGGAATTGGATAAACTGGCATTGATCCTGCCTGAAAAAGGCGCAAAACGTATCACGCCGGAATTGGTGGAACAAAATATCGGAATCAGCAAAGAATACAATAACTTCGAGCTGATCAAGGCACTTGCCATGAAAGATGTCCTGAAGGCGAACCGGATCGCCCGCTACTTCGAGAAGAATCCGAAAAGCAATCCGATACAGATGACCCTTCCTGTATTATTTAACTATTTCTCGAACCTCCTCATTTGCTACTATACGAAGGATCGTTCCGAAACCGGCCTGATGACGGCACTCGGACTTCGAGGGACATTCCAGGTGAAGGATTACCTTTTAGGAATGCGAAACTACTCGGCGATGAAAGTGTTCAACCTGATCGGCGACATCCGTATGACGGATGCCCGTTCGAAAGGGGTGGAAAATACTTCCGTATCTGATGCCGAGCTTTTAAAGGAACTGCTTTACAAAATTCTGCACTAAACGGCTTTTTATACCCAATCGACCTAAAGAAGAGGCTTTTTCTCTGGAACAACAAAAAAGTTGAACCGGATAAAAAGCCTTTTCTTTTTGTTTTTCAATCTCTTATCTTCGATTTTACCCTTCTGAGATTTAAATATTTGCCTTTTCCCGAATATCTGTTCACAAATATTACCAAAATGGAGGGGTTAAGGTCCTGATTATATAAAAGTGTATTCGTCCATAAATCAGATAAACGTAAATAGGGACACTTTGTCAGTCGGTAGAACCAGATCCTTTTAGTGTAGTGTTGAATTGTAAACAGAATAGGTGCGTGTTACAAATATAAACAGCCCTTTTTAGATAAAAGATAGTTGTTTACAATTTAGTCTTGTACACAAGTGACGAGAATGTAATATTTGTATCTATTTACATTAGTATCTTAAACCGGTAAAAATAGCACTTTCATCTCTGCTTTGTATTTTCAACATAAGTAGTCGTAAACCATCGAATTATACAGAATTATTAATCCATTGCATTAATTATTGTGCTACATATGTGTACAAACGGGTCCAAACAGGGATATTCCCTCCGCATTATTTATCTATAATATAAATATTATCAATAATATAGGTGATATATACGAAGTGATACTTTATATAATCTCTTGCACTAAAACAACCTGTTTACAATTATAACGAGCAGAATTGTTACCTATGCAATACAAATGTAACAGTTTAAGTTTATATAATTAAATTGCACAATTGAGAATTATAGTGTATATTTGTGTCGTCATTGATTTATGTACATTTATCCTATGTAAACAGACATAATGGCAGTATTTCTATAAATAAACGAGGATTTACAAAAATGATAGGACGTATTACCCAAATAATGGAGCGTGAAGGCTTGACTCCTTCTAAATTTGCAGAAGCAATCGGTATCCAGCGTTCAGCAATGTCGCATATTCTGAACGGAAGAAATAATGTAAGTCTGGATGTCCTGATTAAAATTCTGGATCGATTCACTTATGTGGATTCCGACTGGCTCCTTTTCGGGAAGGGTAAAATGGTGCGAGATCATGTGTCGACACAGCCCGATTTGTTCTCAAATACGGCAATAAATCCGTCCGAAGGGCAAGTCGCTCTTGAATATCGCAAGGAAATGAGGGTTGACACACCTGTAAACAGTGTAAAACCTCCTGTTGTTGAGCAGATTATACAACAAGAAACGACTGTCAGAAAAGTGAGTAAAATAATGGTATTCTATTCTGATAATACATTTGACACTTTTGTTTCTGAAAAAAACAAGAAAGAATAGCTTGTTTTGGTTTATATACCATATTCATGTATCTTTGTATAGAATTAGACTAATCATATTTATGAAGAAGTATATGCTTGACATGAAGGTGACTGAGAACAGCCGCCTTCACAAAAATTACTGCCTGCTTAAACTAACATCTGATCAGATCCTGCCGGAAATGTTGCCGGGACAGTTCGTACAGGTACGTGTGGATAACTCTCCTACAACATTTCTTCGTCGTCCGATCTCGGTTAATTATGTTGACAGAACGACTAATGAACTGTGGTTGCTCATTCAGCTGGTCGGTGACGGAACGCGCCGGATGGCTGAGTATAAACCGGGTGATATTGTGAATATCATGCTGCCTTTAGGGAACGGTTTCACGCTTCCTGCCGATAAAGGGCAAAAACTACTGCTGATCGGCGGTGGTGTCGGGACGGCTCCGATGTTGTTTTTAGGTGCAATCCTGAAAGAGGCCGGTTATACGCCTGCATTCCTTTTAGGAGCTCGTTCGAAAGAGGATGTGTTACAATTGGAACAGTTCGAACAGTTGGGAACCGTGTATGTTACAACTGAAGACGGTTCATTGGGCGAAAAGGGATATGTAACCAATCATTCCATCTTGAAAGATGTACATTTCGACCGGATTTACACTTGTGGACCCAAACCTATGATGGTGGCTGTCGCCAAATATGCTCATGCAAACTCTATTGCATGCGAAGTATCTCTTGAAAACACAATGGCTTGTGGTATAGGTGCTTGCTTATGCTGTGTGGAGAAGACTAAGGATGAACATCATGTGTGTGTATGTACTGAAGGACCTGTATTTAATATTGAAAATTTGACATGGCTGAATTAAACGTAAACATCGGTAATTTACAATTGAAGAACCCGGTAATGACGGCGTCGGGTACTTTCGGATATGGCATTGAGTATTCGGACTTTATGGATATCTCCCGCTTGGGCGGTATTTTTGTGAAAGGGACAACGATCCAGCCGCGCGAAGGGAACTTGTATCCCCGTATGGCGGAGACCCCTTCGGGAATGTTGAATGCTGTAGGTCTGCAGAATAAAGGTGCACAATATTTTGTCGATCATATCTATCCGGAGATCAAGGATATCGACACGAACATGATTGTTAACGTGAGCGGTTCCTCTGTGGAAACGTATGTGGAATGTGCCGAAAAGATAGCGGATTTGGACAAGATACCGGCTATCGAACTGAATATTTCCTGCCCGAATGTAAAGCAGGGAGGGATGGCTTTTGGAGTGACAACTTGCGGGGCAAGTGAAGTCGTGAAGGCTGTCCGCAGGGTTTATCCGAAGACCCTTATTGTAAAACTTTCCCCTAATGTGACCGACATTACGGAGATTGCCAGGGCGGTCGAAGCCGAGGGGGCAGATTCCGTTTCATTGATTAATACCATGCTGGGTATGGCCATTGACGCGGAGAGACGCAAACCGGTATTATCTACAATAACCGGCGGTCTTTCCGGTCCTTGTGTGAAGCCGGTTGCCTTGCGGATGGTATGGCAGACTTATAAGGCCGTGAAGATTCCTATTGTCGGTCTGGGCGGTATTTCAAACTGGAAAGATGCGGTGGAATTCATGCTGGCCGGAGCTACGGCAATCCAGATCGGAACCTACAATTTCGTAGATCCAGCCGTCGGTATAAAGGTTATCGAAGGAATGGAAGACTATTGCGACAGGCATGGGTTTTCGTCTGTCCGCGACCTGATCGGGGCTTTGGAAGTATAAAAAACAGGATGAAATAATCCTTTTCGGAATAATAAAGGATAGAAAAGTCGGTAAAACGCATGAAATAGGTCGTTTTACCGACTTTTTCTTTTAATTTTTATTGGTATGGAACATGATTATTCCAATAATTATGATATCTTTGTTCGTAAATAAATTAAACCTTGGATTTGTAATATCTAATTAATAATTAATAGAAGAAAAACATGAAGATCAGACACCTTTTTTGGCTATGTCTAATAGCTATATCAGCGACGCTGAGTGCAAGTGGAAAAACTGTAATTCCAATTACGACCGATAACATTAGCCTTATTTATAAGGTTGATGATAAAAATGGTCGCCTGTATCAATCCTATCTGGGACAAAAACTGTCATTTGATTCGGATATTGCACAATTACCCCTCGGAAATGAGGCCTATCTGACACATGGTATGGAAGATTATTTCGAGCCGGCTATCCGTGTTTTGCATAATGACGGCAATCCGTCCCTGCTCCTGAAATATGTCTCCCACGAAAGCAAACAGCTTCAGCTGGGTGCAAACGAGACGGTAATTCTTTTGAAAGATGACAAATATCCTGTCGAAGTGAAACTGCATTTCATCGCTTATCCGAAAGAAAACATCATCAAGGAGTATGCGGAGATTTCACATCAGGAGAAGAAGCCTGTGACCCTTTATAACTATGCTTCCTCTTTACTGCATCTGAACGGCAGCAAGTATTTCCTGACCGAATTTGCAGGAGATTGGGCGCATGAAGTCAATATGAAGGAAACCGAGCTGGCTTTTGGCAAGAAGATGTTGGACACCAAGTTGGGAAGTCGTGCCAATATGTTCTGTTCCCCGTTCTTTTTGCTTGCCCTGGATAAGAAAGCGGAAGAGAATGCAGGAAACGTATTGTTCGGAACGATCGGATGGACAGGCAATTACCGTTTTACATTCGAAGTGGATAATGAAAATGGGCTGCGTGTACTTTCCGGTATCAATCCGTATGCCTCGGAATACTCGCTGAAACCGAACGAAGTGTTCCGTACGCCGGAGTTTATTTTCACCTACAGTACGGAAGGAAAAGGGAAAGCAAGCCGCGATTTTCAACGTTGGGCGCGTAAGTATCAGTTGAAAGACGGTGAAAAATCCCGTATGACATTGTTGAACAACTGGGAAGCGACCTATTTTGACTTTAATGAAGACAAGTTAGTGGAAATCATGGATGAAGCGGCTACTCTTGGAGTCGATATGTTCCTGCTTGATGACGGCTGGTTTGCAAATAAATATCCCCGCAGCAGCGACCATCAAGGATTGGGAGACTGGGAAGAGACCGTAACCAAGCTGCCTAACGGTATCGGCAAACTGGTGAAAGAAGCAACAAATAAAGGCATTAAGTTCGGTTTGTGGATCGAACCGGAAATGGTAAATCCCAAAAGTGAATTGTATGAAAAGCATAAGGATTGGGTGATCCATCTGCCGAATCGCGACGAATATTACTTTAGAAATCAGATGGTTTTGGATTTGAGTAATCCGAAAGTGCAAGATTATGTCTATGGCGTTGTCGATAATTTGATGACTAAATATCCGGGGATCGCCTATTTCAAATGGGATTGCAACAGCCCGATTACGAATATTTATTCTCCGTATTTGAAGGATCAGCAGTCCCATTTATATATTGAGCACGTACGCGGTTTATACAATATCCTGGAACGGATCAAACAGAAATATCCGAATCTGCCGATGATGTTATGTTCCGGCGGCGGTGGTCGTTGTGACTATGAAGCATTGAAATATTTCACCGAATTCTGGCCGAGTGATAATACGGATGCTGTTGAACGTATCTTTATCCAGTGGGGATATTCGCATTTCTTCCCGACAAAGAGCATGGCGGCCCATGTGACAAGCTGGGGAAAACAGCCGGTCAAGTTCCGTACGGACGTAGCCAGCATGTGTAAGTTAGGTTTTGATATCCGTGTCCACGAAATGAGCCAGGCAGACCAGCAGTATTGCAAGGAAGCAGTGGCCAACTTCAAACGTTTGAATGATGTTATTCTGGATGGTGACCAGTACCGTTTGCAGTCGCCTTATGAAAGCCAGCACGCTGCCGTTATGTATGCCAATGGCAGTGCAGACAAGGCTGTCCTGTTTGCTTTCGATATCCATCCGAGATATGCAGAGTCGATGCAACCCCTTCGTTTACAGGGATTGAAGAAGGAGGCTCGTTACGAACTGAAGGAAATCAACCTGGTTCCGGGTACGCAATCCAGATTGGCCTGCAACGGTAAAACATTCTCCGGAGAGTTCCTGATGAATGTCGGTATTCCTGTGTTTTCAAGCCGGCCGACGAACAGCCATGTGATTGAAATCACGGAGGTCAAGTAATCAAACAAATACTTATGTTTGCGTGTTACTAATGCAATAAGCATGTTAGAACGGATAAACGACATATTACAAAATACAGCTATTACTCCTTATACGGCAGCCGTAAAACTGTTGGTCAGTTTCTTCTTAGGAGCTCTCATCGGGATTGAGCGCCAGTTCAGGAGACGGGAGGCGGGTATGCGTACCTTTACATTGATCTGTATGGGTTCGACTGCTGCTATGCTGGTCTCGATCTGGATTCCGCAATGCTATCCTAATTTCCTGAACGGTGATCCGGGACGTATTGCGGCGCAAGTGCTTTCGGGCATCGGTTTCCTGGGAGCAGGAGCGATTATCCAAAGTCACGGGAGTGTGCATGGACTGACGACGGCAGCCTGTATCTGGGTGATGGCGGTAATAGGTTTGGCAGTGGGAGCCGGAATGTATATTCCGGCTGCTATTGCAACTGTCATAACGCTTTTTATATTGGTCAGCTTGGAACGTTTGGAGAGAAGGATGTTCCTGAACGGCGTCAATAAGATATTGACGATAACTTGCTCTACGGCGACACCGGATTTGAAAGCTGTCCGTAAAATATTGGAAGAAAAAGGAGTTTTTATAGTAAGTGTTTCTTTTGAAACATTCTATAAAGAGGATAGATCCGTTATTACCTACAAGGTGAATGTCAAGGCGATTTCCTCTTATATGAACTTGTTCAACGATATACGGAGTTTAGGCATTGTCACACAAATCAGATTGATGGCATAAGCCATCAATCCAATTCCCCTTTCAGCATTTTCCCTGCAATGCGAGCTGAATCTTCTACGAATCTTCCGCAGGGGCGCTTCTGATAATATTCTTTTGTACGCGCGGCCGGTGCCGGTGTTGTTGCCGCTGCGTCTTCAGGAGGCAAGAGCCGGCGGCAAATAATCGTTCCATTCTTTTCCTTGAATATATCAGCCATTTTCTGTACCATCGCATAGTTCTTCGTGCGGGCTTCCTGATCGGTAATGTCCAGAACCGGATATTTGAAACCGGCCAACATGGCCATTGCACTGACCGTTCCGCAGATTTCACGCATACGGCCTACGCCTCCCCCAAAAGAGACAGATACATTCTTGGCTGTTTCCATATCCAGCTCAAAAACATCCGAATAGGCCAGAAAGACAGACTGCGCACAGTTGTAACCCGCTTCGAAGTTCCGGACCGCACGATCTACACGCTCTTCAATATCAAAGTCTTTCATGATACATTCGTCTGTTAGTATTCATAATCTACACAGGCTCTGTCTGCCTTGACAGGGCCGATGATGCCTTTGGATACGGCTACATGTTCGGGGTGGTTGGCATACGTGCTGACATCTTCGAGGGTATCCAGTTCCGTAGTCAGGATGATATCCCATGTCTCTGCCGGATTGACATTAAAGTCGACACGGATCATACGCAAAACATCGATTTTATCGAT
Organism: Parabacteroides sp.; assembly: GCF_977054455.1. Taxonomy (NCBI): domain Bacteria; kingdom Pseudomonadati; phylum Bacteroidota; class Bacteroidia; order Bacteroidales; family Tannerellaceae; genus Parabacteroides; species Parabacteroides sp. Next base: position 5,401 of record NZ_CDRTCT010000041.1, on the reverse strand, counting down.
CAATGCTTCCAATCCTGTTTTGATTTCCTGCATTTTGGCCTGCTTGTCGGCCGGAGTAGCAAACTCCTTCAATTTAAACATTACGATGTGTCTGATCATTTTTCTCTTATTATTTGTAGTTACATTTGTTCATCCAGATAAGAATCTTTATAGCCCAAGAAGTAGAGGATGCCATCCAGTCCGATCGTCGAAATAGATTGTTTGGCTGTAGCCTTCACTTTAGGTTTGGCATGGAAAGCAATGCCAAGACCTGCAATGCTGATCATAGGCAAGTCATTGGCGCCATCTCCGACAGCGACCGTCTGGCGAATATCCACATTCTCGACTTGTGCAATGAGGCGGAGCAACTCTGCTTTGCGTTTTCCGTCTACAATGTCACCGACATAGCGTCCGGTCAGTTTTCCGTTCTCCACTTCAAGTTCGTTGGCATAGACATAGTCGATGTTGTATTTCTGCTTCAGATAGTTGCCGAAATAGGTAAATCCTCCGGAGAGGATCGCAATCTTGAAGCCCACCTTTTTCAAGATACGCATCAGGCGGTCCACCCCTTCGGTAATCGGCAGGTTCTCGGCAATTTCCTGCATGACGGAAACATCCAAGCCCTTCAGCAAGGCGCAACGCTGGCGGAAACTTTCGCAGAAGTCGATTTCTCCCCGCATGGCCGCTTCGGTAATGGCTTTCACCTGATCGCCGACACCGGCCCGGATAGCCAGTTCGTCGATCACTTCCGTTTCGATCAGCGTCGAATCCATATCGAAACAGATCAGGCGGCGCATACGGCGATACATGCTTTCTTCCTGAAAGGATATATCCATTTCCTGCTCGGCGGAGAGTTTCATGAAGTCGGCCTTCATCTGCTCCTTATCCCTCGGCGTACCGCGCACGGAAAATTCCACGCTGGCTTTCGGCGTACGGGCATTCTCGTCCAAAGGAATACGTCCGGTCAGGCGCTTGATGTCGTCGATGTTCATATCCTGGTCGGCAACGATGCGTGTGACGCCGGCAATTTGCCGGGCAGTCAGTTTCCGTCCTAAGATCGTTATGATATACCGGTTCTTGCCCTGCATGGAAACCCATTGGTTGTAGGCCTCTTCGGTGATCGGGTTGAAACGGATGTTCACATCGAGCTCATAGCTCTTGAAGAGCAGCTCTTTCAGAATATCTCCCGAATTGCCTTCGCTACTTTGGAACAAGATGCCTAAAGAGAGATTGTTATGGATGTCGGCTTGGCCGATGTCCAGGATAACCGCGTTATTCTTGGCCAGTATCTCGGAAAGGGCAGCAGTCACTCCCGGACGATCCGCACCATTTATATTTATCAGTATTATTTCGTCTTTTTGTTCCATACTATTATAATTGTAAGGCGAAGAAACGAATAATTCTTTTAAGTAAAAAGTGTTTTCTTAAAATAATGCCGCTTTATCAGAGATATGGAACAATCGTTATATAAATACCTGTGATGATAGCCGAAGTGATTACACCGGAGATGTTAGCGCCCAAGGCATCTCCCAAAATGAAAGATTCGGGATTCTCTTTGCTGACCAACTTCTGCGCCACCTTGGCCGTGGTCGGTACGCAACTTACGGCTGCGATTCCGATCACCGGGTTATAATTACCTTTCTTGATGAAGTACATGATATATCCGCCGATGATCCCACCGATTCCGGACAATAATAAAGCAGCAATGCCTAAGACCAGGAGCTTCAGGATTTTCGGATCGAGCAATAGCTTGGCGTCGCAAAGGACTCCCAACAGCAGGCCCAACATGAAAGTCGAACCATACAGGAGCGGACCGCTGACGAAATCATAAATATGCTTCATGCCGGATTCGCGGATCGCAACCCCCAGGAACAGGGAGAAGAACAGCGGGGAAGCCACCGGGAACAGAAAACACAGCACGGCACATAAGATTACGGAAAAAGCCAGTTTGACTTTGGCATCATAGGTTTTAGGCGGCTTTTTAGTCGTCATCTTGATTGCACGCAGGCGTTTCGGGATCAGGAGCTTTACCAGATACGGATAGCCTCCATAGGTAAGTCCGAGATACAGATAGGCAACTACCGTGATCGGAACGAACAAATGCTTGGCCAGCATCAACGAAGTAAACAATACCATCGGCCCGTCGGCCCCGCCCACCATAGCCACAGAAGCGCTTTCTCCTAAATTCAAACCGAGGGCCGAAGCGATCGGGAGAGTCAGGAATGTTCCGAGTTCGGCACACAGTGCCAGGAACAAGCTGGCAAACGGTTTCTGCAGCAGGAAGCCGACATCCAGCAGCGTGCCGATCCCCATGAACACAAAGCAGGCAATCAAGCCGTTGCTGAACGTCAGCGTATAGACCGGTTGCAGGAAGTCGATCTGCATGACGTTCATCAGTTCGTCCGTGTCGGACAGCATCGGGTCCAGAAAGAGGTTGCCCAATACGCCGCCCGGCATAATCAGCGTACCGCAATTGATTGCGATCATACCCAGTCCCATCGGGATCATAACCATCGGTTCGAGCACCCCTTTCCAGCCCAGATAAACCAGCAGTCCACCTAAGAGGATCAGAAATATACGGGCCGCGGCCAATAACCAGCCACCGGCCACCATTGTCCCAAAGCCTTGGAACAGTCCTAAGAAATCTATATTTTCCATATTGTCAGTTACGTTTTTATTCTTCCGGAGAAAGAGGTTTGTTTTTAGCCGAGTTTTGTTTCTTCATGATCTGTTCTTTCTTTTTCAGATACATGAAGCGGGTGTCACGAGGGTAGTAATAGTCGATCAGGTCGAGTTGCGATGCCCCGTGGCTGACACCATGATAGTATCCTCCGGGCTTCCTATTGGCAAGATCGGGATTTTCACCTTTGGCGAAGTCTTCGCGTTCGTCATTGAGTTGCTCCATCCCTTCGGGAGGAACAAGGCCTAACAGTTCACTTATTTTGGCCCGGACTTTATTTATTCTGTTGAACTGCGCCAGTTCAGCTGCATGCGAGTGATGATATTCCAGGGAGTCGGCCCAGAAAGCGATACCTTTGATGACACCGGCTACAAAGAAGCCGATGACAAAGGTAAGGCCCATCATCTCCAGAGTAGAAATGAATAGACTTGACATATTTCTTGATTAATTGATATGAATAACGATTCCGCTTCCGATACGATGCCGGAAGTAACTTAAAATCACTGAATTCCCGGAGACTGCTAAATAATTATTTTCCGGAGTACGTAGGCCCAATGGCCTGCACGTATGCGAAGAGAAGAGAATTTTATGGATTGTACGATTCGTAAAGTCTCGGAAGTCTTGTTGAGCTGGTTTTGTCCTTTTTGCAAAAACACTTCAAACTGTCTGGACACTACTTTCACCTGTCGTTCGTAGCTTTCCTGCAAGACCGGTGAACGCGGCGTCACGCAAAGACCGGTGCATTTGAACTGGGATAATTTTTTGTAGTCTATCTGTTTCTGCCCGGCACCGGAATCCGGTAGTTCATCAAGGATTGTCGCGGCAGTGGGAGATAGGGCGGAGATACTATTTTCGTCGGTTGCAATCTTTCCGTCCGACGCGAACAGGCAGATCAGGGATAATATGAACAGCATCTTCTTTATCATGGCGCGAATATGGAAATAGTTCTCGGATATATAACTTCCGTGGCGAGATAAAAGTTGTGCAAAATCAGATAAAAAACGAGGGAGGTGCGTCGAAACACCTCCCTCGTTATGCAAGTCTTGTTTTTATTTCCTTATCGCTTCTACTTCTTCTGCGCGGACAGGGATCTTTTTACCTAACAGGCGGGCGCCGTTTTCGGTGATCAGATAGTCCTCTTCGTTGCGGATACCGCTGAAATCTTTATATGTGAACAGCTTGTCGTAGTTGATAAATTCAGTGAACTTGTTCTGGCTTCTCCAGAGATCCATCAGTTCGGGAATGAAGTAAACGCCCGGTTCGATGGTCAGGACAAAGCCCGGTTCCAACTTACGGCCGAGGCGGAGAGACTTGCGTCCGAACTCCGTGCTCTTCGGCTGGCCGTCATATCCGACGTAGACTTCGCCTAAGTTTTCCATATCGTGAACGTCCAGTCCCATCATGTGTCCCAGGCCACAAGGCATGAACATGGCATGAGCGCCGGCTTTGACTGCTTCCATCGGATCGCCTTTCACGAAGCCCAACTCTTTCAGGCCTTCCATGATCACTTTGCAGGACAATTCATATACATCGACAAACGGGATACCCGGACGCAAAGCTGCAACAGCCGCTTCGTGGGCAGCCACCTGGATATCATAGATCTCGCGTTGGCGAGTGGTGAATTTGGCATCGGCAGGAATCGTTGACGACATGTCGCCGGCATATCCCATCTCCGTTTCGGCGCCGGCATCGAGCAGGAGCATGTCGCCGCTCTTGATCCTGTTGCTATGGTCGTGATTGTGCAGCGTCTGTCCGTTGATCGTCGCGATGATGGGGAAGGAGAGTTCGTAATTGTTGGCATAAGCCACTTCGGCAACGGCAGCGGCCACTTCGCTTTCGCGGATGCCCGGACGAACGGTGCGCATGGCGGCCAGATGCATGTCGGCTGTCACGATACAAGCTTTTTCTATTTCGGCAATTTCTTCTTCGCTCTTATAGTTACGCTGGTTGACAACGCCCATAATAAAAGGTACGGAAGGTTTTTCGGCTCCCGGAACGACGCCTAACCACTGGAACAGCTTGATCTGGTGTTCGGCGCGGTAAGTCGGCAGGTAATGGATCGGCTGGCCTTTCTGCTGCGCGTTCTTCAGATAGGTTTCGATTTCCTTGAACGGACGGACTTCGGTGATACCGGCAGCTTCGCTCTTTTCCTTCAGCGTCGGCTGTGTTCCCATCCAGACGATTGCGTCGATCGTCAGCTCGTCGCCGAAAATGATCTCGCGGTCGTTGTCTATGTCGATGATGGCGGACAGCCCGGCGTAGGGAAGCCCGAAGAAATACAGAAAAGTGGAATCTTGGCGGAAGTGGTATGTGTTATCGGCATAGTTCATGCCGGACTCATCGTTACCCAAAAATAACAGCAGGCCGGAACCTATCGTCTGTTTTAATTTAGCCCTGCGGGCGATATAAGTTTCTTTTGCGAACATGATATTATAAATTTGATTTAATGCTACCAAAGATAAGCATAAATTGGAATCCATGCATATTTGGGAAACATTATTTTTTTTAATGTCCCCACGTCTTTTACATTTAAAATTGAACCGAAATCCGGATTCCGGTTTTATCAAAATGTCACTACCACCCCGTCTAAATCGAATTAGTAGTGCATGTATTTGGAATGGGTCTTGTTCACTTTTGCTGCCTTATACACAAATCATCATTCTTTTGAGTAGTTCTATGCTTCCTCGTCCATAACACATTCTTTTAATCATCTTTAATTTGTTGACAAATCCTTCTGTAGTA
>NZ_CDRTCT010000040.1:0-35587 GCF_977054455.1 Parabacteroides sp. | reverse complement strand
GAATTTATAATGTTAATTAGTGTAGATAAAACTCAGACTTTTATATGCGATAGCCCTAAAGTTCTATCCAACGGGTGGGATACTTTTCAATTATTTTAGTGGAGTACTTTTCAGTTATTATCTACAGTCTTGGGCTTCTTCCGTCCGTTAAAAACTTGGGTTTCTAAAACCTTGTACCCTTTGCGGGTTTCCGCCACAATTTCACAGGTGAGATATGACAAAAATCTGTGTTTAAATTTCTTTCCTTCCATAATTCAGAATATTAAAAGAATGATTATCAGAATAAAAACGATACCCACAAACAACCGCCAAACAAGGGCGAGAATGAACCGTGCCACGAAATAAAACAGGAGTACGGCAAAGAATAAGGCGAAGAACTGCCCTGCGGTGGTGGTGACAAAGTAAATCACCACAGACCAAAGGATTAGGCGGTATATCAGTTTGTAAATGAGTATCGTTTTCATTTTATCGGGTGTTGCGGGCGGATTGCTCCGCCCTTTTGTTTGTACTATCTTGTTGCCAGTGAAAGACGGTTGTCCGCCAGTTTGGTAAAAGTGGTGTAATCGCCTTTTCCGTTTGGAACACACAGCTTTATTTCTTCACGGATATTTCGCCCGTGTATGGAGAATGAGAAAATAAAACCGTTCCTTCTGATTGTCCCTTCCGTGTGCCGTACCGTATCTTTCCACTGGATTTTTTCACCTTTCAGAAGTGCAAAGTATTCGGCTTTCATCCTTTGGATAACTTCGTTTTCCGCTTCCAGTTCCTTGTAAACGTTCAAACCTCGTGTTATCCAGTCCTCTAACTTCCGTTTGGTGAACACGCCTATTCTGTTGGGTTCGGGATAGTCCTGTTTCAGCCGATACAAAATACTGTCTTCGGCTTCCTTGAACATGGAAGTTATCACGTCTAAATAGTATTTGTTATCATTATATATCTTTCTTAGAATGAATGTCACACCGTTGCGGATAAAACCGACAAACACGGTAGAATAGATTTTATATGTGTCATTGGAGCATTGCACGCAATAGTAAACGGTTGCTTCGGGTATGAATTTTTGTATCTCCCTGCAAAACGGCTGTATCTGTTCCACATCTTTAGGGGCTTTTTCCGCTCTGTCAATGCAAGACTTTGAATTTTGAAATTCTTCTGCTGTCAAATAAATGTAATTAGTCATCTTCTTATGTTTTTGCGGGTGGATTGCTCCACCCCTTTGTTAATACTCTTGTTCCTGTTTTCCGTTAGGCTGCAACGGGTTCGTTTATCGGTTCTGTTACCCTTTCCGTTATCATCTTTGCAGCCTTGTTCACATCGCCCAATATATCAATCAGAAAGGCGGGTTCTTGCTTTAGCTTAGTAAGCCAGTGTTTCAGATAGGCAGCGTTGTTGTCCTGCGGTGTGGTGGCGATACCGAAGAAAGCACCGCAAAGGGCTGATGTGAGTTCGGCTACAAGTTCCTCACGGGCGTATAATTCATCCCCGAAAAAGCTGCCGAACGTGCGGTTCAGGCGTTGGGGGTTGCCTGTGCTGTGTGCCATTTCGTGCAAAAGCGTTCCGTAAAATTCCGCTCCCTGCGGGAACTGCTCTTTTTCGGGGCAAACGATATAATCGGTTGCGGGCACATAAAAAGCACTGTCGGAATACTTTACTTTGATGGGGCAATACCAGTTCTGCATATATATCAACTCGTCCAACATTCCGCACTCGATACCGTCCGAATGGTTTTCGGGCTGTTCGCCCTGTTGCATCTTTACGAAACGTTCGGGGTACTTCTCCGCGAAATCGGTTTGGTCGAGGTTGAACACATTGTAATATTTCATTTGGGGTATTACCTTGTATTCGTTCTTTTCCTCTTTGGATAGCTTGCAATATTCCTCGTAAGGGATGGACTTGTTCGTTTCCTTGTGTACCACGAACTTGAACCAATAGTAAACGGGGAACGAGCGTGCGCCCTTGTTTATGCTCACTTCCTCGGCTTTGGCTTGGTTGAATGTAAGGAACACGGGCAAAGTGAATTTCATAAACTCGGTGTAAAACAGCAGCATTAAGATGTTACCGCCATTGTAAACCGTTCCTCTTAGGTTACGGGGGAAACCGTGTTCAAGGCTCGTTATCCACGGTTTTTGCCAGTCGCTTTTCAGACTTTCGATTTTCTTGATAAGTAAATCGGTGAACACGGGAGAAATTTTCTCGATGGTGTTGTTCGTTGTCGTTGCCATAACTCTACGCTTTAAAATTGTTACTACTTGTTTTTGTTATCATCGCCTGCCGCCCCAACCAAATTTTTTCCCTTTGGCTGATTGGGAAGAACATTGACAATAATCAAGAGCGGAAAGGGAGAATTGCAATTATCTGAAAAAATGGTAAATACTACCCGCAGGGTGGAGATTTGGCATTTTTTGCGGATTTGCTTTCGCCCCCGCCTACCTTCGTCAATGTTTTCCCAATCAGCCCTAAGGGGGAAAATTCAACCTTTCAGTAAATTGAATGAATGGTAGATTATTTATCGGTACAAGTGGATTGTATTTGTTATGAAAGCCGGAAAACTCCGTTTCCGGGAAAGGAAAAGAAAAGCAGGTTGGTAATGCGGGGTGGAAAGGCAACTCTTTGGCGTGGGGGATTCTTCTTTTGCCGATTTATCGGATTAGAAAGAAGGGTACACCACGACAATGTGTTGTGTGCGTTGGCGAGGTGCTTTTCGTCCGGTTTACGGTAAACGGACAGAGCAATCAGCTATCCGGCTTTTGCGGATGGCCGTGTGATGGCAGTGGCGTAAACAGGCGGAAAGTTCCGCAGACAAAGGATTATCCTTTTAGTCACGGCAAAGCCCAAAGAAGAAAATAGCGGTTGCAAAAACGGGTAAGACAATAAGGGGCTGCCGGGACAAACATCAGGGAACTTATTTGAACGGGATGGCACACGGAAAGTTTCGATGAAATCGAAGCTCCGGGGGACAGCACGGGCGAATGTGTTCCGTTTGTCCCTTCCGGCTTTGCGTACACTTTCGGGCATGAAGCCTGCCGGAGTGCTTGAAGGTGTACGGGAAGCAGGAACAGACCTATACCTCTGACGGGTGGGTGGGAATAAATAGAATAAAAAGAATACAATGCAGGCAAAGGCGCATTTACACGTTAGGGATTGCAGGGGAAAGCCCACAGCTCCGGCGAGGACTTGTAACGGAAAGCCCGACCGTTTACGGGAACGCCCAAGAAATATTCGTATCACATATCATGGGGATTCATTTTGAACCGACCAATTAAAAACGGAAAAAATATGCAGGCTACAAGAAAATATGTTGCTCCCTGCTTAGGTTTGCACCGTATCGGGAACGACAAAGCTACATACACAGCGCAAAACACGGACAAGCGGTACATAAACGCACGGACACACCTGTAACAGTCTGTATATTTGCGGGAAACAATAAATAAACGGATATGGAAATAGTGACTATCGAGAAGAAAACCTTTGAAGAAATGAAAGAAAGGTTCAACAAGTTCAGCGATCATTTACAGCAGTTGTGTTCACGGTACAGACCGCCGGAAAAGATGGACTGGCTGGATAATGCGGACGTGTGCGAGAAGCTGAACGTGAGCAAACGGACATTGCAGACGTACCGTGACGGCGGGCTGTTGGCATACAGCCAGATCAATCACAAGATATATTACAGGCTGGAAGATGTGGAAGCGTTCTTAACGACAATGAGCAAGGAACTGATAGAGGATGAATGATATGGAAGTGATTACAAAGGACATGGAAGAGGTAAAGACGTACTTTGAGGCTCTGGAACGGGGCACGAAGTACGTGGATAACGTAACGGCGAACTTTCATCCGGTAATGAACGGCGAGGTGTACCTGACGGGGGAAGAGGTATGCAGGATATTGCATATCACTACCCGTACCTTGCAGGACTACCGGGCGCAACGGATTATCCCGTTCATTTCGTTGCCGGGCAAAACGCTGTACCGGCAATCGGACTTGCTGCGTATGCTGGAAGAGAACTATGTGCAGATGAAGCGAAAGAGCAAACGGGGGAAAAGCCCTACTTAACTTTAGAAAACTGTGCATAGGTAAATGTAGCAAAGGCAGGAGTTCCACCGGGGAGTTCCTGCCTTTGCCGTGTTTTGCCTTGCCGGATGGGATTCAGGCGGTTTCACGCAAGGCTGCCGCCTGCTGCTTGCTGACCTTTTTCTGTTTCCTGTCAAGGACTTTCTTCTGCATGGCTGCGAGATTGCCGGAGATCGAACGGAAATCGGAGCTTACCATCTTGTTGGTCACTTCGGCGTATATCTGGGTGGTACTGATATGCTTGTGACCGAGTATCTTTGAAAGTGCCTCAATCGTGCCGCCGTTGCAGAGATAGACGGTCGTAGCGAAGGTATGGCGCGAAAGGTGGAAGGTGACTTCCTTATTGATTTTACAAACTGCGGCAATCTTTTTAAGGTAGTCGTTGCAAGTGCTGTTACCCGGCATGGGAAACACGAAATCATCTTTGGCAAGCCCCTTGTAGCGTTCGATCAGTTCTTTGGCTATCTCCATCAGCGGGACGTTGCTCGATACTTTGGTCTTTGTCCTGCGGGTGATAATCCATTCTTCGCCGTCGAAATCCATACGTTGTATCTTGTCATAGGTGAGTGTCTTTATATCTATGTAGCTCAATCCGGTAAAGCAGCCGAAAAGGAACATGTCACGGACAAGGTTGGTCTGTTTATCCACAAACACGGTATTGGCAATCAGTTTCAGTTCTTCTTCCGTGAGGTAGCCCCGGTCGGTTTCCTGCATTTCAAGGCTGTACTCGCTGAACGGATCGGTACGGATAATTCCCCTGCGCCAAGCCTTGTCGGTCAGGCTGAGTATGGGCATGGTGTAAATCCAGAGGGTGTTTGCGCTCAATCCCTTTTCATTACGCAGGTAGCTGTCGAAATCGTCTATGAAGTCTTTCGTCAGTTCCTTGTAAGCCATATCGGTACGCTTCCTTTTCTCCCACATGAAGGCTTCGAGATGCTTGTAAACGGTCAGGTATTTGTTATAGGTGGACTTCGCCCGGAGTTTCTTTTCCACCATTTCGCCAAATTCCTTGTTCATGGTCTGGAAATCTTTAAGGATGCAGTTCTCCATCACGCCGATGCCTAAAAAGGCGTTGCGCACTTTCTCGGAAGTGACAAAATCGTCCGCTCGGAGTATCTGGTAGTAGTGGTTGTTGATGCGGGCTTTGATCTCTTCCAACTGGGGGTTAATCTCCAAGGCTTCGGCGGACTTGCCGCTTACTTTTCCGGCTTCGGCATTCCACAAGGAAGGGGTGACGAACAGTTTTGCGCTGAACGTGGCAATATCGCCGTCAATGGTGATACGTGCCATTACAGGGGCTTTTCCGTCACTTACTCTCACTGCTGTTCTCTTCACGTAGAACAGGACTTTAAAGGTGCTTCTCTTTGTTTTCATAACTCTAAATATTCGTTTGTAAAGGTAATTACTTTCCCGTTACCACGAGTTATGAAGAATTACGCAAAATAGTGAAACAGAACTTGTTACCGTTATAGTAGGGTGTCATGGATTAGGTAATGACTTAGTACCTGAACTATGGCTTAACCCTACTTTTCGGGGCTTTTTTTGCCGGGGGCTGTTTCTTTCCGCTTTGCTACTAAGATGCTGACCTGCTTATTTTTAAGCTAAACTTTGCTTTTCTTTGCGCCTGTTCCCGATTTTTCTTCTAAAAACACCTTATGTATCAGAATTAGACTTTTATCAATATTTCAAACAGTCAATTGATGGTAAAAACGAATTTAAAGATGAATTCATAACTAAACTACCAAGCTATTGTTTATCTCCTGAAGTTGTCATGAATTACATATATGCATTTCAATATCTACAAAAAGAAAGATTTAATATCTATCAATACATAGATTTAGATCCATAAAAAATTATTACACACATAGATGAAAGATTAATTGCAAACATACCGCACCAATACCGGATTGTCATCCGCCTTTACCCCTTCAAACCCTTTCTTTCCGGCCAGATCGACCGCCTCTTTTATAGCATAGAGGGAACCCGGTACGGAGGTCTTGAGCAATTTGGCGCCTTTCTTGACCGATAGCCAAGGAGCCTCCGGTGAAATCAGATTCAGATGCGGATAAAAACGATCCTGCTTCTTGTCATACAAAGCCATGAAGGGTTTCATCTTTTCCCCCTTATATTCCGAAATCGTATAGAAGACAAAGCGATAAGCGTTTGTTTCAAACAGGTCGAATACCTGGATACGCGGGCCGTCCGGCCTGACTTTCGGTGTAAAGTCCGCCATCATCGTCAATTCGTCATACGTCCATTTCATTTTACCTGTCTGGAAAAGCCACACAGGCTCGATCCTGTTTTCATCCATACGATAGATCGTATCATTAAAATAATGATAGGTGTACATATCCCCGTCAAGCGTATAAATATAAGATTGCCCCGCATAGCCTTCAGTCCCCATGTCGCGTTCACGCTTGCAGATCGTATCCATGCGTCCGGCCTGGACATCATAACAAAAGATGTCCGGCATAACGGAATTGCCGGTCGTCTGATAATAGACTTTACCATCCTTGTACCGGAAATTATCCATCCAAGTCTCCTCCGGCAATCTGAAAGTGCGTATAAAACTACCGTCGAAACCATACACATTCATCTTCCGCCCGAAATAATCCATCACATACAGACGTTGTTCTTCCTCTACCGGCTGGATCACCTTAGCAGAAACATATTCCCCCGGTCCCTGCCCGGCTGTCCCGATATATTGCAGGAAACGTCCCGCTTTATCAAACTTGCCGATCCTGTTATTAAAGAGCAACCAATAGAAGTCCCGGCTCTCTTCCAACCCGAAAATATCTTTTATCAGGCAACTATCCGTCGTTTCCAATGGAATGGCTTCTACAGTCATGCCCAATGCCTCCAACGGCAATTCCATATCCGGATCGATCCGGTCGGCACGATCCAATGTCAGAGTTTGTAATCCCGAAACCGTTTCCTGCCGGCAAGCGGAGATAAACAGGCAAGCCCCCAATAACAACATTCCATTCAATAGTTTCATATTCGTTTCTTCTTTAATTGTTTGCTATAAAAATAGTTCAGGATCAAGTTCGTTTTATCCGAAGCCTTTTCCAGATTGTAGGGCAGTTCCCTTTTCCGCTCCTTCAGATGATCGGCAGGATCATATATCTGCAAGAAGCAAGTCCTCTCTTCATTCATAAAAAGAGGATACCGGGTATCCATTACGATCGTCTGCCCCTGGATAAAAAATTCATATCCGCCATCCTTTATCTTTAAATCCTTATAAAGGATAGCCATCGTCGTGCACCTATAGAGCTTTTCCTTTACAAGATAGTCCGAACGGTACTGTATCCACCAATAATCTTGGGTTTCCCAAAAGCCGATGATACATAAACGCCTGTTCCGTTTCAACACATCTGTCTTATTTCCCAACCGTACCCCGTCCTTTCCCATGTTGCAGGTGAAAACCGGAAGGCAACTGTCTCCTTTCAACAGATACAACGTGTCATTCAACACATATTTATAGAACACGCCCTCCTTTCCATTGCCAACAACCTGTAGCGGGCAAGCCAGGCTATCAGGCAATGACATCGGCTTGTTCCCCTTTCCCCTGACAGGCAAACGAACGGGGTTCCGGCCGAAAGCTTTTATTTTGAAAACAGCCGGATCAGGAAACGCATCCGTCAACAATAAAAGCGGACCGTTCCCTATACTACTTACATTCGTATAGGTATAAGACCGATCGAGCTGCATCTTTCCGTTTTCCTCGCCATCAGAGGTAAAAGAGATCAGTTCCGCCGTTTTCCCATCCAGCCCGTACACCGTGCCGGTAAGCGTGTCGAGGGCAAAAGAAGTAAAACTATGCGATGAAAGAAAACGTTGCCTCAACTTCCCGGACGGAAACTCGTAACTACGCAATTCCCCGTCTATCAATATAAATAAAGACTCTCGCATTGCCGTCATCTTGCAGATGTCCTTTGGATGGAAACCACTCGTACTATCCAGAAATACAGCCCCATAGTTTTGTATCTGATAACCGGGTGAATCATCCAACACAATACAATTCGTGTTTTGCAATCTTTCGATATCCAACACCGGCAAAACCTGTTTTTCCCCGCAAGAGAAACAAGCGAACATAAAAAGCCAAACAAGCACTTTTTGCATAGGACCTTTCTTTTCAGGTAAAAATAAACAACAACCGGTTACAAATCGAATGTAGGGATATATTTAACAGGAACAAGCAAGCAGATTGTCCAATATTTGGACAATCCACCGCTCCGGCTACGGTAAAGCATAGCTTTAGGGGGGCTAACTCTATGCTTTAGGAAGGCTAACTCTATGGGTTACGGGACGTAAATAAGTACTGGAGGTAAATTTTGGTGCGATTGCCCGTTTCGACTACCTTTGCAGTAGTTTTATCAAAAAGAAGAAGCAGTACAATGAATAATTTAAAAGGATTTGCTTTTGGTATCTTGACATCCGCTACTTTCGGGTTAATCCCGCTTTTTACCTTGCCCCTGATGGCAAAAGGAATGCAATTCGATTCCATCCTGTTCTACCGTTTCCTGTTCGCGGCGTTGGCCTTGACAGGGATCATGGTTGCAAAGAAAGAATCTTTCCATGTGGACAAGAGGGAAATCCCGGTATTAGTATTGTTGGGCTTTTTCTACACGGCTTCCGCCATGTTCCTGTTCTGGGGTTATAACTTTATGTCGGCAGGGATCGCCACAACGCTGCATTTCACTTATCCGGTATTCGTAACGCTTATCATGTTGCTGTTCTTCCGGGAAAAGACATCCTGGATCACCCTGATGGCAATCGTTTTGGCGATCTGCGGGGTAGCACGCCTTTCGATCAATGAGGGGGAAATGAGACTGAGCGCTTTAGGTGTGTTCATCGTGCTGCTGTCGGCCGTGGGATATGCACTCTACATCACGACCGTCAATAAATCGCGCGTGCAAAAGATGACCGGACGCAAGCTGACTTTCTATGTATTCGTCGTCAGCACGATCCTGTTTGCCATCAAAGCAGGAACCAATGAAGGCATACAACCGATTCCCGACCCGATGTCGTTTGCCAATCTGATCCTGTTGGCGATCGTTCCGACGGTTATCTCGAATATCACCCTCGTACTTGCCGTACATAACATCGGCGGGACGCTTACCGCCGTATTGGGGGCAGTGGAGCCTATCACCGCCGTATGTGTCGGGGTATTGGTATTCAGCGAACCGTTCACCCCCAACTTAGCGGTAGGCATCCTGCTTATTATCATCGCCGTAACGCTGATTATCCTCTCCAAGTCGATACAGAACACGTTACGAAAGATATACAGAAAAGTAACTCATTTGCAAGTACTGAAATAAATTGGCAATTACACCCCGTATCCAGCATATACAAACAAAAGAGAAAGGATCAACGCAAAAAGAAATACATTACGTGCCGTATGTCCCAATGTGCGGTTCAACGCTCTTCCTTCCAGTGTAAACAGTTCCCGTGTCGTATAAAAGCAAAGGGCAAAAAGGATTCCGAATAAAAACAGAATCCACCAGGGAGCATCCAGAATAAGCGGAAGAACCAGAAGGAACGCTATACATTCATTCAAGATATAAAACACCCGGCCGAAACGGCGACCGAACAAAACGATTGTCGTTCGTTTGCGGGCGACCTTATCCTGTTCGTAATCCCGGTAATTATTGACCACTAAAATATTCACAGACAAAAGCCCTAACGCCACGGACAATAAAAAAGACAATAAAGAGAAGTTCAACGTCTGTATATAATAGGTAAAACAAACCGGTATAACCCCATAGAACAACAATACGCAGACATCTCCCAGCCCGTTATAAGCCAAAGGGAAAGGCCCGGCAGAATAGGCCAGTACACATATGGCGATCGCAATCCCCACCCATATCAGCCGCCAGTCCGCAAAACAGATCAGCAACAAACCGGACAGGCAAGCCAGTCCCAACGCGACAAACGTGCCCGCCAGCATGGCCTTCGGAGTGATCCAGCCCTGCGCGACCGCCCGCTCCGGTCCTAACCGGTCTTCCCGGTCGGCGCCCTTCTTGAAATCGAAATAATCGTTCGCAAAGTTACTGGCTATCTGAGCAAAAAGAGCCACGAGGAGACACAATACCGCCGGCGTTATATCGAACACCCCGTCATAATAAGCCAATGCACACCCCAACAAAACCGGACTGACAGAGGCTGGCAATGTTTTGGGACGTGCCGCCTCCACCCAAGCCCCAACAAGAGATTTTTTATCTTCCATATCTGTTTACAGCATAATTCGCTTGCAAAAATAAAAACAAAAAGGGCACATATTTGTTTTTTACACAAGAATTCATATATCTTTGCAGCATGAAGAATTTCCTATTCATATTGACTCTGCTGTTCG
Organism: Parabacteroides sp.; assembly: GCF_977054455.1. Lineage (NCBI taxonomy): Bacteria > Pseudomonadati > Bacteroidota > Bacteroidia > Bacteroidales > Tannerellaceae > Parabacteroides > Parabacteroides sp. The sequence goes on along the minus strand of NZ_CDRTCT010000040.1, from coordinate 25,167 downwards.
GTATGTTGCTCTTTGTACCCGAAGACGTACAGAACAACAATACTACGCCTGATTTGCAGGCGCAGAAAGAGGCTGTTATGATGGAAAAAGGGACTGCCGACATGCAGCATAACCTGGAAATCCTGAGCAATGACCTGAAAGGAAGCAATTGCCTGACCCCTCGCAGAAACATCCAGAATGTCAGCAATACCTTAAACATACGGTTACTGAAGATTAAAGAAAGGACAATCCAGTATTTTCGCCTGAAAGAAATCGATCTTCTCCGGAAAGTTTCCGAAGAGGTAACAATATGTCAAACCATTAACTTTTCAACCCTCCTTTGCCGCATGGGATACCATGTGTATGGCCTGCGGAAAATCATTATTTGATTGTAAGTGAATAAGCATGTTGCGTATGGGATATTTGTTCCATACCGTTTCCTTATTGCATTTTCCAAATGCGAACAATTTATTATTCACTTAAAAATTAAATAATTATGTCTACTAAAAAGAATAAAATCAGCATCTATATTTATATTGTCATTACTATTGTCGGTTGCGTACTCGCTTGCAGTTCCATCATTCCGAACGACTATTTGAAACTGGTGATCGTTATGGGAGCACTCGGTGTGGGCCTGTATGGCATCATGAGAGGCCTCAGCACTCCTTCCACCACGGAAGAAACGGCTATTGATGAAAAATAAAGAATCGTTTTACAACCTAAAAAAGTACGGACATGAAAATAAATAAAGATCTTGTGGATGCAACCATGATGTTGTCATTCATTATTTTGGTATTAGTTGGAACAACAGACTTTTCCAATATGTTATTAAAAGAAATAACAATGGGAGGGCTTGCCCTGTTGAGTTTAGCAATGATTGCTTTACGGGTCGTTCAATTGCGCCAGGAAACCAATAGTTATTCCTAACAACCCTAACTGAATGTCTATAAAGCTTCCTGTTGTTCACTTCGGGGTGACCCGAGGTTTTCCGAGGTACGTTTTTCTGCCTATAAAACAACTTGCTGTTCACTTGGTCACGGCAATAATCTTTGCCGGGCAACAGGAAGCAAGACATTTTAATCGATTAACAAACTAATAAAGGAAGAAGAAGCCATGATAACAAGTTTAACGTTATTGATTCTCTCGCTGGTTGCTCTTTACATAGGGGCCGGCTGGTTGGTTCAGGGGAGTTCCGCTTTAGCCCTCAAAGCCAAAATTTCACCATTAGTGATCGGGTTGACAATTGTCGCATTCGGTACAAGCTCACCGGAGTTGGCGGTAAGCCTGGATGCCACACTGAATGGACAGGGAGACATAGCGATTGGAAATATTGTCGGTTCGAACATCTTCAACATCGGGATCATATTAGGCATTTCTGCAACTATCTGCCCGCTCCAGGTAAAAAAACAATTGCTCCGTATCGATATCCCGATTTTACTGGCCGCAACCACCCTGCTGACCATCCTTTTCTGGAACGGGACATTGAGCCGCCTGGAAGGTCTTCTATTCTTAGGAGGGATTATCATCTATACATTATTCAGCCTCTTCTACTCCCGCAAACATGGAGAAGGGCCCAACCTGGAACTGGAAGAACAACCTAAACATTGGGCTATCGACATGTTGGCTATTATCGGCGGTCTGGTCGTCCTGGTCTTCGCCTCCCGGCTATTGGTAAACAATGCTGTGTCCATCGCCAAAGAGCTCGGACTGAGCGAAGCCGTTATCGGGTTGACAATCGTTGCTGCCGGAACAAGCATGCCGGAACTGGCAACCTCCATCGTCGCAGCTTTCAAACGCAAGACAGATATTGCCATCGGAAACATCGTCGGTTCTAACTTGTTCAACATACTGGCCATAGCCGGTTCCTGCTCGCTCATACATCCCATCGAGGCCAAAAATATAAACGACATCGACCTGCTGGTCATGCTCGCCATCTCCGCCCTGTTATTGCCGTTGGTGAAAAGCGGACACAAAATATCCAGGGCAGAAGGATTTGCGTTGATAGTCCTGTATGTCATCTATATGTTCTGGTTACTACGTGATGCAATCTGATCATGTCATTTTCTCCGGGTCGAACCCGAACAATTTCTTCAGCTCTGAACATTTCCATCGTAGAGGCCAACACCAGACGCTTACTTTTTCCGTTTGCCGTCATACAAATGTAAACGTATCATTCATATCGTCCCTGCCGGATAAGGGATTAAAACATCCATTTGCAATATAAGGGCCGTTCTTATTGGCTGTTATCCAAAATGATGTATCTTTGTCCTGTAGACAAAAACAGGAGGATACAAAGATGACAGCAATCGAATTAGAAGCTCGAAAAACAGAACTTATCCGTGAAATACTTAATATTAACAATAGCGAAGTATTGGACAAAGTTCGTCAAGAAGTTCGTAAATGGCTTTCTATTAGCGAAAAGAATCTCTGTGACTATACATTAGAGGATGTAAAACAACGTCTTTCGATAACAGAGACCGATGCTATTGAAGGGAAAGGCATAAGCGAAGAAGAAGCTAATAACATGATAGACACGTGGATATGAAACTAATATGGCATCCATTGGCTATCGAAGATTTTAAACAGATCATCGCATATTTGTAGTCTTAATTTCGGGATACATACAGCAAAAAGAATACGAGACAAATATAGAAATGATATTAACTTATTAAAAACACAACCTCATCTTGGCTTTCAAGAAACACTTCTAAAAAATGTAGGGACATTAGAATATCGTTCTTTAATAATAAGTCATATCAAAGTCATATATACGGTTCATACAGATTACATCTATATACATATACTTTGGAATTGTCAACGTTTACTGGAATCTTTGAAATCAGAAGTGGAAAAAAGGCTCTAAGTTTAAAGTCTACCTTATTTTACAATGGTAGCATTAGCCACATCCAGCATCGATTGGTCATTACTCATGTAGCTGTTGATGGAATTAGCTGCAAAGTGCTCTTGCGAAAGTAGGTAGCAATGGAAACAGTCGACGAGCGAAGGGGTTATCCGAGAGAAAAGCAACTTATCGTTTCCCAAAAACTTCCGTAACCAGTTACTGGCGGCGCGGTACAAGTCGGCAGTCGATTCTTTCCCTGCCGACCGCTTCCGCCGGATCAGCTTGTCCATGTACGGAAATACAGGGACAAGCTGGATTCTTTGTTTAACATCCTTCTTTTTCATATCTCTTTCTGTTTTTAAATGAAGATACAACAAAGAAAGAGAAAGAGGAGTTTACCAGATCACCACCCGGTCAGCCGGCAGCATGTACATCGGGGCGCCTTCTTTGATGTCGAATGCGGTGTAGAAAGGATCGATGTTGCGGAGGGCGGCGTTGACACGCCACTTGCCTAATGAGTGCGGGTCGATCTTGGTCAGACGCAGGATTTCTTCGGGACGGATGTTCTGTGCCCAGAGATTGGCGTAGCCCAGATAGAAACGCTGTTCGTTGGTGAAACCGTCGATCGGGGCCGGTGTCTTTCCTTCCAGAGAATTGAGGTAAGCCAGATGAGCGACCATCAAACCTCCCTGATCGGCAATATTTTCGCCCAAAGTGAAACGGCCGTTGGCATGCACACTGTCCACCACGATGATATCGCTGTATTGCTGAGCCAGACGGTCGGCACGTTGCGTAAAGAGAGCGGCGTCTTCAGCCGTCCACCAGTCGTTCAGGTTGCCTTCCTTATCATAGTTACGTCCCTGGTCGTCAAATCCGTGCGTCATTTCGTGGCCGATCACGACACCGATAGCCCCATAGTTCACGGCATCGTCAGCTTCCGGATTGAAGAAGGGAGGTTGCAGGATGGCGGCAGGGAAACAAATCTCGTTCGTCGTCGGATTGTAATAAGCGTTTACCGTCTGCGGGCTCATTCCCCAACGAGCCTTGTCGACCGGTTTGTCTACGTCCGCCAACATATAATTGACTTCGAAGATATTGGAACGGCGTACGTTCGCCCAATAAGAATCGTTTTTGATCTCCAGCCCGCTGTAGTCGCGCCATGTGTCGGGATAACCGATCTTGACGATAAAGGCAGCCAGTTTCTCCTGCGCCTTCGCCTTGGTAGCATCGCTCATCCATTCCAGCCCGGCGATACGGTCGCCCAAGGCTTTCTGAAGGTCACCGACCATCTTCAACATCTTTTCTTTGGAAGAAGCCGGGAAGTATTTAGCCACGTACATCTGGCCGACAGCTTCCGACAAAGCGCCGTTGACCGTAGACAAAGCACGTTTCCAACGCGGCTGCTGTTCCTGGCGGCCGGACATCGTCTTGCCATAGAAGTCAAAATTTGCCGTAACAAACTCATCGCTCAGGTAAGGAGCGGCAGAGCTAAGCAGGTTGAATGTCAAGTAATATTTCTGTTCATCCAAAGTCGTATTCTTCATCAGGGCGGACAGACCTTCGTAGAAAGGAAGCTGCTTCGCATCCAGATATTTGATCTCCATCATTCCCATGCTTTCGAAATAAACATCCCAGTTCAACGGATCGTTCTTGGCCTTGAAATCTTCGATAGACATCTTATTATAGTTCTTCCGGGAATCGCGCAGGTCTTCACGGCTGAAAGAAACTTCGGCAATGCCCTTTTCGATCTTCATGATCGCATCGACGGCGGCATCGGCCTGTTCGGGAGAGCTTCCGATCAGGGTAAACAGGCGGGTAATATAGTTCTTATAGGCTTCACGCATCTTCTGGCTGCTTTCGTCTTCCAGCAGGTAATAATCGCGATCCCCCATACCCAGTCCGGCCTGGTATAACTGTACGATGTTCATGGAACTGTTCTTTTCGTCGGCCCCGACATACAAGGCAAAGAAAGGAGCCATCCCCTCCTTATGCAGGGTCGCCACCATCTTGGTCAGTTCGTCCTTCGTACCCAATTTGTTGATTTCAGCGAGCTGGCCTTTGATCGGGGCATAGCCGTCTTCATTGAGTTTCACGCTATCCATCCCCATCGCGAACAGCATGCCGATCTTCTGCCCGACGCTCCCCTCTTCTTGCGGAGTCGCACTGAGGCCTTCGATAAGCGTACGGATCTGTTCCTGATTGTTATCCCTGAGTTGGTCGAAAGTGCCGAAACGGGCATATTCCGGTTTCAGCGGATTATTTTTCATCCAGCCGCCACAAGCATACTGGTAGAAATCGGTCCCCGGAGCCACGGCTGTATCCAGGTTTGCCAGATTGATAGCGTCATTCTTCGCAGCCTCCTTCACAGGGGTCTTGCTGCATCCCACCATTGCGGCCATTCCGGCGGCGACAAGCGGTATCACCATTAACTTTTTCATTTTGTTCAACGTTTAATCATTCATTTATTTGGCAAAGGTACACAAATCGAGGCAAATGGAACTATATTTTTCCCTTTATGAACTATAAATATACCCGCACATAAGTGTAATTTATGTACTTTTATCCCCGGAAAAATATTTATAAACTAATTTTATATCATGAAGTACCTACAGCACACAGCCACCTGGCTGATAGCCCTGTTTCTTATTGTCTTTTCCGGCTGCAACCAAAAGCCGGCAAGAGAACACACATTCGCGATCGGCGACAAAACATTCCTGTTAGACGGAAAGCCTTTTGTGATCAAAGCCGCGGAGATCCATTACACCCGTATTCCGGCCGAATATTGGGAGCACCGCATCCAACTTTGCAAAGCACTTGGCATGAATACGATCTGCATCTATGCATTCTGGAACATCCATGAACAAAAACCCGGCGAATTCGATTTCAGCGGACAGAACGACATTGCCGCTTTCTGCCGTCTGGCTCAGAAATATGATATGTATATCATGCTACGCCCCGGCCCTTACGTCTGCTCCGAATGGGAAATGGGAGGACTGCCCTGGTGGTTGCTGAAAAAAGAAGATATCAAACTGCGTACCAACGATCCTTATTTCCTGGAACGGACCAAACTGTTCATGAATGAAATCGGAAAACAGCTTGCCGGCCTCCAGATCACAAAAGGAGGCAATATCATTATGGTACAGGTCGAGAATGAATACGGTTCCTATGCAACGGACAAAGAATACATCGCCAACATCCGCGATATCGTGAAGGAAGCAGGATTTACAGACGTTCCCCTGTTCCAGTGCGACTGGAGTTCCAACTTCCAGAACAACGCCCTCGACGACCTGGTATGGACCGTCAATTTCGGCACGGGAGCCAATATCGACGAACAATTCAAGAAACTGAAAGAGGTACGCCCCAACACCCCGCTCATGTGCAGTGAGTTCTGGAGCGGCTGGTTCGACCACTGGGGACGCAAACACGAAACACGCGATGCGGAGACGATGGTATCCGGCCTTAAGGACATGCTCGACCGCAACATCTCGTTCTCCCTCTATATGACGCACGGAGGAACGACTTTCGGCCATTGGGGGGGCGCCAACAGCCCAGCCTACTCGGCTATGTGCAGCTCTTACGATTATGACGCGCCTATCAGCGAGGCAGGATGGACGACGCCCAAATATTTCAAATTGCGTGAACTTCTCGCGGGTTATATGGACGAAGGAAAGACACAGTCAGAGGTGCCGGCAGCAAAACCGATCATCGAAATACCCGAATTCGAGATAAAGGAGGTCGCTCCTTTATTCGGTAACCTGCCGGAGCCGAAGACATCCGAAGACATCAAACCGATGGAACAGTTCGACCAGGGCTGGGGAACGATCCTGTACCGGACCACCCTGCCAGCCGTGACAGCCGGCACAACCCTTCTGATCACGGAAGTACATGACTGGGCACAGGTCTATGCGAACGGAAAACTCCTGGGACGCCTGGACCGTCGCCGCGGCGAGAACTCACTGAAACTGCCCGCACTGGCAGCCGGAACGCAGTTGGATATCCTGGTAGAGGCTATGGGACGCGTCAACTTCGACAAAGCGATCCACGACCGCAAAGGGATCACCGAGAAAGTGGAGCTGCTCAACGAAGGTTCCACCCAAGAGTTGAAGAACTGGCAGGTGTACAACTTCCCTGTCGATTATCCGTTCGTAAAAGACAAAAAATACGCTCCGGGCAAGAAATCAGACGGACCGGCCTATTACCGTGCGACATTCAACCTGGAAGAAACAGGCGACGTATTTCTCGATATGCAGACCTGGGGAAAAGGCATGGTTTGGGTAAACGGGAAAGCGATGGGCCGCTTTTGGGAGATCGGACCGCAACAAACGCTCTTCATGCCGGGCTGCTGGTTGAAGAAAGGCGAAAATGAAATTATCGTCCTCGACTTGTTAGGCCCGGAAAAGGCGGCGATCCAAGGCCTGGACAAACCGATCCTGGATATGCTACGCGCCGAAGCCCCTTTGACGCACCGCAAAGAGGGTGAAAACCTCGACCTCAAAAACGAGAAGCCGGTTGCCGCCGGTGCATTGAAAGCCGGCAACGGATGGCAGGAAGTCAAGTTCGACGCTCCGGTCAAAGCCCGTTTCTTCTGCCTCGAAGCGCTGAATTCCCAGGATGGCAAAGACAATGCAGCCATCGCCGAGTTCTACCTGCTGGGTGAAAACGGCAAACCGCTCTCCCGCCAGCACTGGCAGATCGCGTATGCCGACAGTGAAGAGACACAGGGGGGCAACTTCACAGCCGATAAGATTTTCGACCTGCAGGAATCGACCTATTGGAGCACTGCCCGTCGAGACAGATACCCGCATCAGGTCGTAATCGATCTGCGCGAGGATGTTACGATCTCCGGCTTCCGCTACCTGCCACGCGCAGAAGAAGGTTATCCGGGAATGATCAAAGAGTACAAGGCATATGCCAAGACAAAACCGTTTAAGTTTTAAATCGATAGACATGAAAAACACATTCATAAGTTTGATGGCAGCCGTCGCGCTTCCCCTGTTCGCACAGGCGGAAGCGACGGAAAGCGAACTTGCCGTAATCGATCCGGCACAACGTCACCAGCAACTCGAAGGCTGGGGAAGTTCCCTTTGCTGGTGGGCCGCCCAGGTCGGAAACTGGGACGAGGAGAAAGTAGACGAGATCGTCGACCTGATCACCTCTCCCGACAAACTCAACATGAACATCTTCCGTTACAATATCGGAGGGGGCGACGATCCGGCACATGCAGACGGCCACATGGTCAAAGGAAAAGGGAAACGGGCGGAAATGGAAGGATTCAAAGATTCCCCCACCGCTCCCTACAACTGGGAAGCGGATAAAGGACAGCGTACGATCCTCCTGAAGATCAAAGAAAAACGCTCCGATGCCGTTTTCGAAGCATTCTCCAACTCCGCCCCCTACTGGATGACCTACAGCGGTTGCGCCGCCGGAAATGCAGACCCGCTGAAAGACAACCTGAAACCGGAATATTACGAGATGTTCTGCGACTACCTGTTAGATGTCTGCAAGCATTACAAAACAGCCTATCAGATCGATTTCAAGACGCTGGAGCCCTTCAACGAGTCTTTTTCCGATTACTGGTATGCGGAAGGAAGCCAGGAAGGTTGCCACTTCGAACCGGAAAGCCAGATGAAAATCATCCGGATGCTATCTCCCAAGCTGAAAGCCACGGGCCTCAACACCGTGCTGTCGGCCTCCGACGAAACCAACCTCCGGCAATTCCTGACCGTCCAGAAAGCCTATCAGGCAGCCGGCGACATCTGGGATAAATTGGGGCAACTCAACACCCACACCTATTCCGGCACGAACGCCGAACGGGAGGAAGTACGAAGGCTCGTCCGGAAATCCGGCAAACCCTTCTGGCAGTCGGAAACAGGCCCCGGCAAAGGGCAAGGACTGGAAAGCAACCTGCTGCTCGCCCGGAAGCTATTCGACGACATGCGGATCATGCGCCCGCAAGCCTGGCTCGACTGGCAGCTGATGGAAGAAGGCAACAACGAATGGTGCGTGTTGCGCGGCAATTTCAAGACACAGGAATACAAGGCGATCAAAAACCTGTATGTCCGCATGCAGATCACCCGTTTCTTCAAACAAGGCTACACCTTTATCGAAACAGGAAACGCCGAGGCGCTTGCCGCCCTCTCTCCTACGGGAAAAGAACTGGTCATCGCCGTTTTGAACACGGCCGGAACGGAACGTCCTTTCGTCATCGACCTGAACAAGTTCTCCGGCGAAATTGCTTCCGTCGGTAATTGGCGCACAAGCGAAACGGAGGACTGCCGGTCTTTCCGGCCTGTCGAAGCCAAAGGGAAAAAGCTGGATTACATCCGGCCCGCCCAGTCGCTGACGACATTCGTGATCGGCCTGAAATAAGCCGTTCCCGTTACAAAACGACAGGTTTCCCAAGTTCAAAACATAGTTTTCATTCAAACAAAACATAACTTTCATTCAAACAACACATAGTAAACAAAAATAACATGAAAACAGTATTAGTAAGCCTAATGGCAGCCGCCGCACTCCCCCTCTTCGCCCAGAAAGACGCGAGTATCCGCATCTATCCGGAGCAGGGGAACCAACAGATCAGCAAACATATCTACGGTCAGTTCGCCGAACACCTCGGAACCTGCATCTATGGCGGGCTCTGGGTCGGTCCCGAATCCGATATACCCAATACGCAAGGGTATCGGAACGATGTGCTCCAAGCCTTGAAAGACCTGAAGATCCCGAACCTGCGCTGGCCGGGCGGTTGCTTTGCCGACGAATATCATTGGATGGACGGCATCGGCCCGAAAGAAAACCGTCCGAAGATGGTGAACAACAACTGGGGCGGCACGATCGAAGACAACAGCTTCGGTACGCACGAGTTCCTCAACCTCTGCGAACTATTGGGATGCGAACCTTATATCAGCGCCAATGTCGGGAGCGGAACCGTCGAAGAGATGGCCAAGTGGGTCGAATACATGACATCGGAAGGCGACAGCCCGATGGCCCGCCTGCGCCGGCAGAACGGACGCGACAAGGCATGGAAAGTCAAATTCATCGGTGTCGGCAACGAAAGCTGGGGATGTGGCGGAAGCATGCGCCCCGAATTCTACGCCGACCTCTACCGCCGTTACTCCACCTACTGCCGTAATTACGACGGCAACCGCCTTTTCAAGATTGCCAGCGGAGCCAGCGACTACGACTACAACTGGACGGAGACGCTGATGAAAAACGTAGGCGGCCGCATGGACGGCATCTCCCTGCACTACTACACGGTGACGGGATGGAACGGCAGCAAAGGATCGGCGACGGATTTCAACAAGGACGACTACTACTGGACAATGGGCAAATGCCTCGAAATAGAAGATGTCGTCAAGAAACACATCCAGATCATGGACAAATACGACCCGCAGAAAAAGATCGCCTTGATGGTGGACGAATGGGGAACCTGGTGGGACGAAGAGCCGGGCACGATCAACGGCCACCTGTTCCAGCAGAACACCATGCGCGACGCTTTCGTGGCAGCCCTTACCCTGAACGTGTTCCATAAATATACCGACCGCGTCCGTATGACCAACATCGCCCAGATCGTCAACGTGCTCCAGTCCATGATCCTGACGAACGGCCCGAAGATGTTGCTCACGCCGACCTACTATGTTTTCCAGATGTACAACGTGCACCAGGACGCCACCTTCCTGCCGATGGACCTGATCTGCGACAAGGCCAAAGTGCGCGGAGATCGCGAAGTGCCGATGGTAAGCGCCTCCGCCTCCAAGGACAAGGACGGACGCATCCACATCTCTTTGGCCAATGTCGATGTCGACAACGCCCAAAACATCACCCTCGACCTGCAAGGACAAAAGATCGGCAACGTGAAAGGACGCATCCTGACCTCCGCCTCCATCAACGACCACAACACCTTTGAGAAACCGGATGCCGTCAAACCGGCCACCTTCAACGGTGCGAAAATCGAAAAAGGGCAACTCAAGATCAACCTGCCTGCCAAATCGATTGTCGTGTTGGAAGTGAAATGATTTATGATTTTTGATTTATGATTGAACGTGACGTTGTTTGTGGCATCTGGTCAGGAGTAAACGAATAAATCATAAATCATAAATCAAAAATCATATTTATTTCCTACTTTTGTCCGAAGAAAACAAAAACACTATATAAACTTAAAGATTATGAAACCTACATTATTCTTACTGGCTGCCGGAATGGGAAGCCGCTATGGAGGCTTGAAACAATTGGACGGACTGGGTCCAAACGGTGAAACAATCATGGATTATTCCATCTACGATGCCATTCACGCCGGTTTCGGCAAACTCGTTTTCGTTATCCGTAAAGATTTCGAACAGGATTTCCGCGACAAAATCCTCTCCAAATATGAAAGTCATATTCCTTGCGAACTGGTATTCCAGGCATTGGACAACCTGCCCGAAGGATTCACCTGCCCGGCAGAACGCACCAAACCGTGGGGAACGAACCATGCCGTCATGATGGGCGCCGACGTGATCAAAGAACCGTTTGCCGTTATCAACTGCGATGACTTCTACGGTCGCGACTCTTTCCAGGTCATGGGTAAATTCCTGGCCTCCCTGCCCGAAGGTTCCAAGAATGTGTACTCGATGGTAGGTTTCCGCGTAGGCAACACATTGAGCGAAAGCGGTACGGTATCACGCGGTATCTGTAGCACGGATGCAAACAACCTGCTGACTTCGGTTGTCGAACGTACCAAGATCCAGCGTATCGACGGAGAAGTCAAGTACATCGACGACAACGGCGAATGGACGGCAACTCCCGACACGACTCCGGTAAGCATGAACTTCTGGGGTTTCACGCCTGATTACTTCGCTTACAGCCAGGAATTCTTCAAGACTTTCCTGAGCGATCCGAAGAACATGGAAAACCTGAAGAGCGAATTCTTCATTCCGCTGATGGTCGACAAGCTGATCAATGACAAGACCGCAACGGTCGAAGTATTAGATACCGCCAGCAAATGGTTCGGCGTCACCTATCCGGAAGACCGCCAGGAAGTGGTAGACAAGATCCAGGCATTAGTCAATGCAGGCGAATATCCTGACAAATTGTTCTAAGCAAACAAAATCAGGTCCAATAACTAAGAAGGAGGTGTGTCAGAACTCCTTTATCACGATCTTTTAGGCACGGATTACGCGGATTACACGGAAAGAGAATAAATTTATCCGTGTAAATCCGTGAAATCCGTGCCTAAATTATGTCTATTGTAAGCAGGATTTTCTTTTGACACACCTTCTTTTATTGTTCACTATGATAATGTACCACTAAAGAACCAGGTTCGCGGATGACGCGGATCGGGCGGATCTTAACGGATAAAATAATTAAAATCCGCTTTCATCCGTTTTCTCCGCGTCCTCCGCGAACCTGGTTCTTTAATGTTTCAAATATTCTTAGAAACTATACTGCACCGCCAAGTTCATCCTGTTGGCATGGCGAGTGTCGCCGTTGAAATCCGTACGCCAGCCGCGCAGGTATTCGGCTCCGACCTGCAAGTCGGAAGTAATGTTCCAAAACAGAGTGGCGTTGAGATACTGCCCGTACCGATACTGATCGGAAGGAGTGGCAGGATAACCGTCATGGCTATAGAGGCGTGACTGCCCGTAGGTGCTGGTGACAAATACCTTCGGAGAGAAATTATACTGCATGCCGGCAAACCATCCCATCATCGGGAGTACCTGCATCTTCCCTTCCTTTTCAGGATTCGGAACGACATCGACGTTCAACATGCTCATATCGTTCAGGAACTGCCCGATGCCCTTGCCGTAAACACCCTGTCCGTAGACCTGCAAACGATTCGTCAGGTTGAAGGTGGCGGAAGCCAATACGCCCCATCCGACCTCCGACTCTGCCTTGTGGGCCGTCAAATTGTCGTAAGTCATACTGCGGATAATAGCCGCTGCGCGAAAATGGCTTTTGGGGTTCCAACCATACTGCACGTAAACCGGGAAGTTCGGCATCCGTTGTTTGGCGATGCTGACATGGTCGTTCGTCAGACCGTCTACCACCGGCATTTCCACACCGATACCGGCTTTCAGGCCTTTGGCAAGCGCATGTTCGTAGCGGATCTGCGTGGCGTGGTAGATCGACATCCCGTTAGGGCCGGCAAAGTCGATCGTTGCAGGCACATTGCCCAAGTCCATGAACGAACCGTAGTCGTAGCCCGCCGTAAAGCCGCGTGCCGACACATACGCATTCCTCAACTCGAATATCTTGCCGCTGCCTCCCCGGAAGTTACCGGCGGTATATACCACGAAATCGCCTAACAAGTCCGTATGCCCGACCAGTTTCAGGAAAATGGTGCTGGTAGTGGCGTCCATCTGGAACTGGTTCCGCACGTACGACTGCCCCCTGCCCGGAATCAAAGCCGGATAAAAGTCTATATTATCGGAAATACCGCCAAAATCATATTCGGCTGCCAGTTTCACATAACCTCCGATACCGAGTGCGAACTTGCCTTTCCGGTCCGTCAGCAGGAAGCGGGGTGCTTTCGGTTCGTGGAAACGAGGACTCTGTGTCTCATTCATGATCCGGATAATTTCGTCGCCCGCCTTGTCGATGGTGACAAACATAACCGAGTTAGGTTCGTTATCCTCAACCACAACTTTCTGAGCGTGGGAATGAGCAGAAACCAGCCCCATTCCGAGCAGTAGAACTGCGCTTTTCAACAATGTTTTCATAAATGTGCTTTTTGTTTAGATGAATTACCAATTTGAACAGATACCGGCGGAAAAGGTTGTGTTAAACAGTTCATTTAACGAGCGATTGTGTGATATCCATCTCTTTTCATCCATGTCGCGAACGGCTGAAGGTTTACGGTGAAGCGTTATCCTATCGGGAGGAAAGGCTTAAAATAAGGAAGAGGCTGCCCGCATCATACCGGTAAAAAAACGGTCCATTGCGCAACAGCCTCCCATTACAGGCTTTCGAGGCCCCTATCATCATTAGTACATACATTTCGTTATTAACAACTGTCATATTCTCACGAACGGACAGTTGCATTTGAAAAACAAACGGTCAAAGAACGCGTTTAAATTGACCGGTTTTTCAGAAAATAATGCTATATAATATGAATCCATCATGATTTAAAGGGATGCGACAGAACACAAAAAGGCGTGAGACTGCCGCAAATCATCTACACGAAGGCGTCTCCCAAAGCCTAGTACATAGATAATAAGCAACAGCTCACGCCGTTATGCTATACATTTCTGTATATATACAACTGACGTGAGCATTTTGTTGCCATTATCCCGATGTACTCTTAAAAAGCTGGGAGACTTTTCGTGTCGGAATAATACCTTTAAAAATGCTTTATTCAAAAACCGAGTCATTGACAGCTTGCCGCTGCAAGCCGTTATTTTTTCAATAACCTTACAAAGATAAAGACATTTTTGAATAAATAAAAATTTATGTACATTTCTTTGAGATGCTCATCGCTTCCCGGACAGATGCCCACCTTTTTACTGCAACCTGATCTGCGGATAATAAGAGGAGGTTCGATATATTTTCTCAAAAGTTATATCGAACTCAGGCTAAATATCACTATTTTTGTTGCCATAATACAAAAATAAGATGAAGATGAAAAAGCTGTTTGCTATATGTTTAGTGGCCCTCTCGGCTCTGATATCCGTCCATTTGCAAGCGCAAGAGGTTGAAACGCTGGTGCTGATCGATACCGATATGGGGAAGATCAAAGTAAAACTCTTTAACGACACGCCCCAGCATCGCGACAATTTTATCAAGAACGTGAACGAGCAGCGTTACGACGGGTTGCTGTTTCACCGTGTCATCAAGCAGTTTATGATACAGGCGGGCGACATCAATTCAAAAGACGCCCCGATGGAACAACATTTAGGCGACGGCGACCTGGACTACACGATCCCGGCAGAGATCGTGTACCCGAAATACTTCCATAAACGCGGCATGTTCGCCGCCGCCCGCACAAGCGACGAAGAGAATCCGGAACGCGCCTCTTCGGCGACCCAGTTCTATATCGTAACCGGACAGTTCTTTACGGAAATGGAACTCGACAAGATGGAGAAGGAACAAGGCATCACCTTCACTCCCGAACAGCGCCAAGCCTATATGCTGGAAGGCGGCACCCCCCACCTGGACGGTAAATACACGATCTTCGGCGAAGTCGTAAGCGGCATGAAAGCGGTCGACAAGATCCAGTTCACCGAGACGAACGCAGACGACCGTCCTGTCAAGAACATCAAAATCAAGTCAATGAAGATAGTCAACAAATAAACAACAAAGAATGGAAACGAAAGAAACATTAGTGGTGATGGACACCACGCTCGGAAAGATAAAATTCAAATTATATAACGAGACACCGCAGCACCGCGACAATTTCATCAAGCTGGCAAAAGCCGGACAATACGACGGCCTGCTGTTCCACCGCGTCATCAAGGACTTTATGGTACAAGGCGGCGATGTCACCTCCAAAGACGCCCCGATGAACAAACAGTTAGGAGCCGGCGACCTGGGCTATACCGTTCCGGCAGAGTTCAACTATCCCAAGTATTTCCATAAAAAAGGAGCTTTGTGCGCCGCCCGTACCGGAGACGAAGTGAACCCGGAAAAGGCATCGTCCGCCTCGCAGTTCTATATCGTCACGGGCAAGAAATATTCGGAAGCCGAACTCGGCCAGATGGAAAAGCAGCTGGAAGGACGCCTGAAACAAGCCATCTTCAACCGCCTCCAGACGGAGAACAAGCCCAAGATCATGGAGCTCTACCGAAGCGGCAACAAAGAAGAACTCGCCGTGCTCCGCGACACCCTGATCGGGAAGACCGAACTGGAAGCCGAAAAGCGGAAAGACGAGACGAAGATGCCGGCCGAACTGCGCGAGACCTACAAGACGGTCGGCGGCGTGCCCTTCCTCGACAACCAGTACACCGTCTACGGCGAAGTGGTGGAAGGCCTGGACGTGGTAGACGCGATCCAGCAAGTAAAGACCAATAAACAAGACCGCCCGACGGAAAATGTAGTAATCAAGTCGGTAGAGGTTTTGGAATGATGCCACTTTCGGTCTACAAGGAGCATTACAAAGAAACGATACGCCTGGGTGTCCCGATCATGTTGGGACAGCTGGGCATTATTGTTGTAGGCTTTGCCGACAACATCATGGTCGGGCACCACAGTACGGCCGAACTGGCTGCCGCCTCGTTCGTCAACAACTTCTTCAACCTCGTGTTCATCGCGGGGATGGGATTTTCCTACGGGCTTACTCCCATCATCGGGGGCTACTTTGCACGGAAAGAGTATGCCAAGACAGGCGAGACACTGAAAAACAGCCTTTGCATCAACCTCATCGTAGGATTGCTACTCAGCCTCTGCATGCTGGCCCTGCTACTGAACATCCATATCCTGAAGCAGCCGGAAGAGTTGATGCCCTATATCGTGCCTTACTACATCCTGCAGCTTTTCTCGGTCATCTTCGCCATGCTGTTCAACTCGTTCAAGCAGTTCAGCGACGGCACGACAGACACGGTCACCCCGATGTGCGTCATGTTAGGAGCCAACGTGTTCAACATCATCGGGAACTACCTGCTGATATATGGCAACTTCGGATGCCCCGAACTGGGACTTACCGGTGCCGGCATCTCGACACTCGCCAGCCGTATCCTTACATTCGGGATATTCTGCGTCCTGTTTGCCAGGCATTCCCGTTACCGGCTTTACCGGGAAGGGTTCAAGAAAGGGACGGTCAACCGGGCGAACATAGGCAACCTGGTCCGCCTCGGCCTGCCGGTCGGCTTCCAGATGGGAGTCGAGACAGGTTCGTTCAGCCTGAGCGTCATCATGATGGGTTGGCTGGGAAGCACGGCGCTTGCCGCCCACCAAGTGGCAGGCGTGATCACCACGCTCGGCTTCATGGTCTATTACGGCATAGCCGCGGCGGTCACCATACGGGTGAGCAACTTCCGGGGCCGGAACGAGTGGTCCGCCATACGGCACGCGTCCTTTGCCGGCCTGCATCTGGTCATGGGGACGGCAGCCATCGTGGTTCTCCTGATCGGGACCTTCCGCAACACCATGGGATATATCATCACTCCGGAAAAAGAGGTGGTCGAACTGGTCGCCCTGCTCGCCTGGTCGGTGGTCCTGTACCAGGCAGGCGACGGACTGCAAATCCTCTTCGCCAACGCCCTGCGCGGCATCTCGGATGTCAAATATATGGCCTGGATGGCTTTCATCTGCCATTTCGGGCTGGCGCTCCCCATCGGTTACCTGTGCGGGTTCACCCTCGGCTGGGGAGCCGTCGGCGTCTGGTGCGGCTTTCCGGTCAGCCTGACCACGCTCGGAGTGTTACTTTGGAGACGTTTCAATCGATTGACAATAAAAAAATAGTGTATGACTAAAGACATAACAACAGAACACGTATTAAACGACTTGCGCTACCTGACGCTATTGGCACGCAGCTTTCCGACGGTGGCAGATGCCAGCACGGAAATCATCAACCTGGAGGCCATCCTGAACCTGCCGAAAGGAACGGAACATTTCCTGTCCGACATCCACGGCGAGCACCAGGCTTTTAACCATGTGCTGAAGAATGCCTCCGGTGCGATCAAGCGCAAGGTGAACGAAATATTCAGCAACACGCTACGCGATTTCGAGAAGAAGGAACTCTGCACGCTGATCTACTATCCGGAACAAAAACTGGAACTGATTCGGCAACGCGAAAAGGAGCTGGACGACTGGTATCTGATCACGCTGAACCAACTGGTGCGCGTATGCCGGAACGTCTCGTCCAAATACACACGCTCGAAAGTGCGCAAGGCCTTGCCGAAGGAGTTCTCCTACATCATTCAGGAACTGCTCCACGAATCGAGCGACGAGCCGAACAAGTCCGCCTATGTGGACCAAATCATCAACACGATCATCTCGACCGGCCGGGCGAACGACTTCATCATCGCCCTATGCAACCTGATCCAACGCCTGACGATCGACCTGCTGCACATCATCGGCGACATCTACGACCGCGGACCGGGCGCCCACATCATCATGGACACGCTTTGCAACTACCATAACTTCGATATCCAGTGGGGCAACCACGACATCCTCTGGATGGGAGCCGCCGCCGGCAATGCGGGGAGCATCGCCAACGTGATCCGCATGTGCATGCGCTACGGCAACCTGGCAACCCTCGAAGACGGCTACGGCATCAACCTCCTGCCCTTAGCGACATTCGCGATGGAGGTCTATGGCGACGATCCCTGCGAACTGTTCATCCCGCGCACGAATGCTTCCGATACGACCTTCGACGAAAAGACGACCCAACTGATCGCCCGCATGCACAAGGCGATCACGGTCATACAGTTCAAGGTGGAAGGCGAGATCATCCGCCGCCGTCCGGAATTCGGGATGGACGACCGCCTGTTGCTCCACCATATCGACCTCCGCCGCGGGACGATCCGCATCGAAGGAAAGGAATACGAATTGAAAGACAAGAACTGGCCGACCCTCAACGCCAAGGACCCCTATGCCCTTTCGATCGAAGAAGAAGAACTGATGCGCCGCATCAAGCACTCGTTCGAATGCAGCGAGAAACTGAAAAAGCACATGCGCTGCCTCTTCACCCACGGCAGCATGTACCAGGTCTGCAACTCCAACCTGCTCTTCCACGCCTCCGTCCCGATGAACCCGGACGGCACGCTCAAGGCGATCCGGATCGAAGGAACGGAATATAAGGGTAAAGCCCTGCTGGACAAAGTGGACCAGCTGGTGCGCACGGCTTATTTCGACGCCGACGACAGCCCGGAGAAGGACTTCGCGATGGATTACATCTGGTACCTTTGGGAAGGCAAGGACTCTCCCCTTTTCGACAAGAGCCGGATGGCGACTTTCGAACGCTGCTTCATCGACGACAAGGAGGTGCAGAAGGAAGAAAAAGGCGCCTACTATTCCCTCCGGGAAGAAGAATCGGTCTGCGACATGCTGCTGGACGAATTCGGCGTCACCGGCCGGCACCGCCACATCATCAACGGGCACGTCCCCGTACGCTCCATCAAAGGCGAGAACCCGATCAAGGCGAACGGCAAGCTGCTCGTGATCGACGGCGGCTTCTCCAAGGCCTACCACCCGGAGACAGGCATTGCCGGATATACCCTGGTCTACCATTCGCGCGGTTTCCAGCTGGTGCAGCACGAACCGTTCCTGTCGACCGACCAGGCCATCAAGGAGGGCAAGGACATCCGTTCCACCACCATCGTCGTGGAGCTGAACTCCCACCGCCAGATGGTCAAGGATACGGACAAAGGGGCGGACCTGCAACAGCAGATCCACGATCTGGAAAAGCTCCTTTATGCTTTCCGCAACGGGTTTATCAAAGAAAAAGAACGTTACAAATAAAAAACACCTGTCATGAACAGCGAGAAACTGAAAGGTCACATCCTGATATTGATAACCAATATCCTGTTTGCCGTCAACATGCCGATATCCAAATATCTGCTGCCGACGCACGTTCCCCCCGAAGGTCTTACGATCATGCGCATGGCTTTCGCCTGCGTGATGTTCTGGATCGTGTCTCTCTTCACGGTAAAAGAGAAAGTGCCGTTGAAAGACTTAGGGATGCTTTTTGTCTGCGCTCTTTGCGGGGTGGGGATCAACCAGGGGTTGTTCATCGTCGGGCTGAACCGTTCTTCTCCTGTCGACGCTTCCATCATCGCCACGGCCGTGCCGATCTTCGTGCTGCTGCTGGCCGCCGTCATCCTGAAGGAGCCGATCACCCGGAAGAAATCGTTCGGGGTGTTCATGGGGGTCAGCGGCGGCCTGCTGCTTGTCTTCAGCTCCACACATGCCGCCGACAGCATCAGCAGCCTCGACGGCGACGTGATGATGATCGTCAGCGGATTGATGTACGCCATCTACCTGGTTCTGTCGAAACCGCTCTCCCTGCGCTATTCATCGGTCACGATGATGAAATGGATGTTCCTCTTCACGACACTGACGCTGGTCCCCTTCACCTTCCGGCATGTGCTCGACGCTCCCGCTTTCCATCGGGAAGTTTGGGACTTCACGGAACTGGGCGCGATCTTCTACGTCCTCTTCGGGGCGACGTTCCTCCCCTACCTGCTCATCCCGATGTCGTTGAAGCGAATCCGTCCGACAACGGTCAGCATGTACAACTACGTGCAGCCGATCGTCGCCTCGTTCATCGCCGTCATGATCGGGCAAGACACCCTTTCGTGGCAGAAATTCCTGTCGGCAGTCCTGGTCTTCACAGGCGTTTATCTCGTGACACAGAGCAAAAGCCGGGCAGATATGGAAAAGGAAAACCGGTGACTTTCACAAGCCACCGGTCTTAAAAGGATTCACATGAGTGTGTCTCTCTAAGAATGTGTAATCCACTAATAATTTATTGCGTATAAAATCAATTCACACCCGTACGCGTGTCCCACCACATTTGTTTGCCCCAAACATAATCCTGAATACCGGCAGCGGCAGCGGTTACGTTTGCTTCATTATACAAATACTCATTCTGCGGATAGGGGAAACGGAACGGTACGTCATTATGAATGCCTTTATAAGTCGAACGTGCACCCGGATATTGCGGCGTAACGCCGTCGGCTGCCTTTGCCGTATGGATGTAAGTCGGATAACCCGTCCGGCGATACAATGACCAAGCCTCGATATTCTGCTTGAACAAAGCGACCCACCATTCGAAATACAAACGGTCCGACGTCCCGTCCCACTTTCCTTTTCCAGCCAAATAGGCATCGGCGGCGGCGGCATCCAAATCATTGTCTTCCATGGATAGACGAACGGCTTGTTCATAGGCATCGGCGGCGGTCATCGGTACATTCCAACCTTTCAATGCAGCTTCGGCCATGATAAAATAGTTCTCGCAAGCCCGGTAGAAAGGAGAAAAGCCAGCCGGATCTTCACGATATTTGACACCCATTCGGGATATGTCATGGATCGATGCAGGAGCGGCAGCCGCACCGTTTTCAAATCCTCTGTATTCACCGTCGTTCTTTGCCGGTTTTGCCACGACTGCCAAACGGGGGTCTTCCATTTTCTTCAAATGATCGATAAAGATTTCCGCCATACCGTCATCATCGCGAGTTCTGAAATTGCTGTAATAGCGTTCGAAATAATCGCCTGAACCTTGCCACCAGAAATAAGCGTTGTCTTCGCATTCGGTGATATACGGGTATCGGGTCGGGTTCGAAAGGATTTCTTCTACAACCCCTTGAGATGCGGGATATACGCCGGATATACGCATAGCGACGCGCAAACGCAAGGAGTTACAGAACTTTTGCCATCTTTCCACATTCCCTTTATACAGGAAATCGCCTTCACCCAAAGCGTCGCTGCCTAAACCTTCAGCCCAGCTGTCTGCCACGGATTTCAGGTTGGATAATATTTGCGGATAGATGTCCGACTGCGCATCATAAGAGGCCTTCAAGATACCTCCGGCTTCCGGCGCTCCCTTAAAGGCTTGGGAATACGGAATATCTCCGAAACAGTCCGTACACATCAGAATCAGATAGTTCTGCATGATCGTGCAGACATTCCGCATATTCTTGTTGCCGTCTGCTTTATCTTCTGTCTGGTCAAGAATATCCTGTAACTGCGTATGTCCCCAATAGGTCTGATACCAACGGTTCCCATAGGTGTTGTTGGAGGGGATATATCCACCGTAATTGTTCAGATACTGGACTTCCGATACATAACCGGCCCATTGGGCGATATCCAAATCGCCACCATACTGATCGGCAGTTCTGCGTAACACATCTGCCAACATATTCGTGTATGGCACTTTGCTATATGCGTCCGGATCGGTATTTATTTCTTCAAAGGATCCTGTACATCCTGTAGCAACCGTCGTAGCGAGCGAGATTGCCCAAATTTTATATTTGTTGCTCATAATTTGATAATTTACTGGTTAAAATGTCAAACCTAACTTAAGACCGAAACTGCGTGAACCCGGAGTTGAAGCTTGTTCCAAACCGACACCGCGGCTGTCGCTTGCCACACCGCCCGATTCCGGATCGATACGTAACGTATTGGAAGAGTGTACCCAAAGCAAAGCCAAGTTCGTTCCGATCAAGGAGATTGTCGCACGATTGAAATACTTCGTCTTATTCAGGATCGATTTCGGAACGTTATACGAGATATAAGCTTCACGCAACTTCAAGAATGAGCCGTCGAAAACATACATTTCAGCTACATTATTTCCGTTAAACCAAGAAAAAGCATCGGTTTCGATCGTATTTGCCACATAATGCCCGTTCGCATCCGGCGTAACGAAACGTTCGTTTGTCAAAACATCCTTACCGGCGACGATAGGCCGTTCACGGATGCCGTTGTCAGCCGTTACTTTAGCCACACCTGTCTGATAGGAGTGTGCCATTGTCTGCGACCAGATATCACCGCCAATGCGTAAATCGAGCAAGAAACCGAAACCGAAATCCTTGTACGTGAAGTCATGGCGCCATCCCATCATGAAATCGGGAGTTACGTTACCCATCACTTTCGAGGCGTCCTTGTCCAACGCTCCGTTTGAAAGCAATTTGATCGCTCCGATCTGATCTGCCGTAGCCTTTCCGGCTTCCACGTCATCCTGGCTCACCCGCTTGAAACCTTCACCGACCAATGCGCCCCATTTTTCACCGACCTTCGCTTGAGTCGCAATACCCCAGGTCCAACCTAACCCATAGGTATCCAACAGCGGGTTTCCGGTTTCCGGATCATTATATAATTCCACGACCTTGCTCTTATCTTTAGCAAAATTCAAGGTAGAGCTCCAAGTGAAACCGTCTTTTTGGCTACGGAAGATATCGCCTCTTACCTGAAGTTCGACACCTTTATTGTCAATCCGTCCGGCATTTACCAACATCGAACCGAATCCGACTACATTAGAAGTAGAGACAGACAATATTTGGTCTTTCGTCTGTTTCTGGTAATAAGCCAAATCAAAATGCAAACGGTCATCGAACAAGCCGACTTCCGTGCCGACTTCCCAAGTCGTGATACTTTCCGGTTTCAAGTCATAATTCGGATAGCCAAAACTTTTGTACATCTGCGAAACGCCGTTAAAAGAAGCAGACTCTGCATAATAATAATAGCTGTTACGATAAGCACTGGTTGCCGAACCGATCTGTGCGACACCTCCACGTAATTTCCAGAAAGTCAGCACGTCGTTTTGCATGCTCTCGAATGAAGCGGTCGGAATCCAGCTTAAGCTGACAGAGGGATAGAAGAACGATTCGCGGATCGTGGAGCTCCAGTCATTACGGGCGCTTACATCCATATACAACTGGCTCTTCCAACCCAAAGAAGCATTTGCGTAAACAGAGTTCGAACGGATATGGCTGTGATCCATTTCGGCTACAGCATCCCCGGACTTATTCGCCAATGTGTAAACACCGCGAACCGTCAGGGCATTCGCTCCGATCCGATGCGTTTCATAATTCAAATCACGATAATTGGCACCTACAATTCCACTCAAGTTGAAATCGCCGAAATTCTTATTGATCGTACCGATAATATCTGCATTCAATTCCGTATTGGTAGTGTTACGCTGGAAGAATGCGCCATCGGGATAGTCGCCACGGTCATAGTAGTGACGTTCAAATGTTTTGGCATTGTAATAGTCCATACCGATGCGTCCTTCGAACTTCAACCATTCGAACGGTTGGTAGAACAATGATGATTTGGCAAAAATACGGTCGCGTTGATAGCTGTTGGTATTTTCATTCACCGTAAAATAAGGGTTCACATGCCACTGGTCGATCCAGTTGTAATAAGTATAATTGCCGGCTGCATCTTTCTGATCCCAATTCTCTTTCAACGATTTCATATTAACCTGACGGCCTGCCCATGTTGCCAAAGAAACAACCGGGTTGTTACTTCCATAACCTTGACCGATCAAGTTGTCGCTTTCGGTACGGGTATAATTGGCAGAGAGATTGAACATGATGTATTTATTCAGCTTCATCTCCGTATTCACTTGACCCGAATATTTCTTTTGGTCTGTGTTGGGGATGGTCCCTTTTTGGTCACGATAGGAAAGCGAAGCACGTGTAGTTGCTTTTTCCCCTTTTGCCTGTATGGACACAACGTGGTTCATGGTTAATCCGGTCTGGAAGAAATCCTTCACGTTGTCCGGTCGTGAAACCCAGTCCACATATTCGCCGTTGCTATCGAACTGGCTGATTTTCAGTCCGGCATCCAAACGAGGTCCCCAAGACATATCCTCTTGACCTACTCTCGTATTATAGTCATAACCATATTTGACTGCATAATCCTGATAGCTCAAGTCGGAATGTTCTCCATATTTCCAATAGTATTCCTCACCGTATAATCCCTGGCCATACGAATTTTGGAATTTGGGAAGATTGGCTACCCGGTCCATTGTAATGTTCATGTCATAGGAAATTGTCACGCCATTTGAATTTTTCCCTGATTTGGTTGTAATCAGAATTACCCCGTTACCGGCACGCATACCGTACAGGGCTGCCGAACCTCCTTTTAGCACGGAAATCGATTCGATGTCCTCCGGATTGATATCGTTCAGACCTGAACCATAGTCGACACCGTTATAGGCATTGTCGCCCGAACGCTGTGTGTCGTTGGCGATAGGTACACCATCCACAACGATCAGCGGCTGTTGGTCCGAACTTAAAGAAGAATTACCGCGTACGGAAATACGGGAAGAAGCACCGACCGATCCACCGAACTGGTTTACTTGTACCCCTGCAACTTTCCCGCTCAACGAACTTGTAATGGAGGCACTTCCCGCTTTCGTCAACTCATCCGATTTTACTTCCTGGATAGCATATCCCAACGACTTCTTCTCGCGGTTCAATCCCATTGCCGTCACCACCACTTCGTCCAGATTATGTAAATCGGATTCCAGGATAATTTTCAATCCGTCTTTAATCGCCACTTCCTGCGTTTTCATTCCCAAATAAGAAATAACCAACGTTTTGGCAGAAGCAGGCACTTCCAACGAAAAAACTCCGTCCACATCGGTGACGATACCGATCTGGGTTCCTCTCACGACTACAGCTGCACCAATCACAGGTTCATTGTCTTCCGAAGAGACAACCGTCCCTGTAATCTTACGATTCTGAGCCAATACTATGTTCATGCTTGTTACCAAACATAACATAAGAAATAATACTCGTTTCATAGACACTATTTATTAATTGTTAATATATAAAAGCCAATACGGTTAAAGAACGTAGTTCTAAGAGAACTATGGCCATTTTTGAACAGGTGTTAATACGAAAAGACGCAAACAGGGAATGGCATAAAGTTCTTTTTAAGATGGTTCCCTGAACAAAAAGTCATATTTTTATCATGAAGATATATTT
>NZ_CDRTCT010000039.1:0-38352 GCF_977054455.1 Parabacteroides sp. | reverse complement strand
CTTGGAGAACTACGTCCTTTTATATAATGCGTAAAGCATTAGAAATGAATATTTATTAAAAACACATCCAAATGTCTTAACATAAAATGTACCTTTCTTAAAGAATACCTTATGTCGGTTGTAAAAGTAAACAAAAAATATCAATATCAAACAAAAAATATCACAACAATAAGATCCTTGAAAGTAATAGATTCGAATAAGGCATTAATAAACAACCACTTGCTGCATTTGAAAAAAATAATATAACCATCCGTTTTTATCAATGTCCATAGGCTGACATCTTTCTGCGAATTTATCGAAAGGAACTTTGAATAGACGTAGTTCTCCAAGTACTCAGCGTTAATTAAAGTACAAACCAAATTTCCAGCGGACCCTATTCTCTCAAAAACTACACTCTCAATTAAAGTTCAACCTATAATCATTACATTATATATACAAGATCTTTCATCTCATAACCTTCGGTTAACTCAAATCCATCAAATAGAACAGTAGGAGTTTTCGATATTTTGTAATCCTTTACAAATTGGAGTTGTCTATTATACAGAATCTCAACATTCGTATCCATATAATCAAAACCATAAGTTTGCATAAATGTATTTGCATCATACTTTCCATGCGTATACCACTGCCCCAAAATATGTAAAAAATCAGAAATCGTAAGCAACTGATAAGCTGCTATCAAAAAATAGCAAACAGGAACCACGGTATTGTCGAACGAAGTAAAAACATACTGAAAACGAAAATGCTGCAACAACAAGGGCGTTTGCAAAATTTGAGTATGCAAGGCAGAACAAGGTCCACAATAAGGATTGGAAATAATGGTTATGGTATGAACAGCTTCTCGATTTCCCCAATAGATATTAGAAACAGAAGCATCTATCTCATAATAATTTGATTTTTTCAACAGCCCTTCAAATACGGTTTGATTATATTTAATCCGATTCGCTTTTGCTTGATTGAATTTTGAGACCTGCAAAGAGTGATATGCATCACAACACAAAGAAACCGAAACAATAAAAAACACATAGATCAAGGAGAGAGCTACCCATAAACAAAAATCAAATTCAGCCATTATCAATTGTATACTGAACCAGTTTA
Organism: Parabacteroides sp.; assembly: GCF_977054455.1. Classification (NCBI taxonomy): domain Bacteria; kingdom Pseudomonadati; phylum Bacteroidota; class Bacteroidia; order Bacteroidales; family Tannerellaceae; genus Parabacteroides; species Parabacteroides sp. The sequence goes on along the minus strand of NZ_CDRTCT010000039.1, from coordinate 37,254 downwards.
CGATGGAGATACCCCATAATACTATTTGTACACCTAAACAAAGTACACACCATCGCCGAAGCCGTACTTTTTGATACCAGACACTCCACAAAGTATAAGGTAAAGCCAGCAGATTAAACAATACATAATAATGCACCCAAGACGGGAAAGACAGAACAATCAAATTGGATACAAAATACCCAAATCCGATTTCACCCCAAGAAATCACCCCAAAAAATTTAGATGCCTTCGAATGCAAAACTGCCGAACAATCCGCCTGTTTAAAAGAAGTACAAATTAAATCAGACAAATTATCGTTCATATCCAACTGTTTGCGCAAAAGAGAAAAAGAAAATGCCAATCCCACTATATTAAGGATAAAAGAAAGAATTAACCAAACATTCCAATCTGCTCGCATGTAAATTTCTCTCCAAACTATCAAAACCATCAGAATGAAAATAAGGGATATGATCTTGGCCTTTTTTAATAAGGATTCTGTTCGGTGCTTCTTAAAATCGGGTTCCACAGACTGGTCTGTTTTTTCAACAGCGAGTAAAACACCTGAAAAAGACTTCAAATATTCATCCTTTGTCAAATATCCAGTGCGACCTTTTGCATAATAAGACACACCATTCTCCTTTATCGCCTTAATAACAGCAAAATCGCCATATAAATGGGCTATAAATGGAGTTTCAACCTGTAATGAATCTATTGGGTCGATTTTTATCGGTTCATTTTCAATTCCATACAAAGTACAAACTTGTGAAAATCCATATAACGTGTCTTTATAGGGATTACTTTCATATAGCAATGTCGCATAATTATGAGTAAACTTTATATTCAAGCACTTTAAGAGGAATATAAAAAGAGAATAGCCGTCTTTCATAATACTTAACAAAAATAAAGAAGAGAGTATGTTGATAACAATCTTGACACACTCTCTTGAAATAAGTTCTTATACTACCAGCGATCATAACAATTATGGCCATTCACATTACAACAACATGCGTAATCTGAAAAAGTATTACACCAAGTCAATCCTTGTTGCATGCTATCAAAAGAATTCGATTCACGCACAAGCCCCGATGAATATTCATATTTGTAACACACTGTAGGAAAACCTCCACAAATCATTTTTTGTTCTTCTACTGATAGTCTCTTGACCACCTTTAATTTACTTAACGACTTCATAATTTCCACATATTTATTAGTTATATATAATTTATGTCACATAATAAAACCTGAAAAAGTTAACCAGCGGAGAAATAATCCGTAACAGAGTCTTTTTCGATTCATATCCATTCAACTGCTAATGTAGTGATTTTTTTTAATTGTTACATATTTTCAAAACAAAATATGCATCTAACTATAATGCCGCATACATTTCGATCATTTTATCGCGGAAAATATTAAAATTAAACCGGTTCAAGTAAAGCTCTCGACCTGCACTCGCCATACTCCTGCATTGATCCGGATTTTGCAATAAACGGACAATTACATCCTGCAAATTTTTCTTGCTTTCCTGTATTTCTTTCCCTAAGTTTAACTCCACAATAGTTCCCGTTTCAGCAGTCACCAACTCTAAAAGGCCTGTCGTACCAGATATAACTAATGGCAAATTCATCATGATCATTTCCAAAGCGACATATCCAAATTCCTCATGCAGGGCAGGAAGCACACCTAAATCTCCCATTGAGAAAAGTTCGTAAAGTGTCTCTTTATTTACAAAGCCTGTAAAAACACAACGGCTCCAATAAGGTTTACATTTGGGTAAAAGTTCCCCTATTAAACCATCTCCAATAATCAACAATTTCAAATGCTCATCTTGGCTTGCCAATTCGTGAAATACATCCATGAGTATTTGAATTCCTTTTACCTCATCTAATCTGCCACCAAAGACAAGAATCTTATCTCTTTCAGAAAATCCGTATTTAAACCTAATTTGCTTACGTTTAAAACTCGAACAAGGCTTATAACAATCTTTAACCCCATGAGAAATCAGAGATATTTTATCGGGAGAGATGCCGTAAAGCTCCAAAATATCGTCATAAGAGTGCTTGGCAATCGCAATAATATGATCACAGTTTTTTAAAAAGAGCTTTTCTTTTTCAAAGTTATTCACAATGTACCGATCCTTACGATTGCAGTTTTTCAACAAAGCAAGCAACCTGTTTTTATCGCCCAACAAGTCAAAACTCCAACTTGTATAATGAACCGTAGCCACTATCTTAGCACTCGGAAAATAGCCCTTCAAACTCAAGGCTAGCTCAGTCATTTTCATATAATTCAAATGAAAGACAGGAGATTTAACCCCTTGAAGGTAAGGAGCTATTAAAAAAACAATATTGCGATAATATCTTTTATCGAACTCTTGCTGGTCAGAACTATAGCCCTTTTCTATCGGATTTGCTATATAATAATTGCAAACACCATTTTCTTTTACTTTTAACAAAGATTTTGTCTTATGCGATCTCAAATGAATCACCTGTATTTCCCGTCCCGTACCCTTGACAACATCCACAATCGATTGTATATAAGTACCGATACCATATTGTGCAGCCCGCGTTTCTTCATCAAAAAGGATAATAGCATTTTGAAGCAAACAATCATTTATCTGAACCTGTAAAGAAGTAACTTTCATTATCTGATTTAACAAACAACCGGCAAGCCCCTTTTCCAAACCAATAGGCATCGCTTCATAATCATACGTTAATGGGAAAGATGCTAATAATAAATCCGGTATCTCCATCTTTATTTTCAACGTACCTTGTAAACTATCCATAAAATCTTTTACCAAAAAGGGAGGAATTTCATCCGACACTAAAAATCCGGATGATAACACGCGATTTCTCAGGCGTTCCAAATAAGTTCTATTAAACGGCATAGATTTACGATTTTCCCTATATGCCAAACGAGACGTTACATAAAATACGATTCCGCCAATACCATGACGAAAACTTAAATCCGACATAAAATCAACATCATGTTCCATTACCAGCCGGTCTATATCTTCTAATATCTCATCCGCGTCGCCTTCCATAAAGCCATTTCGCAACAAATACTCAATGCCCCAGCCAATGCCACATAAACCACTTTCCAAATTAAAAGGGACATCCACATGGATATCTTCGTAAATTTCATTCAATAGTTCACCAGCAAAATCTTCACACCAGACAGATTTAGACAAACGTGCATAGTGCATTAGAAAGAGCACACAGCCCATTTTTCCTTGAAACAATCCCAAATCAGGCAAAAAGCTACTATTCAGCATGAGATAATACAAAGCCTGTTCAAACTCATTTTTCATGTTTTCCATATTCTCTTTTTATATTAAGATATCCCCATGTTCCCATAAAATAATGGACAGCATAAGCCTGTTGCAAACGCTCTTCCCATTCTTGTTCAAATTTTCCATTACGAATCAATTGAGATTCGATAATTGAAAATGGTGAAATATATCGTGCCGGAATCACATGTACCCCTGTATCATCTTTGGACTTTAAATTCGACAACATGATAGAACCGGTAGTTTGTAATACGTATAACAGTTTATAGATACTGTCAGAATACGGTATCTGCTCCTCTTCAAACACATGTTTAATTATCTTTGAAAAAAAAGGATGTTTTGGTATCGTCGCCATAAATGTATTATTTAAGTAATCATCCCCTTGTATCAAAAAAGAGTAAACTATATTTTCTTTCACATCCGTTCCAAAGCAACAATCACCATTTAGTAATGGCTCTATATTTTCTAAACATTCCACATCAAAATCAACATATAGGCCACCAAATTGATACAATATCAAATAACGAATAGAATCCCAACGTTGAATATCATAAGGGAACTTATTAAATACTTCTATATATTGGGGGAAATATTCTTTCATAAAACGATCCATCTTTTCATCATCCCAAAAAACATATTGCCAGTCTGGATGCTTTTCTTTCCAAGTTTCAGACAATTCTAAAAAACAATCAGACAATGGCATCTCTCTGGATGACCAAATTTGATGAATCACATACGGAATTTTCAAGGTAATGCTATTTTAATATATTCAAACGACTCATATTCACTATATTTCTAAAGTTACAAAGTTATAAATTTGTCAATCAGCAACAAACAATTTCAGATATTTCTTTCCCTCTCATTCAATTAATATTTCATAATAAGGCCATGTAGGAATTCCATCGCCTCTATATCCTATTTATTATAAACACTTACCATATACCATCAATTTGATTTGTTTTAAATGTTTTACTAACACATATATTCTTATTTTTCGATTTTTAGACTAAAGATCACATGCTTTTAGACTATTTTCCTCAAATCATCTCAATGATTTTTAAATAACCTGAATGTTTTGACAAAAATATTTGGATATTTTAGACAAATCCTTCAAATGAATTCGAAAAATCATTCAGAAGATTTTGCCAGAGGAACCAAAACTAAAAAAGAAACGAAAAAAAATGAATTAAATTGCTGAAAAACAAGTGCAGTAATATTATGAAAAGACCTTGACTTTTTTAGTATCCTGCAGAAAAAACAAACTTACATTTTTTGTAACAAGAGTCAGTTTCCCTATTCTTTTTTCATTATTGCCCGGTAAAGTTACTTTTATTGCTTTTCACACATCCATATACAATGCTCCACTTTTATAAAAAAATCCTGCCCGTTGCATAGCATTCCATCTTGTCATCCCTAATAAGATACTACTTTTAGCAACCTCGTTCCATTAGGCTTTATGACCACATGAGACAAATCAAACGTTATGTCATCTTTTACCTCAATTGTTTATCACTCCATCGGAACCTCCATCAAAAGCACGGTCGCATGCTTCAGAACCTCGATGGCAATGCTGTCGGTGTCCCAGAAGCCGGCTCCGTCACGTTTGGAAAGGACTGTGTTGGCCACCTCCACTTCACCTTCGATCACGAACAGGTAAACGCCGTTCTTCTTGCCATGCAATTTGTATTCCTTCACCAGTCCCGCATCCAACGTACCCATCGAGAACCAGGCATCCTGGTTGATGGAAGCCGGGGCGGAACCGTCCGGCGCAATCATCAGCCCCAACTCATTCTTCTTCAGAACGGGACGGATATCATAGCTCTTATAATAAGGTTCCGTATTCTCCTCACGCGGGAACACCCAGATCTGGAGGAAATCCAACTGCTCTTCACCGCTATCGTTGAACTCGCTATGGAAAATGCCCGTACCGGCACTCATCACCTGGATATCGCCCGGAGTAATCACTTCGCTGTTCCGGATACTGTCGCCGTGGCGCAGATATCCCTTCAACGGGATAGAGATTACCTCCATATTCTTGTGCGGATGTGTATCAAACCCTTCTCCCGGAGCGACAGAGTCGTCGTTCAAGACGCGAAGCATACCGAAATGAACCCGCTTCGGATTGTAGTAATTGGCAAAACTGAAAGTATGATGGGTCTTCAGCCATCCATGATTTGCATACCCGCGAGTATTGGCTTTATCCACTACTGTTTTCATAAATAAACCTCCATTGTTAATTACGTCTATAGAACATTATGGATGGAAGAAAAGTTTTTAGTACTTTTGTGCCCTAATAAAATCATCCAGTAAATATAAACACTATGGCAGTTTACTTAAACGATGTATCAAGAACATTCGGTGAATACTTGCTTATTCCCGGTTTAACCACCAAACAATGTGTGCCAACCAACGTTTCGCTGAAAACCCCGCTTGTGAAACACAAAGTAGGTGAAAAGCCTGCGATCGAGCTAAACATTCCTTTCGTTTCAGCGATCATGCAATCCGTGTCCGGTCCCAAGCTGGCCATCGAACTGGCCCGCAACGGAGGATTGTCTTTCATCTTCGGTTCGCAACCTATCGAAAGCCAGGCTGAAATGGTCCGGAGAGTAAAGAAGTTCAAAGCCGGTTTTGTAATCAGCGACTCCAATCTGACTCCCGATAACACGCTGGCAGATGTAATCGCTCTGGTTCAGCGCACCGAACACTCTACGATCGGTGTGACGGACGACGGTACTCCTAACGGTAAATTGCTGGGAATGGTGACCAGTCGCGACTATCGTGCAGAAAAGGATTCTCCCGACAAGAAAGTAAAAGAATTCATGACACCGTTCTCCAAACTGATCGTCGGCGAACTGGGCATGACGCTGAGTGAAGCCAACCAGATCATCTGGGATCACAAACTGAACACGTTGCCGATCATCGACAAGGAACAGAACCTGCAATATTTCGTCTTCCGCAAAGACTACGACAGCCACCGCGACAATCCGAAAGAGCTGTCCGGCAGCGACAAGAAGTTGCTCGTCGGTGCGGGGATCAACACGCGCGACTATATGGAACGTGTTCCTGCGCTGGTTGAAGCGGGTGTCGACGTCTTGTGTATCGACTCGTCCGACGGCTATTCCGAATGGCAACAGCAGACATTGCAATGGATCAAGCAGAACTATGGCGACAAGGTGCTGGTCGGCGCCGGTAATGTCGTCGACAAGGAAGGATTCGACTACCTGGTCGAAGCCGGAGCCGATTTCATCAAGGTGGGTATCGGTGGCGGTTCCATCTGTATCACCCGTGAACAGAAAGGTATCGGCCGCGGACAGGCTACCGCATTGATCGACGTGGCTCAGGCACGCGACGAATATATGAAAAAGACGGGCATCTATGTGCCTATTTGCAGTGACGGCGGTCTGGTGCATGACTACCACATGGTCCTTGCCTTGGCAATGGGTGCGGACTTCCTGATGATGGGACGTTATTTCGCCCGTTTCGACGAATCACCCACAAAGAAGATGAAGATCGGAAACAATTTCGTCAAGGAATACTGGGGCGAAGGTTCGAACCGTGCCAAGAACTGGCAACGTTATGACATGGGCGGCAGCGAAGCGCTTAAGTTCGAAGAGGGCGTCGACAGCTATGTGCCATACGCAGGAAAAATGAAAGACAACCTCAACCTCACACTGGGCAAAATAATCGCCACGATGTGCAGTTGCGGTGCCATCACCATCCCCGATCTGCAGAAGAACGCCAAAATCACACTGGTTTCCTCAACCAGTATCGTGGAAGGCGGGGCGCATGATGTGATTTTGAAGGAGCAGAACTAAGAGACAGACTATTCATAAAAAAGGAAGTGTGTCAAAACTCCTTTATCACGATCTTTAAGGCACGGATTACGCGGATTACACGGAAAGATAATAAATTTATCCGTGTAAATCCGTGAAATCCGTGCCTAAATTATGTCTATTGTAAGCGAGATTTTCTTTTGACACACCTTCTTTTTTTATAAATGCCTACCCATCAATTATAACCCGGATTTTGTGTCAACGCACCACCGGTAGCGTCTATTTCCGTCTGAGGGATCGGCCACAAAATGTTATAGTCTCTTACATTCATAGCCGGAGCCTGTGGGTTATCGTTGTACTTCCGCAGATATTCAAGGAACTTGCCTGTACGACGCAAAACCACATCGCGGATTTCTTCCGTATATAATTCACGGACCCGCTCGTCCAACAGATAATCGATCGAGACATCACTTGCAGTGATCGGCTTAGCGTTCGCACGTGAACGGACCACATTGATGTCATCCGCCGCTTTTTGCATTTCACCCAACTGGATATATGCTTCAGCACGGTTCAAATAAGTTTCCGCCAATCGCATAAAATAACAATCTTTCCATGTATATCCGGCACCACTGCGAAGAGGTTCGGCCTGAACATGACAAGGATCACCGACCTTTCCGATCCAATAAGGATAAATATAGTTACATGTATCCTTCATCTGGTTACGGCCATTCGTTTCATAACTGCCCCACAAACTGAAATCAATCGCTTGTCCGTTATAAGGGGATTCCGGATTTTGGAAATAGAAAGTTCGTTTGATATTATGAGGAGCATTCCGCATATCATTATCCCAATCCGATTCCCAAACTTTATGTGTTACATAGTAAGTCGGACGCGACCAGGAAACCGGACGGCTCAACGTATCTGTATATCCCGTATATTTGCCATCGATCAATTCCCCCAAGATGCAAGTATATCCGGCAGGATCATTTCCCAAAGAATAATAACGGGGACCATGACGGCGAGGACCGTTATTTTTGCCCCCTCCATCCGACAGGTTGGCAGCAAACTGAGCGACCCAGATAGCCTCTTTGTTTTCATTCAAATTCTGATTCCCATAAGCAAACAGATCCAAGAAGACATCTCCCGTACCAAACACATCGTTTGTCGAACCGAAACGTTCGGTCATCAACCGATAACCAAAATCCTCAATCACATGCGTAGAAGCATCGACCGCTTTCTGATACTCACCTGCTTGCAAATAGACCTCAGACAATAACTGAAAAGCAGCTCCTTTCGTGATACGCCCCTTTTCATCTTCTTTACCGGGATCAGGAAGATGCTGGGTCGCAAAAAGCAAATCGTTTTCCACCTGGGCATACACCTCTTTCAAAGGGGTACGGACAAAATCAGTCTTAGGCGTACTCACCGCCTCTGTCACCAAAGGAATATCTCCATAAAATGAAGCGAGCAAACGATAAGCGTATGCACGGAAGAAAAGCACTTCTCCTTTGTACATTGCCTGCTGTCCAGCACTTTCCCAGCCAGTCGTAGCTTCATCATCGATATAAAGCAACAATTCATTGGAACGGCTGATCAGCATATACATATTGTTCCACAATTTATAGAACAAGCTATTAGTCGGGGTCAGCACTTCGTATGTCACACCTCCCGGATTCTCCCCGTTATAGCTGACATCAGCCATCGAACTGTAAAAATAGACAATGGCATCCCCCCCATAGTATAACGCATCACGCAGATAGTTGTGAAGTCCGTTTATTCCTAATTTAATACCCGATGCCTCGGTATATGTATTCTCCGGTGACAGAAAATCCAACGGTTTCTCTTCCAAGAAATCGTCATTACATCCAAACAGTCCACCCAAAAGGAGTGTCACGGCCACCAATTTAGAAAAGATCGTATTTGATATAAAATTGTATTTCATGATTCTATATAATTAAAGTGATAACTTGATTCCAAATTGCAAACTACGGGTCAACGGGAATGTCGTATATTCAGGGTCCCATCCTTCCCAACCGGTAAATGTATAGAGATTTTTTCCTGTCAGGAACAGTTGCAACTGGCCGATAACCCCGGTCTTTTGCAATAACTTCTTATCAAACGTGTACATCAAGGATACATCCTGAAGGCGAACAAAACTCCGGCTTTGATTGATGTTGGTAGCGATCTGCTGGTTTCTAAACAAAGCCACACTTTCGTTCGAACGGTTTTCCGGAGTCCAATACTCTCTCGTAGAAGGCTGGTTCAAGCGAATGACATAATCGGAACTATTGTCAGGAGACAAAAGCCCATTGCCTGCAAGGTAATAGCCACCTCCGCCCAACATCGAGTTCAACATGAAATACAAAGACCAGTTTTTCCATGTCAACGTATTGTTAAAGCTGAAGCGGCAACTCGGATTCTTGTTACCGATAATCTTACGGTCATTTTCCGCATCGATCTTTCCATCTCCATTCAGATCGGCAAACTTCTGTTGCCCCGGATACCAACCGTCATAAATTTCACCGGAATACAAATCCTCCTCTTGCCAAACACCGGTCATCTCATACGAATAGATAGCGCTGATCGATTCGCCGACAAACCAACCATTCGTCAAATCCTGTGTAGCCCCATCCCCATAAAGTTCAGTAATCTTATCCCGGTTCAACGAGAAAGTAAAGCCCGATGTCCAGGAGAAATGGCTATTCTGGATGTTTACGGAATTAAGTTCGACTTCCAAACCTTTATTCTCCACACCGCCTAAGTTGGCCCAAACCCAACTGTATCCGGTGACATTCGGCAACGTACGCTTAACCAACACATCCGACGTCTTTGATTTATACACTTCAAACGAACCGTTCAGACGCTGGTTAAAAAGACCGAAATCGATACCGAAGTTCCAAGAAGAGGTACGTTCCCATTTCAAGTCCTTATTTGCCATCGCAGAAGGATATAAAGAGATCACTTTGTCGTCATTATAGTTATAGGCGCCTAATCCTAACTTGGCAAGTGAAGCATAACGGCCGATTCCCTGGTTTCCGTTCTGTCCATAAGAAAGACGCAACTTCAAATAAGTATCTTCAAACGGATTAAAATCTTCTTCCGAAATCACCCAACCGATAGATGCGGAAGGAAGTGTCACATATTTATTATTACTTCCGAAACCGGAGTAACCATCCCGACGAACCGTACCCGTCAATAAATAACGATTCTTGTAACTGTAATTGATACGTCCCATCAGACCGACATTAGATTCCTGCCAGGCCGTGCTTGCTTCGGTAAACAAGGTTCCTATACCCAAATTGTTATATCCCAAATTGTCTGTATCAAACGATTCGGCAGTGGCAGTAGTCTTATCTCCCCATCTTTTTTCCGTCGTATAAACAAATGTAGCATTCAACGAATGATCACCGAACTCTCTTTGGTAAGCGAAAATATGGTTGAACAAATAGGCATTTTCGTTTTCCGGAGCTTTTACCGCCTTTCCGTTATTGACAAAACCACCATCCACATCTGCCGGATAGAACGTATTATTATCCCGATGATAGCGAGTCGTAGAATAGTTGAAATCATAAGACAAACCTTTGATAAAAGGAACATCCACACGCCCGGTCAACGTTAGGAAAAGCGTATTCCGTAAATCCGAATTGTCGATTGCCAGATATTGCAACGGGTCTTTCATGGCCGATTCATTGGCAAACTCCATCCGATAATATCCCGGCGTATCGAAATCATAGGTAGCCATAGGAGTCGCTTTTGTCGCATAATCAAAGTTTGCCGGAATGCCCGAATAATCACGGTGCGAAAAATTGACATTTGCACCGATTTTCAACCAATCCGTCACTTTCGTATCCACTTTCGCATTGAATGTATAACGCTTGAATTGATCGTTCAGCAACAAACCTTCTTCATCATGGTAAGCACCCGACAAATAATAATTGACATAATCGGAACTTCCTCCGACACCCAAATTATAATCCTGTGTCAAACCGGTCTGCATCACTTTATCAACCCAATCTATATCCGTACCTAACATGTAGTTATCTTTTTCTTCTTGCGATCTCAGGTAATAAGCTCTCGCCTCTCTTGTCGAAACATCCGGATAGACCGGACGGCCTGCTTCGCTCGTCGGCTTCGTTTGATACCATTTGTGCAGATCCTGCTGATAAGCATAGTCGGCCAAACGCATGGTGTATTCTTCCGCATTCATATACTTTGCTTTGTGGTTAGAAGCGGATTGTGTCCCTATCGACATATTGAACGAAACAGTCGGTTTCTCTGTTTTTCCCTTTTTGGTCGTTACCAGAATGACACCATTGGCCGAACGAGCGCCATAGACAGCCGCCGCACTTGCGTCTTTCAAGATATCGATGCTGCTGATGTCGTTTACATTGATATCAGACATTGATCCATTATAAATAATACCGTCCAGAACGATCAGAGGATTTTGAGAGGCAGAAAACGAATTTGTCCCGCGAATACTCAAACTTACATCCTCTCCGGCATATCCGCTCTGAGCAGTATTGACACCGGCGGTAGATCCGACAAGAGCTTGAGATAAATTGGTATTAGCGACAGCCGGCGAATTTTCCAAGTTAACCCTTTTCACCGCCCCTGTCAAATCCTTCTTTTTCATAGTTCCATAACCGACAACCACTACCTCTTCCAATGTTTCCGTATCTTCATGAAGAGTAACCGTATAGGAGGTTTGATCCGTAATTTTTATTTCTTGAGAAATATATCCGATATAAGAAACTATTAACGTTGCACCTGGTGCAACGTTAAGGACGAAGCGTCCTTCCGAATCGGAAATAACGCCGTTCATGGTTCCTTTTTCCACAATATTGGCACCTATCACCGGTCCGAACGTATCCATCACAACACCTGTGACCTGTTTTCCCTGCTGAACCACCTCTTCAGAGCCTGTTTCGTTATTTTTCCGATAAAGCAATATATACTTATTGTCTATCTCATACACAATATCGGTGTTTTCAAAAGCTTCATTCAAATAAGAACCTATTTTACCAGATTTTTTATGCAAAGCGACCATTCGGTCAGTGTTTACTTCCTGATTACGAAAAACAACCAGATAGTCTGTCTGCTTTTCAATTTGATTGATCAACTGGCCGACAGACAGTACATCCGTTTCCAAAGTAATAACAACATTCTGCGCCTCCGTATTGACAGCAAACATTTGAGCCAGACAAACGAAAAGCAAAAAGAGTGAGATTCTCATGATCCTAAAAAAATCTTTAATACATTGATTTTGTACAATAAAGAGCCGTAACAAAGTTTTTAAATTCATACCTTTGCTTAAAATTAAGTGAATACTAAAATTGATACTAGTGTTTTCTTGATGTCTAACGGCAGGTGCTGGAATCATCTGCCGTTATTTTGTCGGATTGTTTTTTCTATATCATAGGCATTATGATTTAAATGGTTTACATTTTACTTAATATGATCGTATTATTCTCTTCGTCTTTCTCAATTTTGAATCTATGAATCCGTTGGATCATCCGTAGGATTTCATCGATGCCATCACGCTGACGGAACTTTCCCCGATATTTCCAGTTGGAAATAGACGGATCCTTTACCACTATCCTAACATCGTAATAAAGTTCCATTCTTTTCAAGATATTACCCAATGGTTCGTTATCAAAACTATAAATTCCATCCGTCCATAAAAAATAATCGTTATAGGGTATCTTATCGACTTTCATGGTGTTTCCATTGATTGTTACCTGTTCGTCCGGTTTAAGAACAACTCCATTTTCATCAATATCCGGCAAATAAACTTGCAAGGAGCCTTCCAGCAAACTGGTTTGCAATTCCTCTCCGGCATATCCATGCACGTTAAACTTCGTACCCAACACTCTCATTGCCACTCCTCCGGAACAAACGATAAACGGTTTTCCCTGATCCTTTTTCACATTAAAAAAGGCTTCTCCTTCAATCGACACCCGTCTCTCTTTCCCTGAAAAAGCCGCAGGATAAGTAAAAGTCGTCCTGGCATTCAGCCAAACATCAGTGCTGTCAGACAAGGTTATTTTGATTCGTTGTCCGGCCGGTACATATAAAGTATTGTTAACTTCGGTCAAAACATTATCTGCCCCGTAGTGATTGGCTGTTATCCAATAGGTCGCGATTACAAACAATAAGGCAATTGCCGCATACCTCGACATATGTAATAAGAACCTTCGGATCTTATTACTTTTAATCATTTGATTAAATCGCTGTAGCCCTTGTCGGTTTGCCTCCATACGATCCGTCTGATCGGACAAGGCTAACAAGGCATTCATATTTTTATATTCAATGAATTGCCTCATCAACTCTCCATCTGCTTCAATCTGCCGTAACAGTTCAAGCCTTTCACCCACGCTCAGTTCTGTCTGGAAATATTTTTGTATTCGTTCGTCCATATTATCCGTTTGTATAGAGTAAACACTTCAGTCCAAAAAATCCGCCAAAGAAAAAAAATATTTTTCTCTACCTTTTTCAAAGAGAAAATAGAAACAGAAACAAAGTCATATAATCTTTCAGTTCCACACGCAGTTTTTTATAGGCAATTCCCATCTGTGTCTCAATCGTATTAATAGAGATATTCAATTCTTCGGCGATCTGCTTTTGTTTTTTCCCCTCTAATTTACTCATAATAAAAATCTCACGACATTTATCAGAAAGAGAATCAAGGGCACGGGAGATTATCTTCTCTACATCTTCTTCCGAGAAAAGATCTTCATCGAATACTTCCAAAGAATTCAAATTCATTTGGAGTGTAAGGGCATACTCTTCTTGTATAAGGCTAACTGTTTCCTGGACAACGATTTTATGACGAAGGTGATTCAAACACTTGTTCTTAGCGGTAGTAAACAGATAGGCAACCAGATTGACAGGCATCGTCAGTAGCTCCTTCTTTTCCCATAATTCGGTAAAAACATCCTGCACAATGTTTTCAGCGTCCGCTTCCGAGACCACATACTCCTTGGCAAAATATTTCATCTTGGAGAAATAGGCAAGATAAACCTCTTCGAATTTACTATTTATACTTGAATCATCCAAAATCACCTATCATGGTTAATATTCTATTTTCTGCAAATATAATTTATTTTCATCAAAAACGACCAAAATCGAATACAGCGTCTCATCTCAAAATACGTAACCCTATGCTTTACGATGACTAACCCTATGCTATAGCCATCGTAACCCATAGGGTTAGCACTTGTAAAGCGATACCTTTTTTCTACTTCTTATTTGCCGGCAGCCTGTCCACAACCATCGGACGGACAATGTTTCCTCCTAACGAAACAACGCCATCCTTGACAGACATATCAACGACAAACGAATTACGGGGATGTATCTCCGTCTCGCTCTTGTGCGCATGGAAAACATAACGCATCTTACCTTCCATATCAACAAAAGGAGCACCGTGGCCGACACCGACCAGCCCGTCGCACTTATGCAACACCGGATTGTCTTCGTATTTTTTCCACGGGCCGAAAGGAGAATCCGATGTGGCAAAACCTACCGCGTAGTCCTGGCTCGTATAGCCGTTTGCCGAATAAACCAGATAATAGACGCCATCCTGTTTAAAGACGGAAGGGCCTTCCACGACTTTGGGAAGAACCAGTTCCCACGGTTCCTCAGCCTTGAAACATTGCGTCAACGTTTCTTCCTTGATCTCTTTCAGGTTCTCTTTCAGCTCCGCGCACCAGATGACATTGCCGTCGTTGAAACGGACGAAATAGAGATAGGCTTTCCCGTCTTCGTCAAAAAAGACGGAAGTATCGATACTCTTCTCTTCGCGGATCGGCTTATGCTCGTCCTGCTTGAACGGACCCAAAGGAGAATCTGCCGTAGCGACACAAATATGCTCTTCTGTCGAATAGAACATGTAGAACTTCTTATCTTTTTCAACATAATAGACTTCCGGCGCCCAGAACATCGATTCACCGTAGGAGTTCGTGTGGCTAAGCGACAAAGCCGAGGCACGTTCCCAGTATTCGAGGTCCTTGGAGTAATAGACGTCAAAACCGGTTCCGACATTCGTCCCGTAGATATAGTACAGGCTGTCATGTACCAAGATATAAGGATCAGCCAGAGGGACCGTCTTGGACAAGACGGTTACCGGTTTTTCTTCTTCTACTTTCCCTTCTTCCTTTTTACCGGATTCGGAATCCGAACAACTCATGCAAAAACAAAGGGAGAACGAGAACAATAAAGCAATCCATTTCTTATTCATAAAATCATCAGTTTAATTATTTAATGACAGGACGAAACGCACCGTAAGAAGGCTCCAGCTTATCCACGTAGGGCCAGCCTTCTTCATCCCACAAAATGCGGTCCAACAAGACTTGCCGTTGCGCGTCCAAACGTTCCAGTTCAAAAGCATGGTAAAGCATCCACGTGTTCTTTTCGTCATCTTCGAGAAGGGTGGAATTGTGGCCGGTCCCGACAAAACGGTCATTCTTATGCAGGATTACTTCATGCTTGTTATCCAACATTTGTCCTCCCTGTTTATCTACATACGGGCCGAAAAGGTCTTTCGAACGCGCCACTACTGTGGTGTAGGTACTTTTCTGCCCTTCGCAACAAGAGCCGATGGAGCCGATAAGGTAGTAGTACCCGTCGCGTTTCCACAGGTTGATCCCTTCGTAAGCGTTGCCGGCGATCTGGCGCTTGGTGTCGAGTTTCGGCGTGATCGTCACATCATCCGTCACGTCCAATTCCATGATGTAAATTCCGAAAAAGCTGCCCCAAAGCATATAATACTTGCCGCCTTCCTCGTAGAAATACTGGTCGATGGAGTTCTCCACGTTCACTTCACGGCTATCGAACACTTTACCTTTCGGCGTGAACGGTCCTTCGGGAGAATCGGATACGGCATACCCGATGGTGCTGACCCAATGGTTGCCCCATTGCGCCAAGGAATAAAAGAGCACGTATTTGCCTTTCACATAACGGATCTCCGGTGCCCAAAGATGGGCATGTTCCTTGACATCCTTGTTACCGGGCAAGAAGTCCGGACGAGTCTCATCGGTGAAGGCAGTCCCGATCTCCTCCCATTCCACCATGTCTTTCGACCGGAAGATCGGCAGGTTGCGGATATCTTCGGTCGCATACAAATAATAATACCCGTCATTGGCACGCATAGCGGTCGGGTCCGGTGCGGCCACCCGTATCACAGGATTGTGATAGGCAAGTTGCGAATCATTGACTTCCGGGATCTCCTGTTTACCCGAATCTCCGGAATTGTTGTTTCCGCCGCAAGCCGTGCAGCAGAGAGCACACGACAACAAGAAAAATTTTTTTACATTCATCATTCCTATCTGTTTTATTTACAAAAAAAGCTGTTACAAAAGTACGAATCAAAAACCTAAACTTTTGTAACAGCTTCTTCTTTTCAGTGATTAATTACTTCCACCCCGTATTCTGGACCATATTCGGGTTCATCTGCGTCTCGTTATACGGAATCGGGTACAACCAATAGTGGTCTCCACCCCAGGCATAATGATAAGTGGCCTGTCCCCAAACCTGGCGCAGACCGTTCACCACCTGCTTACCGTTGTCATCGTATGTAGAGAACTTCTTTTCCTTCCAAGTCTTCCAACGAAGTTCGTCGAAGTAGATCAGGTCTTCACCAAGCAATTCCCAATAGCGCTCATTCCGGATGCGTTCACGCATATCGGCCTGACCTTTCACGGTCGTCGGTCCGTTGGAGTTGAGCAACTGAGCACCGGCACGGGCGCGTACCTGGTTGACGACCGCGATCGCTTCGTCTGTCTTGCCTTGTTCGTTCAACGCCTCGGCAAGGTTCAACAGGACATCGGCATACCGGATTTTCGGCATGTCGATTCCGGTTCCTTTCTGGTTGCCTTCGCCGACACCTTCGGTCACGAACTTGCGGTTCAGGTAATAGAACATTGCCTGCGTATCGGTACGCAAGTCACTCGGCTCGCGCGTAACCGTACCATCCGCATTTTGTATTTCTATCCACTGGCTACGGAACGGATAACGGCTTGTAAAGTAGTTATCAGCACCTCCATCACCGCCCAAATAGGTCGCATACGGCGTTATGACACTCATCTCCAAACGCGGGTCACGCTGGTCGTAAGCCTTGCGGATACGGGCTTCATTGCCGTTCGGCAGGTAATAATCCATATTGGCGCCCTGCTCTTTCGCGTTGGCGATTTCAGATTCCGTCAGGTTATCGCGCAGGAAGAAGACGCGACGTTCGTTGACCGTCAGCTTATAATACTCCGGAATGACTTTCGACCAGTCGAACTTGCTTCCGTCCGCACACTCGTAGGTATCGACGAAATCCGGATTAACCAAATAGTTATTCCACATCGAACCATAGGTACAGCGGTTACCGAATCCACGGTTTTTGGAGTTCCAATAACCGTCCTCTTCGATACACTGGACGGAGAAGATCATCTCGTCGCACTGTTCGTTGGCTTCTTTGAACAACATCTTATAGGCATCCGCACCGGAAGTAAACAGGCGGTAACCACAATCACCGACCTTTTTGAAGTCGGCTTCGGCAGAGGCCCAGTTTTCCTGCCACAAGTAGATCTTGCCTCTGAGCGCGTATGCAGCTCCTTTCGTGATGTGGCCATAATCATTATCGCCGCTGTTATACTTATCCGGCAAGTTAGGCTCGTTGATACAATCGGTCAAATCCTTGACCAGCTCATTCCAGAGATCCGCCATGGAGAGACGGCTGCCTTTGGCTTCATCGATATTCTTGATCGGGTCCGTATAGTAAGGCACACCGCCGAACAGCAAGTTCAGTTCATAATACCAATAGCTCCGAAGGAATTTGGCTTCGGCGATCAGACGCGCTTTCTTCGCTTCCGAAAACCCTGCCACGTCCGGCATATTGGCAATCACGTCATTGCAACGGATGATAAACTTATAGTTGTCATGCCAAATCCAGCTCGGCCCGTCTCCGGATGTTGTCTGGTTGCCGAACAGCATACCGAAGTTACGCCAGTTCGCATCGCGGTCCATCGTTGCCGAGAAGCAGTCGAACCACATATTATAATTATCGTTATACAAATGGTTCAGTCCATTGTAAAGGCCGGTCACGGTCTGTTCAGCCATCGTAGCATCCGCCCAAACCTCTCCTTCGCTCGGCTGGTTCTTCGGAGTCAGATCCATGTCCACGCAACCGGCAAGGAACAAACCGGACAAAACTGTTGCTGAGAAAAGTTTTGCCGTACTCTTTATTATTCCAAAATTATTCTTGTTCATACTTTTTTCACAATTTAATTAGAATGTCACATTAACACCGACCGTATACTGGCGGATCGGCAGATAACCGTCACCAGCCATACGTTCAGGATCGCTGCCCTCGAATTTCGTGATCGTCAGCAAATTTTCACCAGACAGATAGACACGTGCGTTCTGGATGAACGCGACTTTCATCCACTCTTTCGGGAAGGTGTAACCGATCGTCAGGTTTTTCAGTTTCATGTAGTTACCATTTTTCAGATGCCAAGAGCTGGTGGCACTTGCCTGGCCGCTGTTCTGATAACCGACGAGACGCGGAGTTTCGGAATGAATGTTCGTACGCGGATCATTCGGATTTTCAGGATCGAAGAAATAGTGGTCATAAGCGATGTCGTAGCCAAGACCATATCCGTGCGTGACACTGACGCTGTTTTGTGTCTGTTTGTAATAATCGATCTTGAATCCGGCTGCGCCCGCCCAGTTCATCGACAGGTCAAAACCCTTCCAGGTCATACTTGCCTGCAAGCCGAAGTAGTATTTCGGTCTCCAGGAGACCCCCTGGAAATCACGGTCGTCATCATTACCGTAGATACCATCTCCGTTATAATCGGCATAAATCATATCGCCATACCAAATCTTGTCCTTGCCGATCGCTTGATTCGGATAAAACTTATAACCGGCATCGAACATCGCCTGTAACCATTTCATATCAGCCTCGGTACGGATCATTCCGTCTTTCGGTCCACCGTTGATATTCACCGTCCCATCTCCATTGAAGTAAGAGCCGTTGCCTTTGTACGGGTTCATCATGAAGTATTCGTTCATCTCATGGCCTTCCACGATCAGGTTGGACGAACCGTTGGCCACTGTTCCGACATTCTGATACCATACCTTGTTGCCGTTGGCATCCGTACGCCATTCACGTACCAACTCGCCCTTGTATTTCGTCACTTCATTTTTGTTATAAGTGAAGTTTCCGGAAACCGAGTAAGAGACGTCTCCGACACGGTCATTCCAACCCAAGGTAATTTCAAGACCCTTGTTGTTGACACCTGCCAGATTCTGAAGCGGAGAAGTAAACTGGTTCAGAGATTCCGGGAGCGTCGGGCGATACAAGATACCATCCGTCTTCTTGTCATATACTTCGATCGTTCCGTTCAAACGGTTGTCCAAGACACCGAAATCCAAACCGATGTTGGTGATAGCCGTTTCTTCCCATTCCAAAGCATAGTTGGAGAAAGTCGTCATGGCCAAACCGTTGGATTTATTACCGTTGAACGCATAATTGTAACCGGAACCGTAAAGCGCCTGCCACTCGTAGTTGCCAATGGAGTTATTCCCCAACTTACCCCAAGATGCACGCAACTTCAAATTGCTCAGCCAATCCACATCTTTCATGAATTCTTCTTCGGAAATACGCCAACCGGCAGAGAAAGAGGGGAACAATCCCCAACGGGAATCGGGAGAGAAACGGGAAGAGCCGTCATAACGCATGTTCATTTCGAACAGGTAACGATTGTCAAACGCATAATTGATACGGCCGAACCAGGAACGGGAAGAATATTCGTATGAAGAGCCCTTGATATAATAAGGATCGGTCATGGCATTGAAGTCCGTCAAATTGACACTTGACATCCCTTCCTTGCAGATATCCACTTCGTCGCCCCAGTTACGCGATTCTTCGTAACCGACCAGTGCACCCACATCGTGTTTTCCGTATGTATGCGCCCAGCTTACCAGCATATTGGTCTTCCAGTATTTTTCACGTCTTTGCCAGTCATACACTTTATAAGTCGACATATCCGTAGAGGTCGGAGGCGTGCTCAAGGTCATCGTGCGGTTGAAACTGTACTGTTCCTTATAGTCGGACGGTTGCCATCTGTGATGGTTCGTGAACTGATCGTAATAGAAATTGGCCGTAAACTTGAAGTCTTTCAAGAATTTCACTTCCAGATAAGGATTCACGAAATACTTGTTTTGCTTGTAATAACCATACGAGTTACTCATGTTCAGCAACGGGTTGCCGGCCTGCCCGTCTTCCTCGTTGGTTTCGATTCCGCCATA
This sequence comes from Parabacteroides sp., assembly GCF_977054455.1. Classification (NCBI taxonomy): domain Bacteria; kingdom Pseudomonadati; phylum Bacteroidota; class Bacteroidia; order Bacteroidales; family Tannerellaceae; genus Parabacteroides; species Parabacteroides sp. The sequence goes on along the minus strand of NZ_CDRTCT010000039.1, from coordinate 16,923 downwards.
TTTGCCGTCATAATAAGGATAAACGCCGGGAGTCACCTTCTGCATGTTCAGTCCCCACATATCACCCAAGTTATTGCGATCCTGATCGGCGTTATATCCCCAGGCACGCATTCCGACAGTCAGAAAATCGGTCACTCTCGACTCGATGTCACTACGCAGGTAATATTTCTTTACTCCCGACTCGATGACCAACCCCGGATTGTTCAGGTAAGTACCCGAAATCGCATAGTTAGTACGTTTTTCCGCACCGGTCAGGCTGATGGTATGTTCCTGCATCCATTTCGGATCATAAACGACATCATACCAGTCCGTATTCGGATGCGTCACATAATTCGGTATGCCGGCAGCATTCGTCGCGTTCGGGTTCTTGCCAGCTTCACGCCATTCGTTGATTGTCGACTGGGAGAACTTGGCGGCTTGATTCGTGTTGAGGTATCCTTCGTTGACAAACTCCATATAATCTGCATAATCCGTCACCTGGCGGATCAGCTTGGCCGGAGTCTGGTAAGAGAACTTGCCCGAATAAGTCACGTTGATCTTCCCGTCCGAACCACGTTTTGTCGTAACCAAGATTACCCCGTTGGCACCCCTGTTACCGTAGATGGCACAAGAGGCGGCATCTTTCAAGATGGAGATCGAAGCCACGTCGTTCGGGTTCACTTCATTGAGGCTCATCTCCATTCCGTCCACGAGGATCAGCGGACCGGCATCATTCATCGTGCCCACGCCACGGATCAGGATGGAAGAACCTTCGGCATTCGGCTGGTTACTGGTATTCATCACATTGACACCGGCCGCCATACCGGACAACGATGCGGCGATCGTGGTAACCGGACGGTTCAACTTCTCATCCGTAAAATTGAGGCTGGCTACAGATCCGGTCAGATTCACCTTCTTCTGGGCTGCATAACCGACAACGACAATCTCTTCGAGAGCCTGCGTGTCATCTTTCAATACAATTTCGAAGGCGCCTTTATTTCCCACTGCGATTTCTTGGGCCATGTAGCCGATATAGGAGATCGAAAGTTTAGAATTGGCGGCAACGCCTTCCAGCGTAAATTTCCCGTCCATATCGGTTATTGTCCCGTTAGTAGTACCCTTTACCGAGACATTCGCACCGATAACCGGTTCACCATTCACATCGCGGACAACTCCGGTGATAATCTTTCCCTGTTGGTGAACGCCGGCTTCCTTGACGGTTATGATAATATTCTTATTCGATATCTTATAACTACAATTCGGGAGAATTGTAGTCAGTATATCAGATATACTGAGATCCTCAGCATTCAAAGTGACACGTTTGTCCACGTCTATTATTTCATCATTATAAAAGAACGTAAACTCACTGCAATTTTCAATTTTCTTTAAAACTTCCTTGACTGTTGAGTTTTTCATATTGAGGCTAATCCGGACAGTCTGAGAATAAGACTCGGTAGCGGAGAGCCCGCTTAACATGACAGTTAACATAAACAGGGTTAATCTCATCACCCTGACTTCTTTTTGAATAAAAGAATACAAAAGACCCTTTCGGTTAAAATAAATCATATTCTACATAGATTTTCAGTTAAACTTTATCGCCGGAACCAAATACCGGACGATAGGTTAATTAAATTTTTTCGACAGACGAATGCAATCCGCATACACCTGTCCTCCTTTTTCACAATAACATCATTTGTTTATTCCCATAAGCGATTTGTTTTAAAAGTTAAACATCTATTTTCGAGGGATTATATATACTTTATTTCCCTTTATTTCATACTTGATAGGCGCAATCTGGCTCATCGCCTCCATCACCTCCTCGATGCTCTCCTGCCGGATCGTGAAAGAAAGGCGGATGGATGCGGCAAACTGTTTCGGGCATTCGATATCCATATTATAGCGTCCCTCCATACTGATCAGAATATCAGTCAGGCTGTCGTTGTCGAACACCAGGCGGTCCTTGATCCAGTCGGCATACAAACCGGCTTTGGCTTCTTCGACAGAGGCGATCTGATCCGACTTATGGTATCTGAACAATTCATTCGGTTTCAAGTAAACCGGATCTTTCAAGGCTTTTCCCGATATCTTCACACTGCCGTTCAGCAAAGCGGTCTTTACAAATTCGCCGGAAGAATAGCTATCGAGATCGAAACAGGTGCCCAAGACCTCGACGTCAACCTCTCCCGCCTGTACGACAAAAGGCTTTTTCGCATCTTTCGCCACTTCGAAATAGGCTTCTCCTTCCAAAGAAACGAACCGCCTGTCACCGGCAAATTGATTCGGATAAGTCAGTTTGGTTTCCGAATTCAACCAGACCACCGATCCGTCAGGCAACGTGAACCGGCCTTTGCTCCCTTTTGCCGTTATCAGTTGGTTTTGTACGATGAGATCAGGAGCGGAATGCTCCCTCCAACTGCCGATGCCATAGCCTATCCCCAACAAAAGCAGCAACACGGCAGCGACCCGTGTCCAACGCAAAACCACCGATAGTCGTTTTCTCTTCGTACGTGATTCTCTTTCCATCCGGCCCCGCTCCCGCAAGATACGGTCTTTCAGTTTTCCCAAAGCGATATCGACCTCCAACTCGTTTCCGGCAGCGACATTGCAAGAGAGCCACAGGTCACGGGTTGCCGTAAAATCATCCCGGTTATGATCCGATTGTTTCAGCCACCGAAGCAATAACGTCTTCTCTTCCAGTTCTGCCGAACCATCCAGATAGCGGATTATGATTTCATTGATATCGTATGCTTCTTCTTTCATTAACAGATTCATTTATTAGTAATACAAAAAAAGGTAGTTTTACCCTACCTCCTTTTGTAAAAAACTCAGGAAAGCATTACACAAATTCCTTTCCATTACAGTTACGAATAATTCGTTGCTTTTTCACAGCACTTCCCGTATGAGTGAGAATCTTTTCTCATGCCGGTGAGAATAAATTCTCACCAAGGAGAGAAAACTTTCTCATCATGATGAGAACAGATTCTCATGCTAATGAGAAAGGCAAGTCACTGCCAGTACCAACAAAGGGAATAAGTCTTTTTGGACAAGATGTTGCTTCAAGCCGGAAAGAGCCTTGCTTATCTGCTTCTCAACCGCTTTGACGCTAATGCCCAATTGCTCCGCAATCTCGCGGTTTTTCAAGCCGTAGCTCCGGCTTAGCATAAATATTTTATGACATTGAGGGGGAAGCGTGTTTATATAAGACATGATTTCTTCCTCCAGTTCTTTCAATAACAGGCTCTGTTCGGAATTTTGCATATAAGAAGTGACATACTGATCCAAAATGTCAGCATCCCTTGCCGGTTCCAATGTGCATACATCCTGCTGCTTTTTATTCAGCGCGTTCAAGGCATGCGTATAAACCGCCCTGAAAAGATAAGATTTAATTGCTGCATCTTCAAAACGAATGCTTTCACGCCGTTGCCAAAGTTCAAAAAAGACATCCTGCACGATATCTTCTGACAAATCTTTGTCGTTAACAAAACGGAAAGCATACGCTCGCAAAGGTTTGTAGAAGCGTTTGAACAAAGCCTCCAACGCCGTAAAATCTTGAACATATCTTTCTGGTGACATGAGCTTATCATTTTATGAAAAGCAAAAATACAGATATTTTTCATTTAACACCGCCGGAAAGGGAATATTGACAACTCTATAAGCAATATTGCCATTTACAATGCCTCTATATTATCCGTATCTTTGCAGTATCAATAATAAAAGGAAACAATATGACACCGATTGAATTAACTAAAGCGGAATTTATTCAGCGAGTAGGAAACTTCGAAGAAAACCCCAAAGATTGGAAATATGTAGGCGACAAGCCCTGTATCGTGGACTTTCATGCTCCCTGGTGCGGCTATTGCAAACGCCTGGAGCCGATACTCGACGAGTTCGCAAAAGAATATGACGGAAAACTCTACATCTATAAAGTCAATGTAGACAATGAAGAAGAACTGGAAGCAGCCTTCAAGATCCGGACGATCCCGACCTTGCTCCTCTGCCGAATGGACGGGAACAAAGAAATGATGCTCGGCACAATGGGTAAACCGGAACTCCGCAAAGTGATCGAAGGCATCTTATAATATCTCTTCAGAGACGAGGCATACAAAAGGTATGCCTTTCTACAGAATCCAACCGGTAAGGCGTTGCGTTCTTCCTATTTCTTTTCCCGGACGGTTATATGGAAACAACCTTGCTTGCGTTCGTGCTTGACGTAGCAACGCTCTTCCCGTTTCAAATCGCGCAAGACCATCGCCAAGACCATCTTCAAGCGGTCTTTGTCGATATTCAAGGTGTCGCTCTCGTCTACTTTGGCATAGCGAGCCCAGGATACATCAAAAGTCGTCCCGTAGCGGTGGGCCGAGTTTTGGGAGGAGTTGGTATTTCTTTTTTTCAGGTTCTTGACATCGTCGACCGTGCGGGTGACACTGGTCACTTTGACTTTATAGATCGAAGCATTCAGATTGCGTAAGGAATCCTGGAAATTATGTCCGATATCTTCCAGCAACCGGGCTGCCGAAGGGATCAGATACGGGATGGAATGCGTCAGCTTTTCCACTTCATAATATTCGTTGGTTCCGATCTCCTCCATCTCCTTTTTTACTTTCTCCGCTTCTTCACGATTCGATGCCGGTTTGATGCCGATACGTTTCGCTTCGGCCAGATGTACATCGTTCAGATCTTTGAAATCGCGGTTATAGCTTCCGTTATACCAGATACGTTTCAACTCTCCGCGTTCTTCCTTCTTGCCACAAGACGAACATATCGCTACCACCGAGCAGGCAGCCGCTATCAACCAAATGCTAAATACTATCTTTTTCATCATTTCTCTTTTAACGGAAACAAAAGTAACCAAGTTTCACTGATTTCAAAATATTAATGTTCAAATAATCTTCATGAAGAGACAACAAAATACCTCACAATTTATTTTTACATAAAGAATATTACTAATTTTGTCTGCCTGAACGAGAATGACAAAAGAATTCGCAACAAAGGCAGAACTAAAACGAATTGAATGATTGAACGAATTTATATTCTTGAGAGCGTAGACCCTGTCATATTCTACGGAGTAAACAATGTCAACATGCAGTTGATTAAGACATTGTTCCCTAAATTACGCATTGTGGCAAGGGGAAATGTAATGAAAGTGATCGGAGACGAAGACGAATCGGAACTCTTTCTCAAGAAAATTCGCGAGGTAGAGAAATATTGTGAAGAATTCAACTCGCTGAGCGAAGAGGTCATACTGGACATCATCAAAGGCAAAGCCCCGGTGGTCGCCAAACAGGAGAACCTGATCATCCACGGGATGAACGGCAAACCGATCGTCGCCCGCACGGAAAACCAGCAACGCCTTGTCAAAGCATTTGAAGAAAACGACCTCGTCTTTGCCACAGGCCCCGCCGGGACAGGCAAGACCTTCGTCGCCATCGCCCTCGCCGTAAAAGCATTAAAAAACAAAGAAATCCGCAAGATCATCCTGAGCCGTCCGGCCGTGGAAGCCGGCGAAAAGTTAGGTTTCCTCCCCGGAGAAATGAAGGATAAGCTCGACCCGTATCTCCAACCCTTGTATGACGCCCTGCAAGACATGATTCCCGGAGCCAAGCTGAAGGAATACATGGAGAACAACGTGATACAGATCGCCCCGCTTGCCTTTATGCGCGGACGGACGCTGAACGATGCGGTCATCATCCTCGACGAAGCCCAGAACACGACGACACACCAGATCAAGATGTTCCTCACCCGTCTCGGAATGAATGCCAAAATGATCATCACCGGCGACGTGACGCAGATCGACCTGCCGCCGACAGCCACTTCCGGACTTGTACAAGCCATGCAAATCCTGAAAGATGTAAAAGGGATCGGCAAGATCGAGTTCGAGAAAAAGGACATTGTCCGCCATAAACTCGTCCAACGTATCGTCGAAGCCTACGATAAGTTCGACAACAGACAAAACCGTAGGATCGGTTCGCAAACCGTTCCCGCCGATAATCAGAAAGAGAAAACGAACAACATTAATAACAATCAGGACGCCCGATAAGCGCCCCATAAAAACAAAGGTATGAAGAAGGCATTAACAAAAACAGACTTCAATTTCCCTGGACAGAAGAGTGTCTATCATGGTAAAGTACGCGACGTGTATAACATCAACGACGACGTATTGGTGATGGTAGCAACAGACCGTATCTCGGCATTCGACGTAGTCCTGCCGGAAGGTATCCCTTACAAAGGACAGATGCTGAACCAGATCGCAGCCAAATTCCTGGATGCGACTACCGACATTTGCCCGAACTGGAAACTGGCCACCCCCGACCCGATGGTGACCGTAGGCGTGATGTGCCAAGGCTTCCCGGTTGAAATGATTGTACGCGGCTACCTCTGCGGAAGTGCATGGCGTGCGTACAAGAGCGGCGTACGCGAAATCTGCGGCGTAAAGCTGCCGGAAGGCATGCGTGAAAACGAACGTTTCCCCGAACCGATCGTTACCCCGACAACAAAAGCCGAGATCGGCGAACACGATGCCGACATCTCCAAAGAAGAAATCCTGGCCCAGGGCCTGGCTACTCCGGAAGAATACGAATTGTTGGAAAAATACACGCTCGCCCTCTTCAAACGCGGTACGGAAATTGCAGCCGAACGCGGCTTGATCCTCGTCGACACGAAGTACGAATTCGGCAAACACGACGGTAAGATCTACCTGATGGATGAAATCCACACGCCGGACTCTTCCCGCTATTTCTACAGCGAAGGCTACGAAGAACGTTTTGCCAAAGGCGAACCGCAGAAACAGCTCTCCAAAGAATTCGTCCGCGAATGGCTGATGGAAAACGGTTTCCAGGGCAAGGCAGGCCAGAAAGTTCCCGAAATGACTCCTGCTATCGTAGACGGCATCAGCGAACGCTACATCGAACTGTATGAACACATCACAGGCGAAAAGTTCGAAAAAGGCGATACGGACAACCTCCTTTCGCGCATCGAAAAGAACGTAACCGAATATCTCAACAAATAAGATAAACGGATATGGCGAAGTACGGTTCGGAACAGATTCTACCTTACAACAACGATGAGCACAAAGCTACACAAGTCAAGCGCATGTTTGACTCCATCGCCGGTACATACGATCGGCTGAACCATACGCTTTCGCTGGGTATCGACAAAATATGGCGCAGGAAAGGGATTGCTTTCCTGCGTCCTTTTTCACCCGCCTCGATCCTCGATATCGCCACAGGCACGGGAGACCTGGCTATCTCCATGCACCGCCGCCTGAAAGCCGACCGCATCATCGGGGCCGACATCTCGGAGGGCATGATGGAAGTCGGACGGCAGAAAGTCGCCAGTGCGGGATTGTCGGACCACATCACGTTCGAATACCAGGACTGCACGGCACTGACCTATCCGGACAACTCGTTCGATGCCGTCACTGCCGCTTTCGGAGTACGGAATTTCGAAAACATAGAGCAAGGGATCGCCGAGATGTACCGGGTACTGAAGCCGGGCGGGCATCTGATGATCCTGGAACTGTCCTCACCGGAACATTTCCCGATGAAGCAGCTCTATAACCTCTATTCCAAAATCGTGATACCCACCGTCGGACGCCTGCTTTCAAAAGAACATACGGCCTACAGCTATCTGCCGGCTTCCATCCGGGTCGTCCCGCAAGGGAAGGTAATGACCGACCTGCTCAGCCGGGTTGGTTTCAGCGAAGCCCGTTCGCGCACTTTCACTTTCGGTATTTGTTCGCTATACACGGGCAGCAAGGGCAGTTCACGAACCGCCCCAACAATATGAATCATCTTAAAATTACAGGTCATGCAAAAATATGGTTTAATAGGATATCCCCTCGGACACTCTTTTTCAAAAAACTACTTTAACCAGAAATTCGAATCCGAGAAAATTGATGCAACTTATCTGAACTTCGAGATCCCGAACATCAAAGATCTGAAGACTGTATTAAAAGACAACCCGGAATTGAACGGTCTGAATGTCACCATCCCCTACAAGGAACAAGTCATTCCCTACTTAGATGATCTGGACGAAGACGCCCGGCTGATCGGAGCCGTCAACGTCATCAAATTCACGAAAGGGCTCTTCGGCAAAAAGCTGAAAGGCTACAACTCCGACATCATCGGTTTCAAGCGTTCCATCGAGCCGCTCCTGAACGAGACACATCGCAAAGCCTTGATCTTAGGGACAGGCGGTGCATCGAAAGCAGTTTTCCAGGGATTGAAACAATTGGGCGTAGGCGCAACATTGGTTTCCCGTAAACCGAAAGAATTCTGCATCACCTACGAAGAGATCACTCCGAAGACGATGGAACAGTACACCGTCATCGTCAATACGACCCCGTTAGGCATGTTCCCGAATATCAACGCCTGCCCGGACATCCCCTACGACCTGCTCACTCCGGACCATCTGCTGTACGACCTCTTGTACAATCCGGATGAAACCCTTTTCATGAAGAAAGGAAAAGAAAAAGGAGCTGTCGTGAAGAACGGGTTGGAAATGCTGCTGTTGCAAGCGTTTGCGGCTTGGGAGATCTGGCAGAAATAACCGATATTCCAAAAGAAGATCGATTCGGTAGAAGAATAGAAACAAGGGGTAATCCGTGCCTAAAATCGGTTCAAATCTGCCAATAATCGAACTAAAAACTCATACACTCCAAGTCAATACGAAAGCGGGGGTAACGAGGTAGTTCAACCGATAAACCGAGCCTTGCTCCGTGCGCGTTTCATGGGCGGTACAACTTCCTTCTTCCGCATACCGGAACGGACGGACATGCAGATGTTTCCGGAAATCGACCTCTTCCTGTCCGATCATCTTGAACAGCGTTTCCTTTGCACACCAATGAAGTAGCAGATGTTCCGTTTCGTGCTCCTTGTCGATGCCGGCTTCCTCTTCCGGGGCCATAAAGCGGCTGCGAATCTTCAGTACCCGTTCGGAATGATATTCGATGTCGATGCCGGCAGCAGGATGGTTCTGCAGCAGGACGGCAGCATACCCTTTCGTATGCGAAATACTGATGTGTAAAGGCGAATCCGGCAGATAAGGCGCACCGTTCAGATGATAGGCGATGCGAAGGGGGCTACCCAAAAGCTCCTGCAGAAGCACGCGGCTGGCAAGCCATTCCCGGCGACGGTGTTCCGTGCGGATACCGTCGAGCTCCGCAAGATATTCTTCGGCATTCTTCAGAAGGGCCAAAAGAGTCTCAGAGGATTCTTCGATCTTCCAGACCCCCCAAAGCGGAGCGATATGTTGAAGGAGAAGAGGCATTATTTCTTCCAGTTAAAAGATTGGATCAATTCAATGACATCCTGTTTCAGATAGTCGGTGACGGGAACCAGCGAATCGGCATTCGGAATACAGTCGTAATACAAAGCCCCCCGGAAAAAGCGGGAGACGCTGTCGGTCAGCATGAATTGCAGCGGCGAAGCGGATTCGCCATCCAGCATGAAAAGCGAGCCGTACACCGAAGCCTCCGGATTCGTGTACGCCTGCACTTTGATCCGTTCCGGGTATTTCGCCTGCCGGACCACCAAGGCGCGGCATTCCTCCTCCGCCCTGCCCAACGTAGCCGGAGTGACGGGAAAGTAGCTGCAATAGAGCTTCGCGTTCAACTGCGGATAAGAGAGGTTGATCCATCCCGCCGGATTCCCGACCGGAGGCAACTCCACTTCCGCCCATTTGGAAAGCCGGAAAGTATAAGGCAAATCCTCCACCGGAAGCACCTGGTAAGAAGGGACAGGCGGCTCGATACGGAAATAGCCGCGCGGCTTCGGCGTATATTCCGTGCAGGAAACATACAAGGCCGACAACAGAATCCATATTATACCGGCTGATATACGCATTTATTCCCCCTGTTTATCCTTTGCCTGCTCTGAGATGCGGTTGAACTTGACTTTCAGGATACGGCGATTGTCGATTTCCAAGACCTGGAAACGGTAGTCGTCATACTCGATGATCTCGCGCCGTCGCGGGAAGTCCCCTTTGATCTCCAACAAAAGGCCGGCAAGGGTTTCAACCTCCTCCGTCAGTTTGCCGAACTCGGCAGGATCGGCTCCGATCACACGGAAGAAATCGGTCAGTAATATCTTGGCTTCAAAAATAAGGCTGCCGTCCGCCAGGCGGATGAACTGCTTTTCATCTTCATCATATTCATCGGATATCTCGCCGACAATCTCTTCCAGGATATCCTCCATCGTCACGATACCGGAAGTGCCGCCGAACTCATCCACCACGATCGCCATGTGGATCTTGCTGGTACGGAACTCTTCCAGGAGATCGTCGATCTTCTTCGTCTCTGGCACGAAATAGGCCGGACGGATCAGGCTCTGCCAGCGGAACGTGTCGGGCTTCTCCACATACGGCAAAAGGTCCTTGATATACAGGATTCCCTTGATATTATCCTCCGAATCGGCATAGACCGGGATACGGGAATAGCCGGATTGGATGATAAAATCGACCACGGTGCGGAAACTCGTCTTGATTTCGATATCCTCCATATCCAGACGGGGCGTCATGATCTCGTCGGCTGTCTTGTTGTAGAACTTGATGATCTCCGATAGCATCTCCTTCTCTTCCGGCATTTCGGTGGAAGTGAGTTCCAATGCTTTGGAAAGCTCGTCGACCGAAAGGTCGTACTTCTTCTTGACCAACGCCTTGTTGATGACGCTGGTCGACGTGACCAATATTTTCGAAAGCGGGCGGCAGACACGCTCCACGACATTCAGCACGGGAGCCGAACTGCGCACGAACCGCAACGAGTTTTTCTGTGCGTAAATCTTCGGCATGATCTCGCCGAACAACAAAAGGAGAAAGGTCAGGACGATCGTCTCCAGAACGAATCCCAACATCGGAGCGGCAGAGAAATTGATGATCGCATTGATGCCGTAAGTACAAAGCATGACGACAGCCACATTCACAAAGTTGTTGGCGATCAGAATAGCGGCGAGCAAGTACTCGGAACGGTCCAGCAAACGCTGGATTAACGGATCGGAAGGCTCATTCTCCTCCCGGATGTCATTAATATCACCCGGGGTTAACGAGAAGAACGCCACTTCGGAAGCCGACACGAAGCCGGAAACCAACAGCAGAAGGATTGCGAGGCTTAACGCGATTACAGGGCCTGCTGTGAACGCCTGTATGGTAACCTGGTCGAATAAGCCCGATAAATAATAGTCTGAGTCCAAGGGGAACAGTATTAGTTAAACAATATCAGAACGGAAGATCGTCCGCACTGTTGGAATCTGAAGATGTGTCCGGTTGTCCGGATGCGGGTTGCTGGTAGCCTGCCGGTTGCTGATATCCGGCGGACGGCTGGGCGGTCTGCGGCTGCGTTCCCGTCATACCCGTACCGGAAGCAGTGTCGCGATTTCCCATGCCCGAACCGGTACTGTAGAACTCGACACGGTCGGCATGGATTTCCGTCACATACCGCTTCACGCCGGACTGGTCGTCGTAACTGCGCGTACGGATCTTGCCTTCCACATAGAGTCCGGAACCTTTCTTCACCCATTTTTCAACGAAGGAAACCAAATCACGGCGAACGACCACATTGTGCCATTCCGTACGTTCGGGAACAACCGTCCCATTGGCTAACGTATAACCTCTCTCGGAAGTAGCAAGCGGGAAGTTGGCGACAGCAGCGCCACTGTCGAAGTAACGCACTTCCGGATCGCGTCCGACGTTACCGATCAATATAACTTTATTCAATGACATAGCTCTATTCTTTTATTTAGTTTACAAAGAAACATAAATTCAGTCATTCTGACAAGTTTCCTTCTAATTTCTCCAAATAAATCTGTATCAGGCGGGGAACTGCATATTTCTCCACATCGCCCGTCGCCACAGGGAGGAAAGATTTCAGGGCATCGCTCTCCCGCTCTATCTCTATCCGGTAGAAAGCCGCATACAGGATCTGATGGGACAGGACATGTTTCACCCCTTGCAAATCCAGCGAGACATCCAGCCGTCCCGCCCCTTCGAACAGGCGGCGAAAGGCATCCGTCGCCTGCAACTCCGCAAAATCCATAGCCCTGTCCGTTTCGATAAGCGGAAACTCGTAAAGCCCTTCCCAGATATCTTTTCCTTTCCGGCGGGACAACCAGGTTTTACCTTTATATATAATGTATAAGTAATGAAAATACCGGTCACGCGTCCTGGTCTTCTTCTGCTTCACCGGAAAGGCTTGCACGTCGCCTGCCCCGTAAGCCGCACAACACCCTTTCAGCGGACAGGCTTCGCAATCCGGATTTTGCGGCACGCATTGCAAGGCGCCCAATTCCATCATGGCCTGGTTGTGCAGTCCGGCATGCCGCGGGTCCATCACCAGACCGGCCAGTTCCGTAAAAGTTTTTTTCCCTTTGGGCGTATCGATCGGAGTGCTTACCGCAAACAGGCGCGAAAGCACCCGGAAGACATTCCCGTCCACGACCGGATACGGCTGGTTCCAGACAAAGGAAACGATAGCCGCCGCCGTATATTCCCCTATCCCTTTCAAAGAGATCACATCTTTATATTGTTTCGGGAATACCCCGCCGAACCGTTCCATGATATCCTTTGCCGCGGCATGCAGGTTACGGGCGCGGCTGTAATAGCCGAGGCCTTGCCAATATTTCAACACCTCGTCTTCCTCCGCCGTAGCCAGCGAAGCCACGTCCGGGAACCGTCCGGTAAAGCGGATGAAGTAATCCATTCCCTGGACAACCCGTGTTTGCTGAAGGATAATCTCGGAAATCCAGATGATATAAGGATCGGAAGATTCGCGCCAAGGCAGCTCTCTCTTATGTTCCCGATACCAGTCACGCAACAAACGGCTGATTTCTAATTCGTTTTCTATCTGCGACATATCGTTCTTTTTAAGCCTTCTCAAGACTTGCAACTAATTGATTACTGCAAACATACACAGTTCTAACGAATTGTAAGGAAACTTTTTTCTTAAAATTTGGTTGGCAATTCTTTTTCCACTTAAATAAAAAGCTATATATTTGCATTCCAAAAAATTAATAGGTCCAAATCAATTATTTAATTAATTTATAGACATGACTAAAGCAGATATTGTTAGCGAAATTTCAAAAAGCACTGGCATCGACAAACAGACAGTGCTGAACAGCGTAGAGTCCTTCATGGACATCGTAAAAAGTTCATTGTCTCAGGGCGAAAACGTGTACCTGAGAGGTTTCGGAAGTTTCGTGATTAAAAAGAGAGCCCAGAAGACAGCTCGTAATATTTCAAAGAATACTACGATCATCATCCCGGAACATAACATTCCGTCATTCAAGCCGGCTAAGACATTCTTGAACGAAGTAAAGTAATTTAGTTATTATAGTTTAATTTAAAATTTTAAAACAATGCCTAGCGGAAAGAAAAGAAAAAGACATAAGATGTCTACGCACAAGCGCAAAAAGAGACTAAAGAAGAATAGACATAAGAAAAAATAAGTCTATTTGAACAACTCTGAAGAACAAACTTAATAAGAGACCTTTTTAAGTTTGTTCTTTGCGTATTTAATAAGGTCTCGCATTTTAACACCTCTTTTTATAGTGATTAGTGAATTAGTAGTGGATGTACAACCCAAAGAGGTATCTATAGCCGTACTGGAGGATAAGAACCTTGTCGAGCTCCAAAAGGAAGCCCGCAACGTCTCTTTTGCCGTCGGTGATATCTACTTAGGCAAGGTTAAGAAACTGATGCCGGGTTTGAACGCTGCTTTCATTGATGTAGGTTATAAAAAGGATGCATTTCTTCACTATCAGGACTTAGGTCCTAATTTCAACACCCAGCAGAAGTTCCTCAAGCAGGCACTGGCGGAAGAGAAGGGAGAGAAAAAACTTCCCGCCCTCTCCAAGCTGCAGCTGCTTCCCGAAATCGAAAAAAACGGAAGTATCAGCGACGTGCTCAAAGTCGGACAGGAAGTGCTGGTGCAGATCGCCAAAGAGCCGATTTCAACAAAGGGTCCCAGACTGACTTCCGAGCTTTCGTTTGCAGGAAGATACATCGTGCTGATGCCGTTTGCCGATAAAGTATCGGTTTCCACAAAAATCAAATCGGCCGAAGAGCGGGCCCGTCTACGCCAACTCATTCAAAGCATCAAGCCGAAGAACTTCAGCGTAATCGTACGCACCTCTTCGGAAGGAAAGCGCGTTGCCGAACTCGATCATGAATTGAAGACATTACTGAAACGTTGGGAAGAGAACATTCCTAAGATCACCAAAGTAAAAGCTCCTGCGCTCATCTACGAAGAGACGGCAAGGGCAGTGGCTTTGTTGCGCGACATCTTCAACCCCTCTTTTCAGAACATTTATGTGAACGATGCGGACATCTATCACAATATCCGTGATTATGTCAGCCTGATTGCCCCCGGACGGGAAGAAATCGTGCAACGGTACACCGGCGAACTTCCCATCTTCGACAACTTTGCAATCACAAAGCAGATCAAGTCCTTATTCGGACGCACCGTCACGTACAAAAGTGGAGCCTATTTGATTATCGAACACACGGAAGCCATGCACGTCATCGACGTAAACAGCGGGAACCGCTCCAAAGGCAGTGATGCCCAGGAAAAGACGGCTATCGACGTGAACACGGCAGCGGCAGACGAAATCGCCCGCCAATTACGCTTGCGCGACATGGGTGGCATCATCGTAGTCGACTTCATCGATATGGCCGAAGCAGCCAACCGGCAGAAACTGTATGAACACATGCTGAAAGCGATGGCCGGCGACCGGGCAAAACATAATATTTTGCCATTGAGCAAGTTCGGCCTGATGCAGATTACCCGCCAGCGTGTTCGTCCGGCAATGGATGTCGATACATCCGAAGCCTGCCCGACCTGCTTCGGAACGGGAACCATCAAACCCTCTATCCTGTTTACCGACAGCCTGGAAGGAAAAATCGACTGCTTGGTCAACAAACACAATGTGAAGAAATTCGCCCTGCACGTACATCCTTATGTAGCGGCATTTATCAAGAGCGGAAGATTCCCGCTCAGTTGGAAATGGAAACTGAAATACTCGATGGGTATTAAAGTGATTCCGAATCAAAGTCTGGGCTTCTTGGAGTATAAATTTATCGACTCCGACAAGAACGAACTGGACATGATGGAAGAAAAGGAAATCAAGTAACTGAAAATCCCCGGAGCGGTTAAAGCCTTCGGGGATTTTTTCAGCCATATCCGAAAAGCTAAAACAAAAGGAGTATAAAGCCTTTCATCTGCTTATATTGCCTGTTCACATACTCGGCAATTCGCTGATAGGCCTTTGCAATGTGAATGTTGACGGTCTTCTCACTAATCCCCAAGACATCCGCTATTTCCCGGTTTTTCAATTTATCGGACAGGACAAGACGAAACACTTCCTTGCACTTCGGAGGCAACGAATCGATCGCCTGCTGGACCAAAACCTGATATTCTTCATCCAACAGACTTTTTTCAGGTGAATCCGAATCCGGTATCAACTCTATTTCATATAAAGAATATGAATCTTTCTCCTGCACATATCCCCTTCTTATATAATGTAATGCCTGATTCTTGACGGACACATAGAGGTAATGTTCCGGTTCTTTTACATGCGAAAGCGTTTCCCGCTTCTGCCAAATAACCGTAAAAACATCCAGGACGGCTTCTTCCGCCAATTCACGAGAGTTCAAATAATAATAAGCAAGATGGAACAAACGCCGGGAATAGGTTTCAAAAAATACCCGGAACGCTGTTTCATCCCCTTTCACCATTTTTTCAAAAAGAGATATGGTACTCTCTTTTTCCATCTCTTAGATATAGTCCTTTTACGATATAATAATAATCGGTAAATGTAGCTAAAATTATTCAATCAGACAAGTCCGTTCCCGTAACCCTATTCTTTAGCCCCCGTAACCAATAGGGTTAGGAGGCGTAATGCATAGGGTTATGCAAAGGAGGTCGTTTTCCGCTAAAATATTTTTTTTGCATTCCGGATAGGAGTTTTTTGCTTCACCTGTCATCTCTATTCACAAAGCAACCGGAATAAGATGGAAAATGAACAAAACAACAAAGAACTCGAATCATTGACAAAGCGCATACGCTTCAAGTCCTTGCCATTTGATGAAAAGCGGATGTCCGAACGTCTGGCGGAAAGAATCCGACGGCCTGTCGTCATTTCTTATGCCGGTAAAGGAACCCCTGCATGGAAATACCTGTCCATAGCGGCTTCCATCGCCCTCCTGTTGGTTACAAGCATCATCCTGATCGACAAGGAGCCGGAACAGGAACTCGTCTATTATGAAACGACAGCCGTCCCCGATGCAAAAACAAAAATCACATTGCCGGACAGCAGTGTCGTCTGGTTGAATGCAAATGCCTGCCTGCGCTATCCGAGGGAGTTCAGCAAACAGATCCGGCAGGTCGAAATAAAGGGAGAAGCATTCTTTGAAGTCCGCAAAGACGAGAAGAAACCTTTCATCGTCCAAACCGACGGTATCGGCATACGAGTATTAGGAACCACATTCAATGTCGACGCGGAACCGGAGAAAACCGCGGTTACTCTCATCACCGGGAAAATCGGGTTGTACAAAAAAACGAATCAATCCCAAACGGCAGACCAAATACTGTCACCCGGCGAGCGGGCAGTCTTCTACAAGCCAGACAACACACTGAAAGTTTCGACCATACGCCCGGAAAGCACGACTTCTTGGATCACGGGCAAATTCATATTCAGGGACAGTCCCTTGGAAGAGATCATGCAGGAGTTGCAACGGGCTTTCCATGTCAAAATATACATCGAAGACGAAGAGTTGGCCCGACAGACGTTCAATGCCGATTTCACCGCAAAGGAGACCTTGGATGAAATACTATCTGTAGATAATAACTGAAAAGTACTCCACTTAGTAATTGAAAAGTATACCACTAAGTGCGTCTGATTAGACGGTTCAAATATAGTTATTTTTCATTGGATTTCAACATTTTTTGTGTTTCTTTCA
>NZ_CDRTCT010000038.1:0-42230 GCF_977054455.1 Parabacteroides sp. | reverse complement strand
TCATCTCATTTTGCACAGTTAGCATCGGGACCATTTTCAAGGCTTCGAAGGCATCATTATTCTTTAAGGGATTGTCGTTCATGTTGTAGACAAGTCCGGTAGGAGTTGTAACGATAGTTCGTCTTTTGGCTGAAATTTCCACTTCTTTCAGGGTGTAATCCGGGTTCTCCTCCAATTGAATGTCCACATTTGCTTTGCCCATAAATTCAGAGGATTGCAATTCGCGGGGAAGATAGCCGATGGCTGACGCGACTAAGGCAGTAGAATGATTGCTCACGGTTATTTCAAAACAACCCATGCTGTCACATTGGATCATATTGTCGCAATGTATGTCTATTAATTCAGCAATAATGGCATATGGAATCGGAGAACCCTCTTTGGTCATAATTCTGCCTTTGAGCTTTTCCGGGACGGATATTTCCGAAGTCTTTGTCTCTTTCCATTCCAAACTGAAGAGGGATGAATGCATGGGAATAACATTCGCTATTGCCATAGTGACTGAATAAACCAATAGACAGAATGTCAATATATGCTTTTTCATGTAACAGTATTTTATATCATTTATACAAAAGCATCATCGATGCTTACGGACTAATGCCAGCAAGGTATGCAAAAGAACCATACACTCAAAAGAAAATCAAAAAAATATCACATAAATAATAATATTTAACAAAAAACAAATATTGCAACTATTCAACGATTAGAACTATTGTAAACGAAAGGACAAAATCGAATGAACCTTATCTATTAAATTTATAAATATAGATCCTTTTTCCGCATCAGCAACTTAGAAGAAAGACCGGATCTTTCCGGATATGTGAAAATGTTTCACCTTTCCCCAAACAGTGAAAATAAATTTTCCACCGCATGAAAATTTATTTTCCCGCTATGGAAAATTTATTTTCGTGCGATGGAAACTTATTTTTCATGCAAGGGTATCAGGATATTATTCCCAACCGAAATTCTCTTCATACCGGTCGAAGACAGGTTCCTCTTCGATGCCGTACCTACGGAGCAGGTCGCGTACGTATTGCTGGTCTTCGGGAGTAAAACAACGCTCTTTGCGTTTCAAGCGGTAAAAATGAGTGGTCCCGAAATATTCCCTCATCTCCCGCCGTATCTCTTTTGCCTGGCGATAAGGGATATTATCCAGCAAATGTTCCATCCCATAGGCGTTTTTCAACGGGCTGTCGTCCATGAATCCGGGACAATCGCCATCGGGAACAACGCGCTCAGGGTTGACCACCTTCACCACCCAGCGTTCTTTCGGGATATACCGCGACACCTGGAAACGCAGGCAGGTGGAAGCATGCAGGCAGTTCTTTTCAAGGCAGAGAGCAAAATCGTCCGGAACTAAAGAATAATCTAATTTTTTTAACATGGTATTGTTTTATTTGATATTATACAAAAGTACACACAGATCCGGCGGAAAGCAAACATTTATGCCCAAAAGAGACCTTTTCGCAACAAAATGGATCACATAGTGACCTGTTTTAGGATTCAGGAGAAACAATATTGTAAATTAATTCGTATGTTTGCAGGCATAACCTAAAAATAATAATATAGACAATGACAGCAATCATTTTAATAGCAGTGATCGTGATCCTGGCCATCTGGATCGCTTCCTTGTATAATTCGTTAGTGAAATTACGTAACAACCGCGAGAACGCATTTGCCGACATCGACGTACAGCTCAAGCAACGTCATGACCTTATCCCGCAGTTGGTCGAAACGGTCAAAGGTTATGCCTCGCACGAAAAAGAGACACTGGAACGCGTCATCAACGCCCGCAACGGGGCGATCAGCGCCAAGACGATCGATGACAAGATCGTGGCTGAAAACGCACTGACTTCCGCACTGGCCGGATTGAAGATCACGCTCGAAGCCTATCCCGATCTGAAAGCCAACCGGAACTTCTTGCAGTTGCAGGAAGAAATCTCCGACCTGGAAAACAAACTGGCTGCCGTACGCCGCTATTTCAATTCGGCTACGAAAGAGTTGAACAACGCGGTCGAGACATTCCCATCCAACCTGATCGCCGGCATGTTCGGTTTCAAGAAGGAAGTGATGTTCGACCTGGGCGAACAACGCACTACACTCGAAGAAGCACCTAAAATCAAGTTCTAAGGATGCAATACGTCGGTATACAGACCCAACAGAGCAGGAACAATTTCCGATCCCTGCTCCTGCTTTGCTTGTTTCCCTGCCTGGTAATGGGATTGCTTTTCGCGTTCTGCTACCTGTTCCACCTGTTGGCGATGAACGACGACGGCATGACGGGGGCCGAGATATTAAGATATTCCACCGGAATGTTCATCCATCTGGCGCCATACGTGCTGGGCGGCGTACTCATCTGGTTCATCATCGCCTACTTTGCCAATACGAGCATCATCAACGCGGCAACCGGCTCCGAACCTTTGTCGAGAATGGAAAACAAAAGGGTATATAACTTGGTGGAAAACCTGTGCATGAGCCAGGGGATGAAAATGCCCAAGATCAATATCATCAACGACGATTCGCTGAACGCTTTTGCAAGCGGCATCAACGAAAGGACCTACACCGTCAGCCTCTCGCGGGGGATCATCGACAAGTTGGATGACCAAGAACTCGAAGCGGTCATTGCACACGAACTGTCGCATATCCGCAACAAGGACGTGCGCCTGATGATCGTATCGATTGTCTTTGTCGGCATCTTCGCCATGCTCGCACAGATGGCCATGCGCTCCGTCTACTACTCGTCGATGAGCCGCAGGAGAGACGAGAAAAACAACACAGCAATCATCATCGTCTTAATCATGATCGTTGCAGCCATTGGTTATTTCTTTTCCATGCTGATGCGTTTCGCCATCTCGCGCAAACGGGAATACCTGGCCGACGCCGGGGCCGCCGAGATGACCAAGAATCCGCTCGCCCTCGCCAGCGCCCTGCGGAAAATATCGGCCGATCCCGACATCGAAGCCGTCAAGCGCGAAGACGTAGCCCAGCTTTTCATCCAGCATCCGGGCAAACAAGCCAAAAGCGCACTGAGCGGTTTAAGCGGGCTTTTCGCCACCCATCCGCCCATCGAAAAGCGGATACAAGTGCTCGAACAATTCTAAATTTAATCAAGAATTAATCTCCAAAATCATTCCAACCACGGCATTAATTTAATATCTTTGGTGCCGGATAAAAATAAGTGTTGGAAATGATACAAAAAGAATTGATTGGCGATCTCAAGCTGAAATGGGATCGCATGCAGCAGGCGATGCAGAAGATTAATGCCGACGGATGCCTGCTCACCGTGGACGTGAATCTGTATTATACAACCGGACGTATCTATAGCGGCTATTTCTATCTTCCGGCGGAAGGTGCTCCCTGGTTCTTCGTGAAACGGCCGAACGGGCTGGCTGGCGATCATGTGGAATACATCCGCAAACCGGAACAAATGGCTGAGTTCTTTGCGTCCCACGGCTTGAAAATGCCCGAAAAACTGTTGCTCGAAGCAGACGAACTGACCTACAACGACTACATTCGCCTGCAAGCAATCTTCAATCCGAAGGAAACGGCCAATGCAACTACGATGATGCGCAACCTGCGCCGGATAAAGACTCCGCACGAGATCGCCATGTTCCGTATCTCGGCCGAACGCCATGCCAAGACATACGCTGAAATTCCCGAATGTTTCCGTCCCGGAATGACAGATCTCGAATTCCAGTACGAAATAGAAAAACGGATGCGCAAGAACGGTTCCATCGGGCTGTTTCGTGCTTTCGGTGCCAATATGGATATTTTTATGGGAAGTATCCTGGCGGGAGAAAACGCTGAAATCCCCTCGCCTTTCGACTTTGCCTTGGGCGGCGGCGGTATCGATGCGTCCTGCCCGTTAGGTGCAAACGGAACGGTCCTGAGAGAAGGGACGGCCATCATGGTGGACATGGCGGGAAACTATACGGCTTATATGACGGATATGACGCGTGTGTTCTCCGTCGGCCGCCTGACCGGACTCGCTTACCGGGCGCATCAGACAGCCCTCCTTATCGAAAGCGAAATCGAGAATATCGCCCGGCCGGGAACATCTTGTGCCGAGCTATACGAGATAGCCGCCAAGATCACCGAAAACCAGGGACTCGGCGCTTATTTCATGGGGACCAAGCAACAAGCCAAATTCGTAGGGCACGGCATCGGCATCCAGATAAACGAGCTTCCGGTACTTACGCCCCGCTCGAAAGAACTGCTGGAGCCGAATATGGTATTTGCGCTCGAACCGAAATACGTGATACCGGGTGTCGGAGCCGTCGGCATCGAAAACAGCTTCCTGGTTACGGAAACCGGACTGGAGAAGATCACGCACTTCACAGAAGACATCATACAATTAGACAAAAAATCATAAATCATAAATCATAATGAAAAGAACAATCTCACTTCTCCTGTTACTGGCAGTCATCTTCGTGCCGGTAAAGGCTCAAGACGTAGAAAACGTAAAGCCGGTGAAGAATGTCATCCTCCTGATCCCGGACGGGACATCACTGGCTACAGTTTCCATGGCGCGTTGGCTGCAATGGTACACCAATCCCGACAAGCCGAAATTGAACCTCGACCCGTATCTCTGCGGAACGGTCCGCACACATTCTTCGAATGCCCCGATCGGCGACTCGGCTCCTACCACTTCCTGCTACATGACGGGACAGCCCAGCCGTACAGGCTATGTTTCCACTTACCCGGAGAACGACGGCGACAACGATATCTACCCGACCGATCCGGCACGTGCTTTCCAACCGTTGACAACTGTCTTGGAAGCTGCCAAAATAAAACAGGGCAAATCAACGGGACTGGTTTTCACCTGCGAATTTCCGCATGCGACACCGGCCGACTGCTCCGCCCACAGCTACAACCGTGGCAAATATGAGTGGATCGCCCCGCAGATGGCCCACAACGACCTGAACGTGGTGATCGGCGGTGGCGTCAGCCTGCTTCCCGACGAGAGTGAAGCCTATCTGAAAGGGAATGGATACGGTGTCTTCAAAAATGACATCGACGGTATGCGCAATTACAAAGGCAATAATATGTGGGCTTTGTTCGGCGACAGGGAAATGGCCTACGACATCGACCGCGACCCGGCCCAACAGCCTTCCTTAGAAGAGATGACACGCAAAGCGATCGAAAAATTGTCCCAGAACCCGAACGGCTTCTTCCTGATGGTGGAAGGCAGCAAGGTTGACTGGGCTGCCCATGCAAACGACCCGGTCGGCATGGCTACAGACTTCCTGGCTTATGACCGTGCTTGCGGTGCGGCTTTGGAATTTGCCCGCCAGAATGGCGAAACTGCCGTCATCATGGTTCCCGACCACGGCAACAGCGGTATCAGCATCGGCCGTCGCGACTGCAAAGGTTACGACAAACTGAGCAAGGAACAGCTGTTCCACCAGTTCTCTCTGTATAAGCTGACTGCCGAAGGTTTCGCCAAGAAGGTGAACAGCGTTCCGGCCTCCGAAGTACAGAACGTATTCCGCACATATGCCGGTTTCGAACTGACACCGGAAGAACTGGATGCCTTGAACCATTGCAAAGACTATAAGAACAGTCCGATACCGGAAAACGAACGTTCGACCAAAGGCAAAGGTTCGTTATACAGCGGTTCCCTGACTTCTTTCATGTCTCAATTGCTGAGTTCACACACTTGCTTCGGTTTCACAACCGGAGGCCACACGGGCGAAGAGGTGTTCCTCGCTGCTTACCATCCTGACCGTGCAAGCCTGCCTGTCGGTATGCACACGAATATCGAACTGAACCATTATCTTTGCGCCCTGTTCGGCATGACGCACGACACGCTGGAAGAACTGACAGCCGAAAACTTCGCTCCTCACACGGAAGTATTCAAAGATTTCAAATGTGAAATCGTTCCGGCTAAAGACGAAAAAGGTTCTCCTTCATTGGTTGTAAAGAACAAAAAGAAACAAATCAATATCACGCCGTTCAGCAACATCGTGACGGTCGGAAAGAAAGGCCGGGAAGAAATCCGCCTGAATTCGGTAATCGTATATGTTGACAAAAACAACACATTCTATCTGCCGGCCAAACTGGTAGAATATCTGCAATAAAAATAAAGACGACAATATATCAGCCTTCATAGTCCTGTCATTGCGGTTTCGGGCCGCAAGACAGGACTATGAAACTTTATGAACCTTCATGAACTGGCTTCCTCTGTCTAAACGCCCGATTTACAAACCACATAGCAACAGTTATAGTTATTTGTTTTTTTTCAATCATTCTTTTCTTAAAATATCTATACAGTATCAATATGGAAGACTTATATAGACTTTCAGACAAATAAGACCGATCTTTTTGAAATACATTTGCGTCATTTTTAAATAATAAACGAATATGACAAGAGCAAATGCAAAATGGATACGGCTGATGGCAGTTATCGGCTGTACGACTATGTGGATGGCATCCTGCAAACATGCACCGGATGCGCAGATGAAAGCATCTTACGCGACAATGAAAGTTTCTACGGCAGACAAAGAACTGACAACACCTTATTCGGCCACGATCCGCGGTCGCCAGGATATCGACATTTATCCGCAAGTATCAGGAACTATCGAGCGGCTTTGTGTGACAGAAGGACAGGTCGTACGGAAAGGGCAATTACTTTTCGTCATAGACCAGGTTCCTTACAAGGCGGCTTTGAAGACGGCCCAGGCAAACGTGGAAGTGGCAAAAGCGGCTTTGGCTACAGCCGAACTGAACTATAGCAGCACGAAGGAACTGTTTGAGAAAAAGGTCGTCTCGGCTTTTAACCTGAAAACAAGTGAAAATAATTATCTGACCGCCAAAGCGCAGCTGGCACAGGCAGAAGCCCAGGAGCTGAACGCCCGCAACAACCTGTCTTATACGGAAGTCAAGAGTCCGTCCGACGGAGTTGTCGGCATGTTGCCTTACCGCGCCGGGGCATTGGTCAGCGCCAGCATTCCCCAACCGTTGACAACGGTTTCCGACAATTCGGACATGTATGTTTACTTCTCCATGACCGAAAATCAATTACTGGCCATGAGCCGCCAGTACAAAAGCATGGACGAAGCATTGGAAAACATGCCGGAAGTGTCGTTAAAACTGAATGACCAGTCTATTTACGACCGGAAAGGAAAGATCGAATCGATCAGCGGAGTGATCGACCGGAAGACCGGGACAGTCGGCGTGCGTGCCGTATTCCCCAACGAATCCCGCCTGCTTCATAGCGGAGCTTCCGGCAACGTGCTCATACCGCAGGCCTATAAAGACTGTATCATTATTCCTCAAGGCGCAACGGTCCGTTTGCAGGACAAGACGATTGTCTACAAAGTAGTGGACGGCAAAGCTGTTTCCACATTGATTACCGTGGCAGAAATCAGCGACGGCCGTGAATACATCGTACTCGACGGATTGAAGGTGGGCGAAGAAATCGTATCCGAAGGAGCCGGATTAGTACGTGAAGGAACGCAAGTTAAATAAAGGATCGAAGTATGAAAGGAAATATTTTTATCAAACGGCCCGTTATGGCCATCTCCATCTCCATTCTTATTTTGGCGATCGGATTGATTTCGCTCTTTACCTTGCCGGTCGAGCAATACCCTGACATTGCGCCGCCTACGGTCCACGTATCGGCCACTTATACCGGAGCGGATGCCGACGCGGTGATGAACAGTGTCATCATGCCGCTGGAAGAAAGTATCAACGGTGTGGAAAACATGATGTACATGACTTCCACTTCCACCAATGCAGGTTCGGCAAGTATCGAAATATATTTCAAACAAGGGACGGACCCTGACATGGCGGCTGTCAACGTACAGAACCGTGTAACGAAAGCGCAGGGTCTATTGCCTGCCGAAGTAACCCGTATCGGTGTCAGCACCCAGAAACGTCAGACCAGTTTCTTGCAAATCGACGCACTTGTCTGTACCGATGGACGTTATGACAAGACATTTCTCGGAAATTACCTCGACATCAACGTCATCCCGCGTATCAAACGTATCGAAGGCGTAGGCGACGTGATGGAGTTGGGCGATACCTACAGTATGCGTATCTGGCTGAACCCCGAACGAATGGCCCAATATGGATTGGTTCCTTCGGACGTGACTTCCATATTAGGAGAACAGAACATCGAGGCTCCGACCGGTTCGCTGGGTGAAAACTCGAAAAACGTTTTCCAATACACAATGAAATACCGCGGACGTTTGAAGAGCGTGGAAGAATTCCAGAACATCGTTGTCCGGGCCCAGGAAGACGGTTCCGTATTACGCCTGAAAGATGTCGCCAAGGTCGAGTTGGGAACATTGAGCTACGGTTTCGACAGCCAGATGGACGGTAAACCGGCTGTGACCTTCATGATCTACCAGGTAGCCGGCTCCAACGCAACGGAAGTAAACGAACGTATTGCCGCCGAATTGGAGAAGATGAAAGAGGAATTGCCTACCGGGACGGAATTTATCACGATGATGAGCTCCAACGACTTCCTCTTCGCCTCTATATATAATGTGGTTGAAACGCTGATCGTGGCGATCATCCTCGTAATCCTTGTGGTGTATTTCTTCCTTCAGGACTTAAAGAGTACGCTGATCCCGTCTATTTCGATCATCGTTTCGCTGATCGGTACATTTGCCTGCCTGACAGCCGCCGGATTCACGATTAACATCCTGACCCTGTTTGCCTTGGTGCTTGCCATCGGTACGGTGGTGGACGACGCGATCGTGGTGGTGGAAGCCGTACAGGCAAAATTCGATGCGGGCTACACCTCGTCCTACCAGGCAACGAAAGATGCGATGGGCGACGTGACGATGGCCGTTATCTCCTGTACCTGCGTGTTCATGGCCGTGTTCATACCGGTGACTTTCATGGGAGGGACTTCCGGTATCTTTTACACGCAATTCGGTGTGACGATGGCGACCTCAGTTGGTCTTTCCATGATTTGTGCATTGACGCTCTGCCCCGCCCTATGTGCCATGATGATGCGTCCGAGCGATGGGAACAAGAGTGCCAAAAGCATTAACGGCCGTGTGCGTGCCGCCTATAATGCCTCTTTCAACGCCGTGTTGGGCAAATACAAGAAAGGCGTCATGTTCTTTATCCATCATCGTTGGATGGTATGGGCCGGACTGATCGCTTCCGTTATCCTGCTGGGCTGGCTTATCAGCAATACTAAAACAGGTCTTGTTCCGCAAGAAGACCAGGGGGTCATTATGGCGAATGTGGCCATTGCCCCGGGTAGTACGCTGGAAGAGACAGGCAAAGTACTGGACAAGGTAGAAAACATCCTGAAGAACACGCCGGAAGTAGAACATTACTCCCGTGTAGCCGGTTACGGCTTCCTGGCAGGCCAAGGTACTTCCTACGGTATGGCGATCATCCGTTTGAAAAACTGGGATGAAAGAAAAGGAGCCGAACATATTTCCGATGCAGTGGTCAACCGTCTGAACGCACAATTCGCCCAAATCAAAGAGGCGCAGATTTTCTGCTTCCAGCCGGGTATGATTCCGGGCTACGGTCTGGGTAACTCCATCGAGTTGAACTTGCAGGATCGTACTGGCGGAGATATGGGTACCTTCTACGGCAACGCCATGCAATATATCGGAGCTTTGAACCAGCGTCCTGAAGTGGCGATGGCCTATACTTCTTATGCCATGAACTTCCCGCAGATATCGGTCGATGTGGACGCAGCCAAATGTAAACGGGCCGGAATATCACCTTCGACGGTTCTCGACGTACTGGGCAGTTATTGTGGTGGCGCATACGTTTCCAACTATAACCAATTCGGAAAAGTATACCGCGTGATGTCGCAAGCCTCACCGGAATACCGCCTTGACGAGCAAGCCTTGAACAATATGTTTGTCCGTAACGGGACGGAAATGGCTCCGATCAGTCAGTTCGTAACCCTGAAACGGGTACTCGGACCTGAAGTGGCCAACCGTTTCAACCTCTTTAGCTGTATCACGGTCAACGTGAACCCGGCACCGGGATATTCCACAGGAGAAGTACAACAGGCCATCGAGGAAGTGGCCGCCCGGATGCTGCCGACAGGATACGGGTACGAGTATGGCGGTATGGCACGTGAAGAGGCCAATACCGGAGGCTCGCAAACACTCTTTATCTATGCGGTCTGTATCTTGCTTATCTACTTGATTTTGGCTTGTCTGTACGAAAGTTTCCTTGTTCCCTGGGCCGTTATCCTGTCCGTTCCGTTCGGTTTGATGGGTTCGTTCCTGTTCGCCAAACTGTTCGGATTGGAAAATAACATTTACTTGCAGACCGGTGTCATCATGTTGATCGGACTTTTGGCCAAAACGGCGATTTTGATCACCGAATTCGCCATCGAACGCCGCCGTAAAGGGATGGGGATCGTCGAATCGGCTTATTCGGCCGCACAAGCCCGTTTGCGTCCGATTCTGATGACCGTACTTACGATGATCTTCGGTATGCTTCCGCTTATGTTCGCATCCGGAGCCGGAGCCAACGGTAACAGCTCATTAGGAACAGGTGTTGTCGGCGGTATGGCAGTCGGGACATTGGCATTGCTGTTCGTCGTGCCGGTATTCTACATCATTTTCGAATACATGCAAGAAAAAATCCGTCCGCCGATGGAAGTGGAAACCGATATGCAAGTTGCGTTGGAAAAGCAAAAGAGCCAAATTGAACGTGACGGTTTAAACAATGAAAATAAATAAGGTATGAAGAAAATAATCGTATTGACAACCGCAACCGCCCTGTTGAGCAGTTGCGGCATATACACCAAATATCAACCGGCCGAAAAGACTCCGGACCACCTGTACGGAGAAGAGGTGGCTGTCGATGATACGACCAATTTCGGTAATGTGAACTGGCGGGAACTTTTTACGGACCCGCAGTTGCAGGCTCTTATCGAACAAGGGCTACAAAACAACACCGACCTCCGGTCCGCCCAATTGCAGATCGAGGAAGCGGAAGCAGCGCTAATGTCGGCGAAGCTCGCTTTCCTACCTTCGTTCGCACTTTCCCCGCAAGGAACGATCAGCAGTTTCGACGGAGGAAAAGCGACAAAGACATACACACTGCCTGTCACAGCCAGTTGGGAATTGGACATCTTCGGACGTCTGCGCAATGCCAAGCAACAGGCCAAAGCGCTGTATGCCCAAAGCCAGGACTACCAGCAGGCTGTGCGTACCCAGTTGATAGCCGGGATCGCCAACGTGTACTACACCTTATTGATGCTGGATGAGCAGTTAGCCATCTCGCAACAGACGGAAGAAGCCTGGAAAGAGACGGTGGTTTCTACCCGTGCATTGATGGATGCCGGATTAGCCAACGAGGCGGCTACCTCCCAAATGGAAGCGGCTTATTACAGCGTGCAGACTTCCATTCTCGACCTGAAAGAGCAGATCAACCAAGTCGAAAACAGTCTCGCCCTATTGCTCGCAGAAACCCCGCACCGCTACGAACGTGGAAAACTGGCCGACCAGCAGTTCCCGGAAGACGTGGCAGTCGGCGTACCGATGCAAATGTTGTCGAACCGTCCCGATGTGCGTGCTGCCGAACGTTCGCTGGAACAGGCTTTTTACGCAACCAACCAGGCTCGCGCTGCTTTCTATCCTTCCATCGTACTGAGCGGAAGTGCCGGATGGACCAACTCGGCAGGGAGCATGATCGTCAATCCGGGCAAATTCCTGGCTTCGGCAGTCGGCTCGCTCACACAGCCGTTGTTCAACAAAGGACAGATCATGGCTCAATACCGCATCGCCAAAGCGCAGCAGGAAGAAACAAGCCTGGCTTTCCAGCAAGCTTTGCTGAATGCCGGCAGCGAAGTCAACGATGCTTTGGTCGCCTGCCAGACAAGCAAGGCAAAGACCGTCTTGTTCGAAAAGCAGATCCAATCCTTGGAAAAGGCATTGGAAAGCACAGCGTTGCTGATGGAGCACGGTACGACTACCTACCTGGAAGTGCTGACCGCCCGCCAGTCCTTGTTGAGCGCACAACTGTCGCAAACGGCTAACCGGTTCACCGAGATACAAAGCGTGATCAACCTTTATCAAGCTTTAGGCGGCGGTAGAGAATAAGAAAACATTTTTTATCCATAAAAGCCAAAAACCTTTTAAACCGGACCTTTTACCTATTCCATAGGACCTGTTTCAGAAAAGTATTCAAACTTCGACGAAACAGGTCCTTTTTTATCGAGTGAAAAATAAGCGGAGCCATGACATTGTCTATGCATTTTTTTATACTTTTGTGGGCATAAGACAGAATATACACAACAATGAAAAGTAAAAGTTTAGTTTCTATCGATCAATGTTCCAAAGAGGACATTCTTCGTATTCTGGATAACGCCAGGAAGTTTGAAGCAAATCCGAACCGTAAAGTGCTGGAAGGCAAAGTTGCAGCGACCCTGTTCTTCGAACCTTCCACCCGTACCCGCCTGAGTTTCGAGACTGCGGTGAATCGGTTGGGCGGCCGTGTGATCGGTTTCTCCGACGCTTCCACGACCAGTTCCTCTAAAGGCGAAACACTGAAAGATACCATCCTGATGGTAAGCAACTACGTCGATCTTATCATTATGCGCCACCATCTGGAAGGCGCCGCCCGTTATGCTTCGGAGGTCACAGACGTGCCTATCATCAATGCCGGCGACGGAGCGAACCAGCATCCTTCCCAAACCATGCTGGACCTCTATTCCATCCAAAAGACGCAAGGCAAACTGACCGACCTCAACATCACGATGGTCGGCGACCTGAAATACGGACGTACCGTGCACTCGCTGATAGTGGGTATGTCTCATTTCAACCCGACATTCAACTTTATCGCACCGAACGAACTCCACATGCCGGACGAACAGAAGAACTTCTGCGACAAACATGGCATCAAATACAACGAATATACCGAATTTACGGAAGACATCATCAACCAGACGGATATTCTGTACATGACCCGTGTGCAACGCGAACGTTTCACCGACCTGGAAGAGTACGAACGTGTGAAGAATGTGTATATCCTGAAGAATGACATGCTGAAAAACAGCCGCGAGAACCTGCGCATCCTGCATCCGCTGCCTCGTGTGAACGAAATAGCTTATGATGTGGACGATAATCCGAAAGCCTACTATATCCAGCAGGCACGCAACGGACTGTTCGCCCGTCAGGCCATCATCTGCGAAGTGTTGGGCATTTCCGTTGAAGATTAAGAATCCCGTTTCCAGATTTTCAACTTTCAATTATCAATTTTCAATTATCAAAAGTTATGTCAGCAGAAAAGAAAAAAGAATTGCAGGTCGCCGCTTTAGAAAACGGTACTGCCATCGATCATATTCCCCCCAGCCAGTTGTTCAAAGTAGCCAAATTACTGGGACTGGAAAACATGAACAATACGATTACGATCGGCAACAATTTCCACAGCAATAAAATGGGTTGCAAAGGCGTGATCAAGATCTCCGACAAGTTCTTCTGTGACGAAGAGATCAACCGTATCGCCCTGATCGCACCGAACGTGATCCTGAACATTATCCGCGATTACGAAGTGGTAGAGAAAAAGACCGTTACCTTACCGGACGAACTGGTAGGACTCGTAAAATGTAACAATCCGAAATGTATCACCAATAATGAACCGATGCCGACCCGTTTCGATGTAATCGACAAAGAGAAGGGTACGATCAGATGCCATTATTGCGAACGCAAGATCAACAAGGAAGACATCATCGTTAAATAATCCGATATGAAACACGACTGGAAGCCCGGCACGATGATCTATCCGCTGCCTGCGGTAATGGTTAGTTGCGGCTCTGAGCCTTCAGAATACAATATTATAACTGTCGCGTGGATGGGTACGCTCTGTACCAATCCACCGATGTGTTATATATCCGTCCGTCCGGAGCGCCACTCCTATCCGATCCTGAAAAAGAATATGGAATTTGTGATTAACCTGACAACCCGCGAGCTGGCATATGCTACCGACTGGTGCGGTGTCAACTCAGGGAAAGACCATGCCAAGTTCGAGGAGATGAAGTTAACGCCGGGAAAAGCCTCGGTCGTAAGCGCCCCGATCATCGAAGAGTGCCCACTCTGCATCGAATGCCGGGTAAAAGAGGTTATGGCATTGGGTAGCCATGACATGTTTATCGCCGATGTGGTAAACGTGCAGGCCGATGACAAATATCTGGACCCGGAAACAGGAGCTTTCGATATGCAGCGTGCCGACCTGCTGGCTTATTCGCATGGCAAATATTACGGATTGGGCGACTTCGTCGGTAAGTTCGGCTGGTCGGTCAGAAAGAAAAAATAGTCATGAAGAAAATTTGCCTTATATTACTGATACTTCCATTCTGTTTCCCGGTGGTTGCCCAGAAGTTTATCAAGATCGAAGACAAGACATTCAATTGGGGAGGAAAAATCGGAGTCAATGCCGCATTCCCGATTGTCAAATCGTTGACGATAGACAACCAGGAGATGGAAGACATACGCCTGCAATATAAGGTAGGTTATCAGGCAGCCGTGTTTGCACGGGTCAATATCGACCGTTTCTATATCCAGCCCAGCTTGGCATGGCAATATACGGAAGGTGACATACGTTTCAACATACCACAGGAAGAAAGCAGCTTTGACGGGACAATAGCGCAATCCCCGATCAGCAGAAACCGGATTACCTATAAGTCCGCTACACTCGAAGTACCGGTGATGGTCGGTTATTATCTGGTAAAAGAGGGTCCGTACGCATTAAGCATGATGTTCGGTCCCAACATCAAATACAACTACAAGACGCGCTACAGCACGGATATGACGGACAGCCCCCGCGAATTCGAAGATGACAACACGCCTTTCGGGATCGGTATAGCCGCCGGGCTGGGAGTCAGCATCTGGCGTCTGTTTCTTGACTTCAGCTATGAATTCGGCTTGAACGAGGTTGCATCCGATTTCCGTGAGATAGGCAAGAACGAGGCCAACCCAAAGGGAACTCTCAACATTGAAAAACGGACAAACATAATGAGTTTCTCACTCGGTTTCCTGTTCTGATTCTTTCATTGTCAAACCATTTAATAAAAAACATATCAGATGAAAAAAGTCAAGATTACGGTGTTAAAGACTACTTTAGATGAACAACTGGCCCGCGAATACGGTGCCGAAGGACTGACCGCCTGCCCCATGCTGAAAGAAGGACAGGTTTTCTATGCTGATTATGCCAAGCCGGAAGGCTTTTGCGACGAGGCTTGGAAAGCGATTTACCAATATGCCTTCGCGTTGTCACATGGTGCCGGAAAAGAAGTATTCTATTATGGAGACTGGATCAGGAAACCGGGAGTTGCCATCTGCAGTTGCAATGACGGATTACGCCCTGTCATATTCAAGCTCGAAGCGACGGATGAAGAGTCCGGGATAGACTACACACCTGTCCGTTGACCAAGTACCGATATGTATATGGATCCTGTAAAAATGGTATTTATCCCTGTAATTCATATACAGTCCTAATCTGCTCGTCACAGTAACTTTGTATCCGTTCCTCCGGAACATTTTTAATAGCGATTTAAACTAATATACAAGTATGGCAAAAAAAGTATTGATCTTATCATCAAGTCCCCGGCGTGGCGGCAACTCAGACACACTTTGTGACGAATTTATGCGTGGTGCGACAGAAAGCGACCATGAAGTGGAAAAGATTTTCCTGAGAGACAAAACAATCCATTACTGTACGGGATGCAGCACATGCAGCCTATACCAGAAGCCGTGCCCTCAAAAAGACGACGCAGCAGAAATCATCGAAAAAATGGTGAATGCCGATGTGATCGTAATGGCTACCCCTGTCTATTTCTACACGATGAGCGCACAGATGAAAACACTGATAGACCGCTGCTGCGGAAGATACACGGAGATGAACGACAAGGAATTTTATTTCATCGTAACGGCAGCCGAAGACGACCGTAAGAAAATGCTCCGTACGATCGACACTTTCCAGGGATTCCTGGACTGTCTGGAAAATCCCGTAATAAAAGGAACCGTGTTCGGATTAGGCGTTTGGCACAAAGGAGAGATCAACGGAAACCCCGCCATGGAAGAAGCCTATCAAATGGGAAAGCAAGTTTAAGCGATTGCAGTGACAGTCCTTTTCAAAGCATATCTGTTTCGTTTTCAAAATACCGGTGTTTTGAAGCAAGGCCTTTTCCACTTACGACCGGAAGCTAATCCGTACGGCAAAAATAAAAAGGGCTGTGTCGCAAATCCTTGACACAGCCCTTTTATTACCAAAATCCACAGAATGTCAATCGAACATATGCCTGAACTTATCGAAAATCTTCTCCTTGACAGATTTCTTCGGTTGGAAATTAGGAGAGTTCTCCAGACCGTTCATGATATCCTTCTCTGATGCGGACAACGTTTCCGGAATATAAACGCTTACGTTCACAAGCAGGTCTCCCGTTCCATAGCTATTGATAGACGGTAACCCTTTGTTACGCAAACGAAGCACTTTACCCGGCTGAGTTCCCGGTTCGATCTTGACTTTAGCCTTACCGTCGATAGTCGGAACTTCAACCGTGCCGCCCAGAGCCGCCTGAGGCACACTCAGCAACAGGTTATACAGAATGTCGTTCTCGTCACGTATCAGTTCCGGATGCGGTTCTTCTTCGATCAAGATTAACAAATCACCGTTAATCCCCCCATGACGGGCAGCATTCCCCTTTCCGTTCATGGAAAGCTGCATGCCTTCTGCCACACCGGCCGGAATATTGATCGTGATCACCTCGTCGTCGCGCACGATTCCATCACCGTTACACTCGCTACATTTCTTGGTGATAATCTTTCCTTCGCCTCCACAGGTCGGACAGGTTGTCTGTGTCTGCATCTGTCCCAAGATCGTATTGGCGATACGGGTAACTACACCGCTACCGTGACAGGTTTCACAAGTCTTGGAACTGTGATCGTCCTCCGCCCCGCTACCGTGGCATTTGGAACACGTCACATATTTCTTAACCTTGATCTTCTTCTCGACTCCGGTAGCGATCTCTTTCAGGTTCAACTTTACTTTCACACGTAAATCCGAACCTCGATTCACCCTGCGACCGCCACGTGAACCGCCGCCAAAACCGCTGAACCCGCCAAAGCCACCGAAATGTCCGCCAAAGATGTCTCCAAACTGGGAGAAAATATCGTCCATAGACATTCCTCCGCCAAAACCACCGCCCTGCGAAGCACCTCCTACTCCAGCATGACCGAACTGATCATAACGCTGGCGCTTCTGAGGATCGCTCAGCACATCGTATGCTTCAGCAGCCTCCTTGAAGTTCTCTTCAGCCTGCTTGTCACCCGGATTCTTGTCAGGGTGGAACTGAATCGCCTTTTTACGATAAGCTTTCTTTATTTCTTCTGCCGAGGCAGTCTTCTCGACGCCCAGCACTTCGTAATAATCTCTTTTAGCCATCTTCGTATCTGTCTGTTGTTATTTGCTCATTATCCTGTCGTATTATTCGCCTACCACTACTTTAGCGTGGCGAATCACCTTATCGTTCAAAGTATAACCGGTCTGTACACAATCCAGAACCTTACCCTTCATATCGGGTTCAGGAGCAGGAATCATGGCAACGGCTTCAGACGTTTCAGCATCAAACGGTTCGCCGACAGTTTCGATCGGTTTTACATTCTGATGAGACAGGTAAGACATGAATTTCGAATAGATAAGTTCCACACCCTCCGTAACGGCCTTTATATCTTCAGCCGAACGGATGTTCTGCAAAGCGCGTTCGAAATCATCGACGACAGGAAGCAAATGAGTCAAAGCACTTTCGCCACCGTTCTTGATCAGCTCTGACTTTTCGCGCAACGTACGTTTACGGTAGTTGTCGAACTCGGCCATCAAGCGCAGATGAGAATCATTCAGTTCGTCATACTTCTTCTTCAGCACCTCCAGTTCCTGGCCTTCATCCGTCACATTGTCAGATGCGGCATTTTCTTCTGCCGCATTTACCTGTTCCTCCTGCAATTTTGTCGCTTCATCAGCACCCTGGCGTTCTTTTTTGTCAGCAGTTTCCTTCTTGCTATTAAAATTCATCTTGTTCATAATCAATTATATATTTTCATTACTATCTAATTGTCAATAAGATATCATCCAAATATCAGTCATACGACCTATCTGTCGGCACTATTCTTGTCGATATCAATTATCAATATAACATCAAATATACTGCCAACTGTTCTTATAGAACGAAAATATCTTTACCTTTGTGTAGTATAAAGATGATTTATTGTCATAGTACAAAATATAAGATTAATAAAACAATAAGAAATTAATTATGAAGAGAGCGATTTTGTCAGTTTTACTGCTATTTGCATTTCTTACCGGTTTTGCCCAAAACCGGAATATCTGCCGATTAGGAATTACATATGATATCAGTCAAAGCGACCATTGGGGGAAAAACAAACCGGTTATTACCAGTGTCATTCCTTACTCGCCGGCAGAGCTTGCAGGCGTGAAAACCAACGATATCATTATTGCCATCGATGGTGTGCAAACGACAGATATTTCACCGGAAGAGATCAAAGAAATGCTGAATCCCGCCGGTAAAAACGAAGTGTTGCTGACGATCGGCAATCTGGCAAACCCGGCTAAACAGATCCTTGTCAAAAAAGAATGCAAAAAAGGGAACGCCATTACCGAAGAGCAACTGGCCACCGCTTTTTCGATGTACAGCCTCGAAACGACCAGCGAACGGGAATTTGTCTGTCCGTTCAAGACAACCGTGACAGCCGATCCCGTAGATTTCGGCAAGTTCAAAACCTTTGCGTTCTCTGCCATAGACGAGAATAACAGCAAACTGGAAACGGCCATCAACGAAAGCATCGAAAAGGAATTGACCAAGAAAGGGATGACAGTCGATACAGACCGTCCCGACATCATAGTACAGACCTTCTATTTCTTCGACAAGAATCCGAACTATAAAGGAGCAAACAAGATACTGGTCGAAAAAGAGCCGATCTATCGTTACAACTTCAATCACAGCAAGATGGAGACATTCCCGTTCCTGAACTCAATGTCTGCGGAAGCGGAAGCGCAATACCTGCTCCAGTTCGGTTTCCGCCTGATCGACCAGCGTGACGTGCCGGGCCGCATCCTGTGGGAATGCGAAGCTAACGAACTGTTGGAAGATTCATACCGCCTCGACGAATATGCCCGTATACATGCCCCATTGATGTGCATGCAATATCCATACGTTAAATACCAGCGCAACGTGCCGTTCAAAGTCAATCAGAAAACCTACAACTATACGGGGTTGAGCTACGACATCGACCGTATGGAACAGATTGCCGATGTCGATAAGAACTCGCCTGCATACGCTGCCGGCTTACGCCCCCGCGATATTGTAGAGAAAATCAACAATCAAAAGATGGATCATACGGCTGAAGAGTTCTCCGCCGCTTACAAAGGATTTATTACCAACACGATGAAATACCGCGATCCGAAAACCCAGTTTACGGATGCCAACGGTTTCAAACGGTGTATGTTCTGGGACACATTCAAATACCCGCAGGTAGCCGATGCGATCCAGAAATCCGGAAATAAAGCAGCCTATTCTTATTTATATTACTACGCTCCCTATATCAACCCGTCCGGCAACAATGCCTGTACGTTCGATATCAAAAGGGGGAAAAACAAAATGGAAATCATCGTCCGTCCGACCATTCGCCGGTCCGTGACGGTCGAAGTAAAATAAAGCATTTACAAGAACGTGATATACCCGCAAAATTTCGAACAGAAAACGGGCTTCGATAAAGTCCGCCGTTTAATTTCAGAAAAATGTTTAAGCCCGCTCGGAGAAGAGCGGGTAGCAGAGATGGGGTTCTCTGCCGATTATCAAACCGTAACCCAACGTCTGGAACAGACAGACGAGTTTGTCCGAATCCTGCATGGAGAAGACGAGTTTCCCGCCAGTTATTTTTTCGATGTACGTTATTCGTTGAAGCGGATACGCCCCGAAGGGACTTGGTTGGATGAAAAAGAACTGTTCGACCTGAAGCGCTCACTCCAGACAATCAACGATATTATCCGTTTCTTCCGCCCTTCCTCGGAAGAAGGAGAAGAGATCAAATACCCGGCCTTGACCGCCCTTGCCGGCGATATTCTGGTATTCCCGCAACTGATCGGAAAGATCGACTCCATACTCGACAAGTTCGGACATGTGAAAGACAATGCCTCTCCTGCCCTGGCGCAGATACGAAAAGAGATCACGGCCACCATGAGCGGCATCTCCCGCAGTTTGCAATCCATACTGCGTGCCGCACAATCGGAAGGAGTCGTGGACAAAGATATCACGCCTACCATGCGTGACGGACGCCTGATGATCCCGGTAGCTCCGGCTTTCAAGCGAAAGATCAAAGGGATCGTGCACGATGAATCGGCCAGCGGCAAAACCGTCTTCATCGAGCCGGAAGTCGTTGTGGAGGCAAACAACCGGATCCGTGAACTGGAAGGTGACGAACGCCGGGAGATCATGAAGATACTGACGGAATTTACAAATTTCGTCCGCCCGTTAGTCCCCGACATCCTGCAATCATACGAATTCCTGGCCGAGATCGACTTTATCCGTGCCAAAGCCTTGTTTGCCGAACAGGTAAACGGGATCAGACCGGTAGTCGAAAACAAACAGCAGATCGACTGGATACGCGCCGCACATCCCCTGCTCTTCCTCTCGTTGAAGAAACAAAACAAACAGATCGTCCCGCTGGATATTCTCCTGGAAGAAAAAAAGCGTCTGCTGATCATCTCCGGGCCGAACGCAGGTGGTAAATCCGTTTGCCTGAAAACGGTCGGCTTGCTGCAATATATGTTGCAATGCGGCCTGTTGATCCCGGTATATGAAAGTTCGAAAACCGGATTGTTCGAGAACCTGTTTATCGACATCGGAGATGAACAAAGCATCGAAAACGACCTGAGTACCTACAGTTCACACCTGACGAACATGAAGTTTTTCGTCAAGAACTGCAACAACAAGACTTTAATCCTGATCGATGAGTTCGGTAGCGGTACGGAACCCCAGATCGGAGGAGCGATCGCCGAAGCCCTGTTGGACCGTTTCAACCGGAATCATAGCTACGGCGTTATCACGACCCACTACCAGAACCTGAAGCATTTTGCAGAAGACACGGAAGGGATCGTCAATGGAGCCATGCTTTACGATCGCCACCTGATGCAACCGCTCTTTAAACTGTCGATCGGTAATCCGGGAAGTTCCTTCGCCGTCGAGATTGCCCGCAAGATCGGCCTGCCGGAAGACGTTATTGCCGATGCCTCTGCCAATGTCGGCTCCGATTATATCAATATGGATAAATATCTTCAGGATATCGTTCGGGACAAACGCTATTGGGAAAGCAAACGCCAGAACATCCGCCAGCAGGAAAAGAAGCTGGAAGATATTACCGCCCGCTACGAGCAGGATCTGGAAGCCGTGAACAAACAGCGGAAAGAGATCATGCGCAACGCCAAGGAAGAGGCACAACGCATCCTTTCCGAAGCCAACGCAAAGATCGAAAACACGATCCGCGAAATCAAAGAGGCGCAGGCAGAAAAGGAACAGACCAAGCTCGCCCGTAAAGCCCTGGAAGAATTCAAGGCCTCTGTGATAGCAGCCGAAGAAGAAGACGACAAGATCGCCCGCAAAATGGCGAAGTTGCAGGAGCGCAAAGAACGTAAAAAACAGAAACAAAACGCGCCGGCCTCCAAACAGATCTTCAACCGCGATGTCATAGAAGTAGGCGACAATGTCCGTCTCAAAGGGCAGGTTTCAGCCGGAACCGTCATGGAAGTTCAAGGGAAGCAAGCAGTCGTCGCATTCGGCATGATCAAAAGCACCGTCAAGTTGGAACAACTGGAAAAGGTCAGCAAAGGCCAGATCAAAAAAGAGATCCAGAAAAGTACTTTCGTCAGCGTCCAGACAGCAGACGACATGCATGAAAAGAGATTGAACTTCAAGCAAGAGATAGATGTCAGAGGAATGAGAGGAGACGAAGCCTTACAAGCCGTCACCTACTTTGTGGACGATGCCATCCAGGTAGGTGCCGCACGTATCCGCATCCTGCACGGGACGGGGACAGGCATACTCCGCCAACTGATACGCGATTACCTGCACACCGTTCCGGGCGTCCGCCAGTATCACGACGAGCATGTCCAGTTCGGAGGCGCCGGCATTACGGTAGTGGAACTCGAATAAAAACAAACAAGACACCGTTACCCGCATGTATAGCCCGGTCACTTATATTGCTGATAGCAATCCCGACCGGGCTATACATGCGGAAGAAGGACCGGTTTTAGAGTCCGTAGTTCCGTTTGAACATATAATAGGTATTTCTGGAAACATTAAAACGTTTACAAATCTCCATAACGGTGTCGCCGCGTTCAAGCATGCTGATCACCTCTTCTTTATTCGCATCAAGGAAAGACTGTTTGGCAGCCGATCCTTTCGGACGGCCTAACGGACCTCCCGTGCTCTTCTTATGATTCAAGGCCTCTTTGGTACGGGTGGACATCAAACTGTGTTCGATCTCCGTTACCAACTTGAACACATTACCCATAACCGGGAGATTCAATGTCCGGTCCAGGATATACCGATCCTTTATACTATAGATTTGAACGCCTTTTTCCATGCAGCGCCCCATAATCTCCATGACTTCCGACAAAGTTCGTCCCAAACGGGAAATATCTGACAAGATCAGGCTATCGCCTTTTTCCATACGATCCAGTACCATAGTAAGATTACGTTCATCTTCCTTCCCTTTGTCGACAGTGATATCCGTTACCCACTTATCGACATTTATATCATGATCCGAAGCATAGCGTTTAATCTCATTTTTCTGTTCTTCCAGAAGCTCTTTGTTTGAAGTTCCTACTCTTAAATAAGCTATTACCATATTTTCAGCAACTTAATAATTAAAAAAACGTAGAAGCAAATTTATTTTTCGGTGAAGATACGAAAAGTAATTATAGCACAATAGCTAAACTTTCCATTTTATTTAAAGAAAATGTTAGTATTCCGCTCTTTAATACAAAAAATTACATCGTATGCAGAAGGCTATCGGACTAAGAATGAAATAGCTAACGAATTATCCAAACCGGGGATTTATGATCTTTTCCGTTTTTCACCCGTAACCGGCAGCCCTTCCCCGATATAAGTATTTTGCACCTGTTTATCGTCCCCCCGTATTCCAATGCCGATGGCGGGAAGGGCTGCTGAAGAAAGAGGGAAAGGTTCGCGACGCAGCAGAAGATCCCTCACCGGGGAAAAAAAGTTCCCCAGGCATGAAAATAAATTTTCTCCCGCGGGAAAATAAATTTTCTTCGGCATGAAAATAAATTTTCACCCAAAGAAAAAAGTTGAAACTTTCTTACATATCAAATAAAGCATTAGTAAAAACCCTCCGGCTGACTTAAATAACCGGAGGGTTTTTACGATTCCAAGGAAAACATAGACTTGCCTTGGGATTTTCACCTGCCTAATAATACATTTCAGGAATCGAAGTATTCAGCTCCGCATGCAGTACACCGCTTTTTTCAAACAGACGGACTTTATTTTCCTTTACTAACCATCCTAAAGCCAAACAGACAAAGGACTCATGATAGTGAGTCATTTCCCCAATCCTCTTCACTGACAAAATTTTTCTTTCTGATAACAAAGACCAGATCTGACCGGCCTCTGAAACAACATCATTCTTAGTCATAGCACCTCACTTATTTGATATAATATTATTCCTCACCACTTTTTCAGAAAGCCAAATGATTCTTTCGCTTCGAATGGTGAACACTACCATCCCCCGAATAGTTTAGCGAAATAACGTTAATCAACATTAATTACTCCTCCAACATCCCTTCCAAATAACGGTCGGGAGCCAGCCCTATGCTCTGGAGGAATCCTGCCAGGGCGCTATACGTCAAACGATTCTCCGTCAGATCCGTCAAGGCGATCCGGCGGAGACACTCGAACGGGATCGCATAATCCACGTAAGGAACCAGGCTACCCCCTATAAAATCATACCCCGTCTCTGCCGGACCACAAAATTGCACAAGCCGCCATTCCTGTTCGGAGGCCCAACGAGGTTCCCGCACTTCCAGGCAAGCATTGCAAAGCATCGAGAAGAAACGTGAATCCCGCTTGAACCCGGTATGCTCTTCATCATAAAAGAATTTGTCATATTCCCGCCTCATCTGCGAGACAAACGCGTTCAGGTTCTCCTCCTCATCATATTTGCAGCGAAGCAAATATTTATCTCCCGACAAACTATATTCACCCAACGCCCCGTAATCGAAAGCCAGCCGCAAACAGGAAGCCTTCCCTTCCTCCACGCCGGAAGGGATTTCCGGATTCTGGTAAAGGGAAAGGGCGTACATCTCCATCTCCGGCCCGATAAGCATCCGGCGGTTCTCCCGGAAAAAAGGAATATTTTGTTTACTAAACTCCGGCCCGATGCCATTTTGCTCTTCATGCAACACGATCGAACGGCGAAGCAGGGACAAACCATATCCGGTCACTTCGTCCGGCCTGACATACAGCAAATTAGGAACACGCAAGGTGAAAGTTCCCGGCGTCTTTGTCTCTTTGCATCCGCGGACAAAGGATTCTATTGAAACATAGGAATATAAATCCATACTTTATTATGATTTTTTTGGAGGTCAAATATACATTTTATATTAGAGAATCTCTACCTTTGTTAAAACTTTTATAAACTACATAAAACCAATAAAACAAAATGAAACGTCGTGATTTCCTTAAGACCAGTGTTGTAGCAGGTGCAGCCTTATCTCTGAATTTTGAAGGACTACAGGCAGCCCTCTCTTCAAATACAGTTGCAGTAGAACAAGCGCCCGATCTGGTAGCAGTAATGGGTGGCGAACCGGAAGTTATGCTCGACAAGGCGTTAGAAGCGCTTGGCGGCATCGGCAAATATATCAAGAAAGGACAAAAAGTCGTTATCAAGCCGAATATCGGATGGGACCGTACACCGGAACTGGCCGGCAATACGAATCCGGGATTGATAAAGGCCCTTGTAAAGAAATGTTTCGAAGCTGGAGCCGAAAAGGTGACGGTATTCGACCACACGTGCGACAACTGGCAGAAATGCTACGAGACAAGCGGTATCGCCGCCGCCGTAAAGGAAGCGGGCGGTATCATCATGCCGGGTAACGACGAGAAATACTTCAAGGAAGTAGACATTCCCGGCGGCGTGACACTGAAAAAGGCCAAGATACACGAGTCGCTGATCGAAGCGGATGCCTGGATCAACGTTCCCATCCTGAAAAACCACGGGGGAGCCAAGCTGTCATGTGCGATGAAGAACATGATGGGGATCGTCTGGGACCGTCGCTTCTTCCACCAGAACGACTTGCAGCAATGTATCGCCGATATCTGTACCTGGCAGAAGAAGCCGGTACTGAACATCGTAGACGCCTACCGTATGATGCACCAGAACGGTCCGCAGGGAAAAAGCGCAGCCGACGTGGCCACGTTGAAGTCGATGATCGTTTCTCCGAATATCGTCGCCGTCGACACGGCCGCCCTCGCTTTGTTCAACCAGGTAAAGAAGTTGGATTTGGCCGCCGTCGGGCATCTGGGCAAAGGGGAAGCGCTTAAATTAGGCTCTACCGATCTGAAAAAAATAAACATCAAACGCATTAAGATCTGATGAAGAAACGAAATTACCTAAAGGGATTGAGAGTTTTGCTCGCAATCCTCTTTTTTGTACCCATACTTTTGTTTTTCGTAGACTTTTCGGGAGTTTTACCGGATAGCGTACACCGCTTGCTGCACCTGCAACTGATGCCGGCTTTGTTGGGCGGGATGGTCGGCCTGATCGTGTTCCAGCTCTTGCTGGCACTGGTATTCGGACGTATTTATTGTTCCACGATATGTCCGGCAGGCGTATTCCAGGATATCATCAACCGCCTGTTTTGCATCGGCAAGAAAAAGAAGAAAGGAAGCCGCCGTTTTACCTACCACAAGCCGATGAACCGGCTTCGCTACGTGCTATTGGCGATCACGGCGGTCATGGCAGTCTTCGGTTTCAGCGGGTTGTGCCTGCTTCTGGACCCGTACAGCAACTTCGGACGTATTGCGGCAAGCCTGTTCCGTCCGGTCGTGATGTGGGGGAATAACATACTCGCCGACCTGCTGATGAAAGCAGACAACTACTCGTTGTTCCATGTGACGATCAGCACCGTGACGGTTTCCGGTCTGACCGCGGCAGCCATCGCGTTGCTTGTTTTCATTGTCATGACTGTTTTTCGCGGACGCCTGTTCTGTAATACGATCTGCCCCGTCGGAGCCTTGTTGAGCCTCTTCTCGCGCTACTCGTTCTTCCGCATAACTTTCGACAAGGAAGCCTGTACGCATTGCGGGAACTGCGAACATACCTGCAAGGCGGAAGCGATCGACAGCAAGAACCTGACGGTCGATACGTCCCGTTGCGTAGATTGTTTCAATTGTGTCTCTTCCTGCGCCAAAGGCGGCTTGCAATATCGCCTGCAACTTCCGGGCGCATCGCGTTCCGACCAGCCGACGGTCGCCAAGAGCCGCCGTACATTCCTGGCCACAAGCGCAACCGTTGCCGCCTCGCTGCCGGTCGCATCCGCGATTGCCGGAGGCGGAAAAGGGAAAATGAACAGAAAAGGCAGGAAAAAATGGCCTCCCCTCACGCCTCCGGGTTCTATCAGCCTGGAACGTTTCAAAGATAAATGTACGGGATGCCAGATATGTGTCGTCCGCTGTCCGAGCCAGGTTTTGCGCCCGACAGGACTGGAATACGGATTGGATTATATGTTGAAACCGCGTCTGGCCTATATCAGCAGTTACTGTAATTACGAGTGCACGGTTTGTTCCGACGTATGTCCCACCGGTGCGATCAAGCCTCTGACTGTCGAAGAGAAGACGACGACACAGGTCGGCATCGCCACTTTCTTCAAAGGCCGTTGTGTCGTTAATACGGAAGAGAAAGATTGCGGCGCTTGTGCAGAGCATTGCCCGACACAGGCCGTGCACATGGTTCCCTACAAAGGGACACTGACAATCCCGCAGATCAATCCCGACCTCTGTATCGGATGCGGCGGATGCGAATCGATCTGCCCGGTACGTCCGATGCGTGCCATTATCGTCAAACCGAACGTCGAACACAAATTCGTCGAGAAGCCTAAAGAAGAGGAAGTCAAAGAAGTCGAGGTCGACGATTTCGGTTTCTGATTAACGATTGTAACCGACTATATTATGAGGCCTTATTTGTGAAAGTAAGGCCTTTTCTTTATCTTTGCAGCCATGAAATTCGAATTACAACATAACGACACAAAATCAAATGCAAGGGCGGGTCTGATTACCACTGATCATGGAGCAATCGAAACGCCTATTTTTATGCCGGTCGGCACGCAAGGCACGGTTAAAGGTGTCCACATGACCGAGTTGGAGGAAGATATCAACGCACAAATCATTTTAGGAAACACCTACCATCTGTACCTCCGTCCCGGACTGGAAATATTGGAACAGGCAGGCGGACTGCACAAATTCAATACATGGGACCGTCCGATCCTGACGGATAGCGGCGGTTTCCAGGTTTTCTCCCTTTCCGAAAACCGCAAGTTGCATGAGGAAGGCGCCATGTTCCGTTCGCACATCGACGGCTCGAAGCATCTGTTCACCCCGGAGAAGGTGATGGATATCCAGCGGATCATCGGAGCGGATATCATCATGGCCTTCGATGAATGTTGTCCGGGCGATGCCGATTACGAATACGCGAAAAAATCCCTCGGCCTGACGGAACGTTGGCTGGACCGTTGTTTCGAACGTTTCAACGCCACGGAACCGAAATACGGTTACCGGCAAAGCCTTTTCCCGATCGTACAAGGTTGTGTCTATCCGGAACTGCGCCGGAAAGCAGCCGAGAATGTAGCCGAAAAAGGTGCGGACGGCAATGCGATCGGCGGCCTGGCTGTAGGCGAACCGACCGAGAAGATGTACGAGATGATCG
The DNA here is from genome assembly GCF_977054455.1 of Parabacteroides sp. Lineage (NCBI taxonomy): Bacteria > Pseudomonadati > Bacteroidota > Bacteroidia > Bacteroidales > Tannerellaceae > Parabacteroides > Parabacteroides sp. The sequence goes on along the minus strand of NZ_CDRTCT010000038.1, from coordinate 14,283 downwards.
AAATAGTCAACGAAATCCTGCCGAAAGACAAGCCCCGCTACCTGATGGGAGTCGGCACGCCGATCAACATCTTGGAGGCGATCGAACGGGGCGTCGACATGTTCGACTGCATCATGCCGACGCGCAACGGGCGCAACGGACAGTTGTTTACCCGTTTCGGCACGATCAATATGCGCAATAAGAAATGGGAGAACGACTTCTCCCCTATCGATCCGGACGCCCATTCGGCTATCGACACGCGCTACAGCAAGGCGTATCTGCACCATCTGATCAAAGTGAACGAGATGTTGGGACTTCAACTGGCATCGATCCATAACCTCGCGTTTTACCTGTGGCTCGTCAAAGAGGCACGCAAACATATCATTGCCGGCGATTTCACGACCTGGAAGAGTGAGATGGTCCGTCAGTTATCAAACCGGTTATAAGCAAACTGTCACATGAAATTCAAACTGAAACGGATAGACTGGTACATCATCAAACAGTTCTTGGGCACTTACATCTTTGCGATTGCCCTGATCATCGCCATCTCGGTTGTCTTCGATATAAATGAGAAGATCGACAAGTTCCTGAGTCCGGACGTGCCGTTGAAAGCGATCGTCTTCGACTATTACATGAACTTCATCCCGTATTTCGCGAATCTGTTCAGTCCGTTGTTTACTTTCATTGCCGTTATCTTCTTCACCTCGAAGTTGGCAGACAATTCGGAAGTGATCGCAATGCTGGCGAGCGGGATGAGTTTCCGGCGGCTGATGCTGCCCTATGCGATTTCGGCAGGGATCATTGCGCTCAGTACGTTTGCGCTGAACGCTTATATCATTCCGCCTGCCAACGCCACGCGTATCGACTTTCAAAACAAATATATCAAGAATAAGAAGGTAGACTATGTCCGTTCCGCCCAACTGGAGATCGAGCCGGGCGTAATCGCCTATTTCGACCGCTACGATGCGCGTTCCGGAATGGGATACCGTTTCTCCTTGGAACACTTCGAGGACAAGAAGATGATCTCACGCCTCACGGCAAACTCCATCAAATATGATTCGCTCTACAACTGGACCCTGATCGACTACATGATCCGCGATTTCGACGGGATGCGCGAGCATATCACCGAGGGAAGCCGCAAGGACACCACGTTGACGATCGTCCCTTCGGACTTCCTGATCTCCGTCAATGACTGCGAGACGATGACTTCTCCCGAACTGTCCACCTATATCGACCGCCAGAAGAAACGGGGGATCGGCAATATCCAGACATTCCAGATCGAATACCACAAACGTTTTGCCGCCATCATGGCCGCCTTCATCCTGACCTCCATCGGAGCCTCGCTCTCTTCCCGCAAGATCAAAGGCGGCATGGGATTGAACATCGGTATCGGACTGGCCCTGAGTTTCTCTTACATCCTCTTCACCACCGTCACATCGACCTTCGCCATCAACGGCAGCCTCAGCCCCGCCATGGCCGCCTGGATTCCGAATATACTGTACACGTTTATCGCGATTTATTTGTACCGGAAGGCACCGAGATAAGAGACCGGAACTGAAAGTTGTAAAAACCTCCAAATCTTCCACCGCTTTAATTTGAGTGCGCACCTTATGGAACATGCACTCAATAAACTGATAATTAAATAATTACAAACAAAAAACAACTAATTATTAAAACTTTTTCTCCTTATTCATGGACAAAATTCTCCCATTTATGTTGAATTTATAGTGAATAAAAATATTTTGTCCGTGAAACATTCATGATAAAGGGAAGTCAGATAAAGGCAAATTGCAAATACAAAAATCAAATCACTATAAATCACACATTTACCCCCATAATATATATTTATCTTACAGAAACCCACTTCAAATTGGAGCGGGAATAATTATTACAGTTTATATAGCTTTTCTGGAATCCGACTTCAAATACCGTATGGAGAAAAGAATGCCGACTGCTCGGTAATCCGCTGCCTATCGCAAAACAAAAGAGTGCCTATTGGTTTGGTTCTCCCTGCTTATTCCTTTAAACCCAATAAAAAGACGTATTATAAATGAAGGTGTGTCAAAATATAAAATAGAACGCAGATGACACAGATTCAACAGATAACCGCAGGTTTTTATTTTATTGATTTATAATCAATCTGTGTGAATTCGTCTCATCTGTGTTATCTGTGTTCTAATATACAGATTAATGACACACCCCCATTATAAACTAATGAATTATTTTACCAATTTCAATCCAACTTCAAATTTTGTTGTCTTTTCCATCGCTTCGGGAAAAGCTGTCAACATTGTCTTAACTAATTGTCCCATTCCTCCTAAAGCATCATCACCGATAAGTTCTGCCAATATAGGCAATAAAGGAGCAATCTGACTTACTAACGCTTTATCAATATACACACGAGCAGATTTACCATCAGAACCAATTTCATAATTAACAGGAATACCATTTTGTAATAAAGTCATAATTTGTTCTAACGGAAGATCTTCTATACCAGCCTTGCTCTTTAGGCCTCCCATGATCTTCGTTATATCCAAAAAGACAAGGATTTGCTTATCTGTCACATTATACGAAGCATATCCGGCTTCCGACGTTTCCCAAACAGGTGTGACCGGTTTAGTCAAATCCATTCCTGCTTTAGAAATAGAAGCTACAATCTGTCCATCTTCTTGAAACGTAATACTCTGAAGAACCTGTACCAAAGCTACACTCCCAAAGCCCTCAACCATTGCAGGAATAGAAGTCACAGGCAAGAATCCAAGCATAGTTCCTTCAGCAGCTTCCCAAACCATAGACACAGGGCCCGACACAAAAGTTTCGTTTTCATCTTTAACTACTTCAGCTAATTTCCAAGTTCCCGCAATAGGAGCTGTGATTTTAAAAGTCACATCCAAAGTCAGAACTCCCGCTTCAACAGTACCTTTAGCAGATACAGTACGCAAATCATTCGCATTGTTACCTTCCAATGTATAGTTTTCACCTGTTTTCACCATCTTTGTATCAATCGTCACCTCTGCTTCACCCGGAATAAGATTTGCTAATGTAATAACCGCTTGCTCAGCCGAACTTGCATTTACTTTTACAGATTGGCCTGTCACTTCGGCATCACCCAACTTTAAATTCAACGTTTCCGCTGTATAAGTCGCAGAAATAGTCTTCCAACTGTCATCAGTCTTATTGTCATCATCATCACTACAAGCAGTGAAAAAACTCAATGCACAAAGCATCGTAAACACAAAAAATAGATTTTTCTTCATAATCTTCTTTTTAAATTATACATAAAAACGGAGCGAAGGTAAGTAATCCGAATGAGACAAACAACACAAAAAAGTTAACGCCGGTTATTCCGAAACAATAACCGGCGTTATCATAAAAATAGACAATTCAATCAATAATATTGGATCAATTATAGTATGATTATTTTTTAGACAAATTGATTCCTACCATAAAATCTTTGTCAGCCATAATAACAGGAAGTAAAGCTCCGATTTGACCGATCATCTCTGCTTTGTCAGGCATAAAACCGGCTATTAATTCCATTACAGGAGCCAGTTGCGTACCCAAAGATGTTGCGAGCGTATTATTAATCAAAATACTATATTCGCCATCCTCTTCTTCAAGAACTAAAGGAATACCATTTTGAGCCATCGCTATAAGCTCTGCCAATGTATTGTTTTCTGATTTAAGCATTCCCATCAATGCAGTAATGTCAAGGGTTACATATAACATTTTATCTTTTACGTAATACCCCATAAGACCTTCTAACTTAGTTGCTTTTCCATCTTTCGTAAAGGAAATTGTTATATTGCCGTTTTCAAGGAATGTAATCTCCGGTGCGACTTCGGCAATAGCCGCCTCAGCTTTTTGATCGACAAACGCACAGAATTGATAGTCCGGAATAGTTTGTCCTCCAAACGCTATCTCTCCTGATTCGGCAGCCAGGTTCATGAAGAAACTACCTCCCATTACATTATAATCATTTGCATCAATTTTACCATCTCCATTTACATCAGACGGAACATAAGACGGGAATATCCACGTACCAACAAGGGGAGAATCAACCTTGATGGCAACGGCTAATGTCAGGACGCCTGCATTCACATTTCCAGTGACAGACACTGTACGGCTACCTTCCACTGTTGCAGTTCCTTCCAGATTATAATTGGCAATTACTTCTTCCGCTTTTGTAGCTTTCGACATAATAAGATCGACTTTCACTTCGTCTACACCTGCAACCATCCCTTTTAAAATAGCAGTTGCTTTCTCTGCTGAAACGGCTTCTACCGTGACCGATTGATTACTAAGTTCTTGACCATTATAAGTCAACTTAAGTTTGTCTGCGGTATACGAACCAGCAACAGCTTTCCAAGTTGTGTCCTCCGGTGTTGGTTCATCTTTATTATCGTCGTCTCCACAAGATGAAAAAAGATTTAAGGCACAAAATAAGGCCATTAAATAGAATAAACTCTTTTTCATAATACACATTTTAAATTATTAAACTATATCAAACTGCGCGCAAGTTAATGATTTAAAATGATCAAAACAAAATAAAACGAACAAAAGGGAGAATCTTTTCAGACCCTCCCTTTCACCATCATGAAAACCACAAAAAGAACAAAAAACTATTCTACAACCAACATTTTATCGCCTACGGAAACTTTGTCGCCGTCGTTGATATACACTTCTTTGACGACGCCGTCGATCGGGCTGCGGATCTCGTTTTCCATCTTCATGGCGACGAGGACACAGAGCGGAGTCCCGGCTTGGACTTCTTCGCCGGGCTTGACGTGAACCTTGAGTATCACGCCCGGCATCTGTGCGGTGATCACCTGGCGGCCGGCGGCGGCGGAACGGATGCGGGATTGGCGCATTTTCTTCAATTCGTCGATCACCTGGACCTGGAAATAATCACCTTTGTTCTTCACCTCGTAAATGTCGTTGCCTACGTTTGAAATCTGGACACCGTGCGATTTGTGGTTCAGGATGATGGAATGGATCGTATCTCCTCCCATGTTGTAGTCCACTTCGTAGATCTTGCCGTTGACGGAGACCTTCTTTACGGGGCCGTCTTCGAGAATTTCCACTTTGAATTCGGTATCGGGGATATCGTTTACTGTTGCGAAATAGGTCGCTAATGCTTTTGCTGACATAATAAGTTCCTCCTAATAATTATTGGCAGTCATTTGTAACTTGCCGTAATACTTCCACAGGGATTCTCCGACGAGCGGGACGGTCGTCGCCCGCGCGGCTGCTTCCTTCTCCTGCTCGAAATGTTTGATGGCGGCAGCGATCACGGCTACAAGCGGATCATTGCTCTGGCGGCGTTTCAGGTCTTCCTTGTCGAACTTGGTGTCGATGAAGGTCGTGTCGTAGTTGCCGGAGAGGAAGGTCGCGTTGTGCAGCACACGCTGGTGGAACGGGATCGTCGTCTTGATCCCCAGGATCTTGTATTCGCGGAGGGCACGCACCATGTTGGAGATGGCCGACTCGCGGTTACGTCCCCAGGCGCACAGCTTGGCGATCATCGGGTCGTAGTGGAGGGAGACTTCGAAACCGGCGTAGGCGGCGCTGTCCAGACGCACGTTGCGCCCTTCGGGAGCTTCGCGCACCTTGATGACGCCGGGCGACGGCATGAAGTTGTTCTCCGGATCCTCGGCATAGATGCGGCATTCGATGGCGGCGCCGCGGAACTCGATGTCTTCCTGCTTATAGGGAAGCGGATTTCCGGCGGCCACGAGGATCATGTCGCGCACGAGGTCGACACCGGTACACTCTTCGGTCACGGAATGCTCGACCTGCAGACGGGTATTCATTTCGAGGAAGTAGAAATTCTGGTCCTTGTCCATCATGAATTCAAGCGTCCCGGCACTGTAGTAGCCGATCTTCTTGCAGGCTTCGACGGCAACCTCCAACATCTTCCGGCGCGTCTCCTCCTTGACGAAGGGCGACGGGGCCTCTTCGATCACTTTCTGGTTACGGCGCTGGATGGAGCATTCGCGGTCGTAGAGATGGATCACATTGCCGTATTTGTCGCCCAGGACCTGCACCTCGATATGGTGCGGATGTTCGATGTATTTCTCGATATAGATGGCATCATCGCCGAACGAGTTGGCTGCTTCCGAACGGGAAAGGCGGAAGGCTTCGTCCAGCCCTGCCTCGTCGCGCACCAGGCGCATTCCTTTTCCACCGCCTCCGGCAAGGGCTTTCAGCATGATGGGGTAACCGATTTCGGCTGCCACGCGGCGGACCTCTTCGAGGCCGGCAACGGGTTCCTTGGTTCCGGGGACGATCGGGACACCGGCGTCCGCCATGATCTTACGCGCTTCGGTCTTGACTCCCATGCGGGCGATCACGTCGGCGCTCGGACCGATAAAGATCACGCCTTCTTCCTCACAACGGCGGGCGAAATCGGCATTCTCCGACAGGAAACCGTATCCGGGATGGATGGCGGCTCCCGTTTTCTTGGCGATCGAGAGGATCAGTTCGGGTTTGAGGTAGGAAGTGTCGGCCGCATCCTCGGAGATGCAGTAGGCTTCTTCGGCATACCGGACATGCAGGGCGCCACGGTCGACATGGGTATAGATGGCGACGGTGGGGATATTCATCACGCGGCAGGTACGAAAGATACGCATGGCGATCTCGCCGCGGTTGGCTACTAATACTTTCTTAATCATAACGGCTGCGTTTTAAAGTGGGATATTGGAATGTTTCTTCGGCGGGTTGGACTGCCGCTTGTTGGCCAGCAGCTCGAAGCTGCGGATCAGGCGCGGACGGGTAACGGACGGTTCGATGATCTCGTCGACATATCCCAACTCGGCGGCGCGGTAAGGGTTGGCGAATTTCTCGCGGTAATCGTCCTGCAACTCCTTGCGTTTCTTGTCCACATCCTCGGCTTTCTTCAGCTCTTTGCGGAAAAGGATGTTGACGGCGCCGTCCGGCCCCATCACGGCGATCTCGGCCGTCGGATAGGCGAAATTGATATCGCCGCGGATATGCTTGGAACTCATCACGTCGTAGGCGCCTCCGTAGGCCTTGCGCGTGATCACCGTGACTTTCGGGACGGTCGCCTCGCAATAGGCGTAGAGCAGTTTGGCCCCGTGGCGGATAATGCCTTCATATTCCTGGTTCACGCCCGGAAGGAATCCCGGCACGTCCACGAATGTCAGCAACGGGATGTTGAACGCGTCGCAGAAACGGACGAAGCGGGCGGCCTTGACCGACGCATTGATATCGAGCGTCCCGGCGAGAGCGGCCGGTTGGTTGGCAACGACGCCGACCGTCTTCCCGTTCAGGCGGATATAGCCGATCAGGATGTTGCGGGCGTATTCTTCCTGTACTTCGAAGAAGTTGTTGTCGTCCGCCACCGAAAGGATCAGTTCGCGCATGTCGTAGGGTTGGTTCGGATTGGTCGGGACCAGGTTGTTCAGGTTTTCGTCGATGCGGTTCGCACTGTCGGTAGTCGGGACGAACGGGGGTTCCTCCATGTTGTTGTTCGGCAGGAAGGACATCAGTTCGCGTATCTTCAGGATGCATTCCATGTCGTTGTCGGCGGTGAAATGGGCGACGCCCGATTTCGTGCTGTGCACTTCCGATCCGCCCAGTTCGTTCATGGTCACCTCTTCCTGCGTCACGCTCTTGACTACTTCGGGACCTGTGATAAACATGTAGCTGGAATCTTTCACCATAAAGATAAAGTCGGTCAGCGCAGGCGAATAGACGGCTCCTCCGGCACACGGGCCCATGATGGCGCTGATCTGCGGGATCACACCCGAAGCCAGCGAGTTGCGCAGGAATATCTCCGCATACCCGGCGAGCGAACGGACGCCTTCCTGGATACGTGCCCCGCCCGAATCGTTCAGACCGATCACCGGAGCTCCCAACTGCATCGCCATATCCATAATCTTACAAATCTTACGCGCATACGTTTCGGAGAGGGCGCCGCCAAAGACCGTGAAGTCTTGAGCGAAGACAAAAACCGTGCGTTTACCTATCATCCCGTAGCCGGTAACCACCCCGTCGCCCAACGGACGCTGTTTTTCCAGTCCGAACTCGGTGCAACGGTGGGTGACAAACTTGTCTACTTCGACAAAACTTCCCTTTTCAAGGAGCAGTTCAATACGTTCACGGGCAGTCAATTTTCCTGCCGCATGTTGCTTGGCGATCCGGTCTTCTCCCCCACCCAATTCTGCCTGGTGGTTAAGAGCCGCTAACTGATCGATTTTCTCTTTCATGGAATATCCGGTTTAAATGAGTTTTGTGCAATGTAAGCATTTATTATATACTAACACCGGATGCAAGGATAAGGTTTATCGATCAACTGATAGGTAATATTTATTACATGGCTCCCGATTTGTCATTTTTTCTTCGGCAGGGAAGGGACGGAATCATATAAAGCCCCTGCCGCCTTGAGATAACCGACATAATTCAAATAGAACTGAAAACGCGCATCGACCTGCGTTTCATAAGCCTGCTGCCACAAAGCCTGCGCTTCGAGATAGTCCGAGAGCGTCTCCAGGCCCACTTCGTACTGGCTTTTGCTGACCTTCATGTTTTCTTCGGCCTGGAGGAGCGAACGGTCGGAAAGTTCGCTTTCCAGCCGGGCTTCGTCGAGGTTGTTGGCGGCTTGTGTCAGTTCCAGCATCATTTGTTCGTTCATGTTTTCCTGTTCCAGGCGGGATTGCACTAACTTGGCTTTGGCGGCACGTACCTTGTTGCTCCGCTCGCCGAAATGGAAAAGCGGGATGCTCACGTTCAACAAGACGGAGAAACTGCCTTTGTCCATCAACATCTGGTCGTTCAGTTCGAAACCGTGCACATAATCATAAGACCCCATGATGCCGACTTTGGGCAACAGTTCGCTACGGTTCAGCCGCACCTGCTGCCCGGCGATCTCGACCTGTTTGTCCAGGATGGCATATTCGGGACGGGTGCTGATATCGGAAACCCGGACATCCAGCCCCTTTCCGACCGCCGGATAGTCGCCGGAAATACGGATGTCGGAGACAAGCGGTTTGCCGATCAGATGGCAAAGGTTCATGGTCGCCAGCCGCAGGGCGTTCTCCGCCTTACGGATCGAGAGTTCGCTTTCATTCAGTTTCACCTGCACTTTCAGGACATCGTTCTTCGGTTTCAGGCCATGCTTGTGAGCGCTCTCGACATTCGACAGCAGTTCCCGGAGCACGGCGTTGTATTTATCCGCCACTTTCTTCATCTCCTGCGCTTTCACGACGAGGGCATAGGCTTTGTCCGTTTTCAGGATCACTTCCGTCGCCGTCAGTACCTCGTTCATCTCGGCCATCTCTTTTCCCAAGACAGACATCCGGTAGGCCGCCCGGATCTTGCCGCCCATATAAAGCGGCTGCTCGACCCGGATGCCGCCCGTATAGACCGTCCCGACCTTATAATCGAGATTGATGCCGGGGAAATAAGCATATGTGCCCGTCGGCATAAAATTTCCGGCAACATCAGGCAGGATAACGGGCAGGTTGCCGCCTTCAATCCCGAATCCGCCGTCTGCCGTACTGTAGAGGCCCGTTCCGCCGGCGGTGAAGTTCGGGAAGAAATTCCCCTTATAGCTTTTCATCGTGTACAGGGCGCTTTCGGTCTGCTTCACCGATGCCGCCATTTCCTTATTATATTGCAACGCCATTTCCCGGCACTGCTGCAAGCTCAACGTCTCCTGCGCGAAAAGAGACGACGGGCAGAGAAGAGACAACAGGATAATCGATATTTTCTTCATCAGTCTACATGTTTAATATGAAAGAATAATGCGTATAGGACAGGAATAAAAACGAGTGTGATCACCGTGCCGAACAGCAGGCCGCCCATGATGGAAGCTGCAAGCGAACCGAACATGGCGTCGGTCAGCAACGGGATCATCCCCAGGATCGTGGTCAGGGCCGCCATCATCACCGGACGCAGACGGCTTTGGGCACTGTCGATCAAGGCGGTGACCGGCTCCGTCCCCTGCCCGATCTGCAAAGTGATCTCGTCCATCAGCACGATGCCGTTCTTGATGATCATTCCGATCAGCCCCAATGTCCCGACAATGGCGACAAAGTTGAACGTCTTGCCGGTCACCAGCATCGTCATCACCACTCCGACAAATACCATCGGGATACTGCAGAAGATGATAGCCGGCTTGCGGTAATCCTTGAACAGCATGATCAGGATCGCGATCATCAGGATTATGGCCAGCGGGAAATTCTTGAACAGATACTTCATGGACTGGTCGCTGGCGTTCTTCTCTCCCTGCCATTGCAGCGAATAGCCTTCGGGAAGTCCGATCTGCTCCAACTTCTCCGCGACCGCCAACCGTGCTTTTTCCGTCTCGACACCCGGAACGGGAGAGCATTGCACGCGCTGGCTGCGCTGTCCGTTGTAACGAGGGACGACCGGGTCCTCCCAGCGCACGTCGATTCCTTTGCTGATCTGTTTCAGCGGCATGCTGCCCATCAGGCTTTCGATCAGTTCCTCCTTCGAGAGTGTCCCGGCTGTCAGTTTCACCATGTTTTCTTCGTTCAGCAGGCCGTTCAGCGAAGGGAGCGTCGAAAAGACCTGCGTGTTCCCCAAGTCCTCGATCGGTTTCCCCTGCCCGTCCAGGCATTTCAGGTAGATGTTGTTTTTATGGATGCCCTCGTAGAAAGAACCGATAGGGATACCACCCGTAGCCGCCAGCAACGAAAGGCTCACGTCGCTACGGCTCAATCCCAACGCACGGGCGGCCGGTTGGTCGTACTCGATTGTCAGGACCGGGACCTGCGGCTCCCAGTCGGTCGTGATCAGGCAGACTTCCGGCGTATTCTCCATAATGTGCCGTGCGCTGTCCGCCAAACGGTGCAGGACGGCAGGATCGGGTCCTAAGAACTGGGCCTCGATGGGATATTTCTTGAACATCAGGTTATAACGTTTCAACTTGACGTAGGCATCCGGATACTGCCGGGTCAGGTACTCCTGTATCTCGTCTATATTCTTGACCAGCTCGCCGGGAGATGTAAAGTCGATGATCAGCTCCCCGTAGGACAGCGAAGGATTGGCAATGCTCCGCACTAAGTTGTAACGTCCCGGCGTCCCACCGATGGAAGCAGTCACGTTCGTGATCTCCTTCCGGGTTTTCAGGTAGGATTCTATCTCTTTCAGGTCATTCGCCACACGGGTAGAATTATTGCCTTCCGGAAGTTTGTATTCCATATACAGCTGGTCGTACACCATGTCGGGGAAGAATCCCTGGCGCAGGAACCGGTAGCTGTAGGCGGACAAAAGCAACAAAGCGACCATCGCCAGCGTGAAGCCGAGTCGGTGCGACAATCCGAAACGCAAAGCAGCCCGCAGCACTGCGTATATCTTACCTTTATATATACGTTTGCCGGAACTGCCGGCTTCCACCGCCGGATGCAACTGCCGGTTGGCCATCAACGGGACGTGGAGCAATGCCAACACCCAGCTCAGCAGCAGCGAAACCGCCAGTACGATGAAGAGGTCGCGCGTATAAACCCCTGCCGTATCCGGCGACATATAGATCGGCAGGAAGGCGATAATGGCGATCAGGGTCGCCCCTAACAACGGCATCGCCGTCTGCCGCCCGATAGCGGTCATCGCCTCCATCTTGTCTTTCCCGGCTTTCAAGTCCACCAATATGCCGTCGATGATCACGATGGCGTTGTCCACCAGCATCCCCATCGCCAGCACGAAAGCCGCCAGAGAGACGCGCTGCATCGTTCCCCCGGCGTATTGCAGGAAAAGGAATGATCCGAAAACAGTCACCACCAAACTGACGCCGATGATCAGGCCGCTCTTGAACCCCATCGCCAGCATCAGGATAAACACGACGATGGCGACGGATTCGATCAGGTTGACGACAAACGTCCCCAGCGAATCTCCCACACGTTCGGGCTGATAGAATATCTTATGGCAATCCACTCCGGCCGGCAGGCGGTTGTCTTTCAATTCCGCCAGCTTCGTTTCCACGGCTTTGCCGACCTTCACGATATCCGAACCGCTCGAAGCGGCTACCAGAATACCGATCGACCGCTCCCGGTTATAGAACATCTCGTTACGGGTAGGATCTTCATACCCCTTCTCGATCAGGGCTATGTCGCGCAGGCGCAACTGGTCGTCGTCATGGCCTTGGATAAGCATCTTGCCGATGTCGTCCACGGTCTTGAAACGGTCGTTCACCGTCACGCGGATACGGTTGTCCCCGTTATCGTAGTAGCCGCTGTAGGTCGTCTCGTTCTGTCCGTTCAAGGTGGCCAGGACTTCGGCCGGTTTCACGCCGAGGTTGGCCATGCGGTCCTGCAGCAGGGAGATGTTGATGCATTCGGGGCGTTCGCCATAAATATCCACCCGGTCCACTCCTTCTATTTCGACAACTTCCCGTTTGATCAACTCGGCGTAGTCAGACATCTCGCGATCGGACAGGCCATCGCCCGTCAAGGCGTAGAACATACCGAACACCTTGCCGAAATCGTCCTGTACGATCGGTCTATCGGCTCCGGAAGGAAGCAAGGCGGAGGCATCGTTCACTTTCCGCCTGAGAAGGTCCCAATGCTGCTCCACGTCGTCATCCTTGACGGTCGTCAGCAGTTCGACCTGGATCAGGGACAGATCGTTGAACGAATAGCTTTCGACATTATCGACATTGTCCATCTTACGGATGCTTTTTTCGAGCACATCCGTCACTTCCAGCTCCACCTGATGGGCCGAGGCGCCCGGATAGGTCGTCGCCACCATCGCCAGCTTCACCTTGATCTCCGGATCTTCCAGCTTACTCATCTGATAGCAGGCCAAAGCTCCGCCCGCCAGCAAAACCGCAACCAGGAAATAGACCAGGTTCCGGTTCTGAAATCCCCATTTACTTATATCCATCACAACAATCCTCCTACATTCGTTTTAGAACCGGTAGCCAAAGGCCGGACATTTTCTCCATCTTCAATATGATGCACGCCGGAAGCAACCACGATTTCACCGGCATGCAGCGTATCGGAAACGACCATCGCACGTCCGTCGGACAACAGGCGCAGAACCGTCACCTCGCGGCTATGGACTTTCCCCGCGGACGGATCATAGACAAACACATACGTTTTGCCATCCTTTTGCAGAAGTGCCCCGCCCGGAACGGAAACCGGCTGCGAATCGCCCTCATTGCAATAGATCGTGACCATCGTATTCATTCCCGGCGAAGGGAGCGGCAACTTGCCGGGAACCATTTGCAGGCGCATCGTGTACAGCTGGTTCGCGTTGGCTTTCGGAGTGACGCTGATCAATTTCAAAGGATAAGTTTCTCCCGGATAGAGGTCGAACGTGCAGCGGTAGCCATCGAACCGGTCCCGCCGGATATAGTCGGCTGCCGGAAGGTTGATCTCCACCTCCGGAATGCCGGCGCTGACCATCGAGATCACGGGCATACCCGCTCCGATCGTCTCATGCGCATCGAACAGTTTTTTCTGTACGAAACCGCCGAAAGGAGCATACAGCCGGGTGTATTCCAACTGGTCTTTGTGGTGCTGATATTTGGCGGTGATCTGTTTCAGGCCGTACACGGCTTTATCGTTGGCGTTAGGCGTCGTCCCGTTTTCTTCATAAAGCGCCATGACACGTTCGGCTTCCGCCTTGATCTGCTTGTATTCGGCTTCCGTAGCATCCAGCTGCACCTGGTAATCCGCCGGATCCAACTCGGCCAGCAGTTGTCCTTCCCGCACGCGGGCGCCGTCTTCCACATATATTTTACGGATTGTCCCGCTCACACGGAAGGCCAGGCTGATATCCTGCGCCGCCTTCACTTTTCCCGGAAACTGGAGGGCGGTCTGGCCGCTGGCGGAAACGACCGTATCGGTCTTGACTGTCTGAAACTCCTTTGTCCCCTTCTCCGGCCGGGCACAAGAAATAAAAAATATCAAGGGAATGCCTGCTAAAATCAAATAAATCCGTTTCATAATTTAAGTGTATTTATTTAAAGGCAAAATTATCCCGGCGAGGCAACCTCGGAAAGGTCAATATGAATAATAAATTGTTCCATTTATATATAAAAACAACCGAAAGCCACCTTTGCCTTGCCCCTTCCGAATTGTTAAAACCGACAATATCCCCCTCAAAAACGGCTTATTTAAAGAGTGTTGACAATCAGCGTTATAGTATATATAAGATTATTAAAAAATATTACCCTTGCAGGAAAATTCATTGGGTCTTGTTCACTTTTGCTGCCTTATACACAAATCATCATTCTTTTGAGTAGTTCTATGCTTCCTCGTCCATAACACATTCTTTTAATCATCTTTAATTTGTTGACAAATCCTTCTGTAGTAC